>CACJFE010000003.1 GCA_902592655.1 uncultured Pelagibacteraceae bacterium | reverse complement strand
GACCTAGCACTGAGAATCTTGCATTAAGAGCTATTCAACTCGTTCAATTTGGGTGGAAAAAAGAAGCGTTACCAATTATTAATGAAAAAAAAACCACTATTTCAAGAATTTTCGGCCTTTTTTTTAAGTAATATTTGTTATTTTTAGAAACATTAGTTGTTTTAAACGTAAATCTTAAATTATGTATAAGACCTGGATGTTTAAAGTTTATCAACAAACAATATCTAACCCAGTTAGTATAGAAGGTATAGGTCTTCATTCAGGAAAAAAATCTAAAATAACTATTTTACCTGCTAAAGAAGATCAAGGTATTATCTTTAAAAGAGTGGATCTTAAAGAGAACAATCTTATATTCGCAGATTACAAAAATGTTTCGGATACACAACTTTGCACTAGTATAAAAAATAACCATGGCATAAAAGTTACTACAATTGAGCATCTACTTGCTGCATTGTACATTTCAGAAATCGATAACGTTTTGATTGAAATTAACAACAGCGAGGTACCAATCATGGACGGTTCCGCAAAACCTTTTATTAGTATTCTTAATAAAACAAAAAAAGTTAAATTGAACAAAAAAAGAAAATATATAAAAATTACCAAAAAAGTGTCAATGGAAAATAATGGAAGAAAAATTTCAATTAAACCAAGTGATTATTTTGAGGTAGATTATAAATTAAACTTTGAAAATAAGATTATTGGTAAACAAAAAAATCTAGTCAATTTCCAAATCGATGACTTAAAAAATATATATACTTCAAGAACTTTTTGTTTGTACGAAGATATCGAAAAAATAAAAAAGTTAGGATTAGCGAAAGGTGGATCTCTCGATAACGCAGTGGTAGTTGATGAAAATTCTGTGCTTAATAAAGAAGGCCTAAGAAATAACCAAGAATTTGTTAACCATAAAATTTTAGATTTAGCTGGAGATTTTTTATTATCTGGTCATAGGACGATTGGTAAGGTTTCATGTAATCAAGGAGGACATGAGTTGACTAATATATTTTTAAATAAATTAATTATTCAAAAATCTTCATTTTCAATAATCGAGTTACAGGAAGATTTAGTTACTGAGAAAATAAGTCCCAACAATTCTGTTAAAATTGCAGTAAACGCATAATTTTTTAATTTTAAACATATTATTTTTTAATCAATCTGATAATAGTTAAAAATATGTTGTTCAGACTATTAACCTCTTTAATCATAATCCTTTTAATATTTTCCTGTTCAAAAAAGGATGAGATAAATTACAAAAAAGATGAGAGGATAAGTCCATTTGTTTTATACGAGGAAGGTATTAAATCTTTTGAGAGAAGAGACTTTTTTTTCGCAAGTAAAAAATTTTCTGAGGCAGAGCTTAACTTTGAACAAGTGGAACTGGCTGCAAAATCCTCTTTAATGGCAAGCTTCTGTTTATATGGAATAAATTTTTATAATGAAGCGATAGAAGGACTAGAAAGATATCTCAATACTTACCCTGCTGATAAAAATGTTATTTATGCTCATTATCTCTTAGCTATAATCCAATTTGAGTTAATTAGTGATGAAAAAAAAGATCTTAAACCATTAATAGAAGCTAACAAAAAGATTGATTTTTTTTTAAAGAAATATCCTAACTCTGATTATGCATTAGATTTAAGATTTAAAAAAGATTTAATTCAAAATCAATTAGCTGCTAAAGAATTATTTATAGCAAAATATTACATTTCAACACAAAAATGGGTACCTGCAATAAATAGACTAAAAATAATTGTGAGGGACTATGATAAAACCGTATTTATTGAGGAGGCTCTTCATAGATTAGTTGAAATTAGTTACCATTTAGGATTAAAAAAAGAGGCAGAAAATTATGCTAAAATACTCGGGTATAATTACAATTCTAGTGAATGGTATGCACAATCATATAAAGTACTTAATAAAGACTACAATATTCAGAAGGAATTTTCTGCGTCAATTAAAGATAAAAAAAGTGAGAATTTTTTAAAAAAGATTATTAATATGATCAAATAATGAAAGATAAGCATAAAGTTGAACAAGAATTTTTAAAACAATTAGAAAGTCTAAAAAAACACAACAAATTTTACTTTTCAGAGGATAGCCCAAAAATTTCCGATCATGAGTATGACAATCTTAAAAAAAATTTAAAAGAATTAGAAACAAAATATCCTTTTCTAAAAAAAATTAATTCTGTAGAAAATATTGTCGGTGCCAAACCAACAAATAAGTTTGAGAAAATCAAACATTTAACACCTATGTTATCATTATCAAATTCATTCGATATAAACGATATAAATGATTTTCATAAGAAAATTTATAATTTTCTAAGTCTTAAAAATCAAAAAATTGAATTATTCTGTGAACCAAAGATAGATGGAATTTCAGCAACACTTATTTATGAAAAAGGTATTCTTAAAAAAGGTCTTTCCAGAGGGGATGGTCATACGGGAGAAAATATTCTTGAAAATTTAAAAACTATTTCATCAATACCAAGAAGAATTGAATTTAAAAACTTACCTGATTTATTAGAAATTAGATGTGAAATATACCTAGGTAAAAAAGATTTCTATAAATTAAAAGATAAATTTGCAAACCCTAGAAATGCAGCTGGCGGATCTTTAAGACAAAAAAATTCTTCTGAAACATCTAAAATTCCCTTAAAATATTTTGCCTATGGATTTGGAATGATTAAACCTATGGTATTTTCAAGACAGTCTGAATTTTTAAAAAAAATAAATGAATTAGGTTTTTCTACTAATCCGTTATCGGAAAAAATTGAAGGCGCAGATAATATTCAGAGATATCATAAAAAAATTGATAATCTTAGATCATCTTTAGAGTACGATATTGATGGAATAGTTTTAAAAGTAAACGATATAAATTTACAAAAAAGATTAGGTAACACTTCAAATTCACCAAGGTGGGCTACCGCTTATAAATTTTCTGCAGAAAAAGCTATAACTCGAATTGAAAAAATAGTAATTCAAGTTGGCAGAACCGGGGCTATTACTCCCGTTGCTAAAGTAGAACCAGTTACTGTAGGAGGCGTGGTAGTCTCAAACGCTACTTTACATAATGAAGATGAAATATTAAGAAAAGATATTAGATTAGGTGATACAATTCAAATTCAAAGAGCAGGCGATGTTATTCCGCAAGTTGTGACGGTTGATACTGATAAAAGAGATAAAAAAAGTAAAAAATTTATTTTTCCGAAAAAATGCTTATGCGGAGCTTTGACTATAAAAGAAAAAAATAAAACTACAAAAAAAGAAGATGCAGTCAGAAGGTGCACAAGGGGTTACGATTGTAAATATATCGCTAAAGAAAAACTTAAACATATTGTTAGTAAAGACGCATTTAATATCGATGGTTTAGGAAAAAAAGTTATTGATCAATTTTGGGAATTAAATTTAATCAAAGAACCATCGGATATTTTTAAATTAGACTTTAAGAAAATTGAGAACCTAGATGGATGGGGAGAGGTTTCAATAAATAATTTAAAAAAAGCAATTACCAAATCTCGAAATATAAATTTAGATAAATTTATATTTTCAATAGGTATTAGACATATTGGTCAAGAAAATGCAAAAATTTTAGCTAGTTTTTTTGGCTCTATAAATGAATTTGTAAAACTATCTAATTCGAAAACTAGAAAAAGAATATTAAACAATCTAGTTGATTTAGATGGAATAGGAGAGACGCAAATCTCATCAATCAATAACTTTTTTCTAAATAAGTCTAATATTAAAATCACTAATGATTTAGTTCAAAGTTTAGATATTAAAAACTTCTCTGTTAATTTTAAAAATGGAAAATTTTCAAACAAAAGATTGATGTTTACAGGAGGTTTTCAAAATATAAGTAGGTCTGAAGCTAAAGCGATAGTAGAAAAAAATGGTGGAAAAGTTCTAGGAACTATCTCTAAAAAACTGGATTTCTTAGTCGTTGGTGACTCAAAACCTACTAAAAAGAAAATTGATCAAGCTAAAGAATTGAATATCAAAATTATTTTAGAGAAAGATTGGAATAAAATTTTAAATAGCTGAGCAAGCTTGTTTAAGTTCTAAAATTTCGAATTTATTCATTGAGTTTTTCAAAATATTAAACACTGCCATGTGGTAATTATTTAGCCATTTTATTTCACTTTTATTAAGTAATCTTTTATTAATTAAATCTTTATCAATCGGTACCATAGTTAAATTTTCAAAATAAATTTTATTTTTTTCTTTTTTTACATGGATAAGATTTTCAATTCTTATACCAAATTTATTTGTTTCATAATATCCTGGCTCGTTAGATAAAATCATCCCTTCTTTTAATTTAACCCTATTATATTGTGAAATAGCTTGTGGTCCTTCATGTACATTTAAAAAATATCCGACACCATGCCCTGTTCCGTGAGAATAATTTAAACCAATCTGTTTTAAAAATTTTCTAGCTTTTATATCAATTTGAGATCCAGACGAATTTTTTTTTAAATTAAATTTTGCCACGGCTATATGTCCTTTTAGAACTCTGGTAAATATATTTTTAATTCTTTTGTTTGAATTTTTCAAAGATATAGTTCTTGTTACATCTGTTGTACCAAAATTATATTGTCCCCCAGAGTCAATTAAATAGATATCACCTTTTTTAAGTTTACGATTAGTTTTCTTAGATGCCCTATAGTGTATAATCGCTCCATTAGGCCCTGTGCCAGATATAGTAGGAAAACTTAAAGACTTAAAATTATTATTTTTCTTTCTAAACTCATATAATTTATTTGATGCACTAATTTCTGTAATTTTTCTCTTGTAGTAATTTTTTTTAATCCAAAATAAATATTTAGTTAAAGCAACTCCATCGTAATAATGTGCTTTCTTTATATTGTAAATCTCTTTTTTACTTTTAATTGCTTTTTCAAAATAAATAGGATCTTCGAATTTTAATATCTTATTATTTTTTAAAATACTTTTTTCAAAAATTACTGAACAAGTATTTTTATCAATTATGAATTTTTTTTTCTTAATTTTTAGAAGTAAATCTTCTATTGTATCTATAGATACAAATCTAACTTTTTTAAGCTTTTTTTTAATATTTAAAGACAGCTTACTTAAATCACAAAAAAATATAACTCTTCCTTTATTATCGATTAAGGAATGACTATTCGGAATAGGGGTATATTTTGAATCCTCTCCTCTAATATTTAGTAGCCAGGCATTGTTTTCACTCGCCGTAATCCATAGGTAATCAGCCCCCTTTTTTTTTAAGGCAGAAACTATTCTATTAATCTTAAAGTCATGATTATTACCTACTGAATTTTTCGGTAGCATGTAAAATTTGCTATATTGTTTTTTAACTTTTCTTTTCCAAATTTCGTCTATTAAGTTAGAATTAATAGGTTCAAACTTAAAGATATTTTTAAAAAAAGTATTTATCGTTTTTTGTGTAAATAATCTTGGATCAAAACCGATTGTGTATTTTTTCCTTTTTAAAAGATTACAAATTTTTTTATTTGGCAATGTTATAACGTTAAAATATTTTGCACATTGCCTTTTGGCTTGTAAAGTATATCTTCCATCTATAAATAAATAATTTTTGTCACTTAAAATTAAAGCAAATCCAAAAGAACCTGAAAAATTTGAGATATATTTTAGTCTATCATTATCCGAAAAAATGTACTCACCGAAGAATTCATCATTTTTTGGGATAATATAGCCATCTATTTTTTCTCTAGATAAAATTTGCCTTAATCTTTTTATTTTTTCCATTTTAATAATTTATTTTTTTTGTATCTATCCCACCCTGGACTTCTATAATCATCATCGAAATCTAAAGAGTTATCCTGATTAAAATCAAAATCATCATTTTTTGTTATATCAATCTCGTTTTTTTCAACACTTTCATCTGGGATTTCATTAATAAATCTTGAGGGCAATGCATCCATCCAGTCACCGTGGTAAGCTCTTTTCATCGCAAAAGATAGAAATGCCTCTTTTTTGGCCCTTGTTATCCCAACGTAAGCTAATCTCCTTTCCTCTTCCAAAGCAAAATCTCCCTTCTCTTCTAGGGATTTTTGATGTGGAAACAAACCCTCTTCCCAACCAGGAAGAAAAACCACGTCAAATTCTAACCCTTTAGCAGCGTGCATAGTCATTAAATTTACTTTTGCACCCTCCCATTCTTGATCAATTGAAGTTGCTAAGGCAACATGCTCCAAAAAACTTTGCAAATTATCATAATCTTGCATGGCTCTTAAAAGTTCTTTTAAGTTTTCTAACCTATTTTCATTTTCGAGATCTTTCTTATTTTTAAGCATTGATGAATAACCCGATTCATCCAAAACTAATTTTAGTAAATCAAAGTGTTTCATATTAGTAGAGTCTTTACGCCACTTTTGAATCAAATTAATCAATTGTTTTAGAGCAGTTTTTATTTTTGGTTTAAACTTTCCTTCTTCTAAAATTTTATTAATGGAGTCTTCAAGACACAATCTATTTTCTTTACCATAAGTGTATATTTGATTTATTGTACTCTCGCCTATCCCTTTTTTTGGAGCACCTATCACTCTCTCCAAAGCTAAATCATCAAATTTTTGATTTATTATTCTTAAATAAGATACAGCATCTTTAATTTCTGCTCTTTCGTAAAATTTTATACCTCCAAGCACTCTATACCCAATACCTACCTGAAGAAATCTTTCTTCAAACTCTCTAGTTTGATAAATTGCTCTAACAAGAATTGAAACTTGATTTAATGAATATTTTTTTTTAATTTTTTTTTCAATTATATCACTAATACCTTGAGCTTCATCTTTACCAGTCCTATAACAATTCAATTTAACAAGCTCGCCATCACTAGCTGAAGACCATAATTTTTTTCCTACCCTATTAGAATTATTTGAAATTAAATTTGAAGCAGTCTCAAGTATATTTTTTGTAGATCTATAATTTTGTTCTAGTTTAAATACCTTACAATTTTTATAAATCTGATCGAAAGTTAAAAAATTTTTAATTTCTGCTCCTCTCCAACTATATATTGATTGATCATCATCCCCTACGCAGCAAATATTTTCTTTAGCATTGACCAATAAATTTAACCATTTATTTTGAATAAAATTTGTATCTTGAAACTCATCAACTAAGATATATTTGAAATTATTATGATATATTTGTTTTACATCTTTATGTTCCTCAAAAAGTTTAACACAAAATAAAATTAAGTCTCCAAAATCAAATGAATTCAAATCCCTAGTTTTATTTTGGTAAATTTCATAAACTTTTAAAATAGATTTTATTATTAAACCTGATTTTTCTAATTTAACATCTCTTGGCAATAGACCCTTATTTTTCCATTGATCTATATGATACATGATTAATTGTGGAGAAAATTTTTTTGCATCTAAATCCTCCGCTTTAACTATATTTCTAATAAGTTTTTTTTGATCATCGGTATCTAAAATCGTAAAATTACTTTTATAACCAATTGCTTCGGCATGTCTTCTTAGAAGCTTAACACTTATGGAATGGAAAGTACCTAACCAGGGAATAGCATTAGAGGTACCCTTTACATGTTGCATTACTCTATTTTGCATTTCTTTTGCTGCTTTATTAGTAAATGTCACACATAAAATTTGATTAGGAAAAGCTTTTTTTTGATTGATAATATGAATTAATCTAGTTGTTAAAACTCTTGTTTTCCCTGAACCTGCCCCAGCTACAATCAGGTTGGGTCCTTCAGTACTAAGGACTGCTCTCTTTTGTTCCTTGTTTAGGTTTTCAATTAGTTTATCAATGCTATTCATAAGTAGGAATTCTCATTTATATACTAGTTACAAAAATAAAAAAAATGATAAATAAAACTTACAAAATAATTAACAACAAATTTTCTAGATTTTCCAAATTTATTTTTTTTATTAGATATTTATTTGGTATTTTTTTTGTCGCAATAATCTTATTTATAATCACCCCTCATTTTTTTAATTATAAAAATAAAGATGAGGTTATCAAAAATTATCTTTATCAGATTTATGGTATTAATATTAAAAAAATTGATAGTATTAAATATTCATCTCTACCAACTCCCCATTTAAAAATTAACAACGTTATTTCAAACTTATATTTGGATGATATTGAGCTAAATATAACGAATCTAAAAATTTATCCAAAAATTCTTAGTATTTATAACTATAATAATTTTAATTTAAGGAAAATTAAAATAGAGAACAGTAACCTTAATCTTAATTTTGAAGATTTTAAACTTTTACGTAAAAATATTTTTACTTCAAGAAATAATATAATATTTGATAATTTAAGTTTAGATATTAAAGAGGATAAAACTAATATAATAAAATTAAAGGAAATTGAATTTAAAAATTTTGGATTAAAAAAAAATATAATTAGAGGTAAAGTTTTTAACCAAAAATTTAAAATCAACTTAGATGATAAATTAAGAAATTTTAAATTTAAATTATTATCCTCAGGGATATTTGCAAAATTGAATATTACTGAAATTAATGAAACTTCATCTACAAAAGGCTATATCGATGGCAAAGTTTTAAGTTCAAGTTTTAAATTAGATTTTTTACATGATAAATCTTCTATAAAGATAAATAATTTTTTTTTCAGAGATAAAAGTTTGTCTTTTGACAGTAAAGGGAGTTTAAAACTTTTACCCTATTTTCACATAATATTAGAATCAGAAATTAAAGATATTGATTTAAACTTAATTACAGATTTAAATATTAAAAAAATTCTTAACTACAAAGATTTAATTAAAAGAATAAATGCTGAGAATATCATAATCTTTAATTCAAAGAAATTTAGAGGACCTCAAATAAATTCATTTAATTTTAAAAGTAATTTAGCCTATGGCAGGTTGAAAGTTGAAAAAAACATAAAGATTATTGATAATGCCTTTATTTGTAAAAGCGATATTGATTTATTAGAAAAGTTTCCAGTTCTCAATTTTAACTGCTCAATAAATTCAGAAGATAAGAAAAAATTATTAAAATTGTTTAAGATTAATTATAAACCAAAAAATGAAATTTTAAATATATATATAAAAGGAAACATAAATGTTCTTAATAATAAGATTAATTTTAACAAAATAGAAACTGATAACTATCAAGCAACCAAAGATGATTTAAAATTTTTTAAGACGACATTTGAAAATACTCTTTTTGATAAGGATTTTACCAACATCTTTGATTTATCAAAATTAAGAAACTTTATTATTGAAATAATGTAGTTTATTTTGGTTTGGTCATTTTAATCGGACTCATTATTTTATTATACTCTTTTTCATTAACCAGACCTGCTTTTATGACTTCGTGTTTTAATGTAGTGCCGTTTTTGTGAGCCTTTTTTGCTATTCTAGCTGCCTCATCATAACCAATTTTTGGAGCTAAGGCAGTAACCAACATTAGAGAATTATCTAGCAATGATTTAATTCTTTTTTTGTCAGCTTTTATACCTTTCACACAATAAAGTGCAAAAGTTCTAGCGGAGTCACTCATTATATCTATTGATTGTAAAATATTATGAATGATTAAAGGTTTAAAAACATTAAGTTCAAAATGACCATGAGAACCAGCCATTGTGATACCATTATGGTTTCCAATTACTTTTACACAAACCATCGTAACCGCCTCAGATTGTGTTGGATTTACTTTTCCTGGCATAATAGATGACCCAGGTTCGTTTGAGGGTAAAATAATTTCTCCATATCCTGCCCTAGGACCGGATCCTAAAAATCTTATATCATTTGCAATTTTCATTAAGCAAACAGCAGTAGTGTTTAGCGTGCCAGAAAAATTTACTATCTCATCGTGTGCAGCCAAAGCAGCAAATTTATTTAGACTAGGTTTAAATGGTAACTTTGTTATTCTGCTTATTTCTCTTACAATTTTTCTATCAAAGTTTTTTCTAGTATTTAACCCAGTACCTACTGCAGTGCCTCCTTGAGCTAAATAGTAAATTTCTTTTAAAGAAGACTCGATCCTTAAAATGCATTTTTTTAATTGAGCATGATATCCTGAAAATTCCTGTCCAAGAGTTAGCGGAGTTGCATCTTGTAAGTGTGTTCTTCCAACTTTAACTATATTTTTAAATTGTTTAGACTTTTTATACAATTCTTTTTCCAAAAGCTTTAATGAAGGCAAAAGTTTTTCTTTAGACATTAATGCAATAGCAATGTGCATAGCTGTAGGAAATACATCATTTGTTGATTGTGACTTATTTACATGATCGTTGGGATGAATAGGTTTTTTTGTTCCCATTTTACCACCCATCATTTGTATCGCTCTATTAGCTATCACTTCGTTAACATTCATATTTGTTTGAGTCCCCGAACCCGTTTGCCATACTTTCAATGGAAAATGCTTGTCATGTTTTCCTTTGATAACTTCCTCTGCTGCCTTAATAATATATTTACTTAATCTAGGCTCTAAATCTTTATTTTTAGAGTTAACAATTGCTGCCGCCTTTTTAATAATTGCTATGGAATGTATAACTAACGGCCTAACTAAAAAGACACCAATATTGAAATATTTATTAGACCTTTCAGTAGATGCCCCCCAATACTTATCACCAGGTACTTTTATTTTTCCAATACTATCGAATTCTATTCTGTATTTCATTATCGATTCTTTGTTATAATACACTTTTATTGAACAATTATAAAATACAAAGGATAAAAAATGAGTAATTTTGAGAGAGTTAAGATATTTATGAAAACTTTTGGCCAGGAAGTAAAAGAAAAATCTGAGTTTCCAAGCGATAAAATTACTTCTTTAAGATATGAATTAATTAAGGAGGAATTGGAAGAGTTTAAAGAGGCTATTAATAATAAAGATATCAAAGAGGTAGCTGATGCCTTAACGGATATTTTATACGTTACTTATGGTGCTGGACATGCGTTTGGAATCAACTTAGACAAATGTTTTAAAGAAGTGCAAAATTCAAATATGAGTAAACTTGGTAATGATGGTAAACCAATCTATAATGATAAAGGTAAAGTTATGAAAGGTCCTAACTATTTTAAACCAGACTTAAATAAATTTGTGGCCTGATGAAAAATAATTATCACTGGATTCTTTTAGGAGTTGCAGCTGGAATTGTTATTTATATGATTGATAAATATATTTTTTAATCGCACTCTTGATGAAAAAATTAAAACCAAAACCCCATCAATTTTGGGCTTGGTGTTCCACTTTGACAATTTTAGCAGGCGCTGTAACCGCTGCTTTGGGATATTATCCGTTGTACTGTTATATCTTTTTAGTAGGCAATAGTGGTTTAGCTATAGTTTCCTGGTTATGGAATGAAAAATCTTTAGTTGCTTTAAACACAGGTCTTGCTAGCATTTATTTAATCGGCCTAATAAATCTTTATAGTAATTAATTTTTTTTAGGGGCGTTCTGTTGCCCGGCATTAGAATAGAAAGTAGTAAATTTGCCCACTTAATCTAATTTCTTCGTTGAAAACTTCGTTGAGAGATCTCCTTATTTTGTCCAAGATTTTCCTTTCTACTTCGTTGAAAGTGATGTGATAGACTAAGTTGTAAATGAATTTAATTTATTTTAATATATTGGTTTGAAAAATAATTATAAAAAAATTAATGAAAAATTTTGGAATAGGGTATATTACGCCCCTAACATAGAGAGTTTTATTTTTAGATTAAAACCAAAGTTACTTGATTTATTCATTAACTCAAAAAAAAAATTAAAAGTTTTAGATTATGGATGTGGAGAGGGATCTAATATTCAATATTTGATTAAAAAATATGGATATGATGGATATGGTGTTGATATATCTGAACCAAGTATAAAAAATTGTCAAAAAAAAATAACCAAAAAAAAATTTAAATTGATTGATTTTGATGTTCATCAAAATGATAATTTTTTTAACAAAAAATTTGATTTAATAATATCAATTCAAGTTTTGTATTATTTAAATGATATAGACTTAAAAAATAGATTAATAAGTTTAAACAAGATGTTAAAACCAGGTGGTTATGTCTTTTTTACAATGATGGGTACTAAAAATGAATATTACAAATATCTTTGTGATAAAAGAAATAGTAATGATGGACTTTATAAAGTTAATTTAAGTTCAGATAAAAATTATAAAAAAAGACAAAAACAAAGTATTTATTATCATTATATAAATTTTACGAAAAGTGAAAAAGATTTAAAAAATAAATTTAGATTATTTAAACCATTAAAAATTGGTTATTATGACGGTTCATTAACTAGCACTAAAAAAAGTGGACACCACTACACATTTTTTGGGAAAAAAAAATAATTATAATATAATTAATAAGTTTAATTTACTAAACTCTACTCTCCACATATCGTCTAATTAGGTTTTTAACTATACTTATTGATACTTATGATGTCTTAATTAATAAGGGGCGTTCTGTTGCCAGGTGCCCCAAACCCCGTAACTTAATTAACTAAGTTAATTAAGCAGCAAGTGCAAATTTTTGATTTGCATTTATAAATTAGCCCGTTACGTCGGAACCATCTCGAACGAAAGAACAGCCTTTAGACACCCGTCGATCCTAATTCACCCCCGTAAGTTGTAAATGGTGGAGGTGGTGGGTACTGCCCCCACGTCCGTGATGTTTATTACGAAATTCGTTTATCGTCATAGTTGGAAAACCAACACTATTAATATAAAACTCTTTTGAAGAGATTCAATAATTAATTCAAAATGAAACTTACAAAAGAACAAAAGCAAGAAATTGCAGACCAACAAGCTCAAAAAAATCAAACAAAAAGAGTAACTTCTCCAGAATTAGAAGAAATACTTTATGAAGCTCTACCAGTTTTGGATCATGGTTTCGTTAGAGTGGTTGACTATATGGGTGATGATAGTTCAATAGTTCAATCTGCTAGAGTTTCTTACGGTAAAGGAACTAAAAAGGTTTCAACTGATGAAGGTTTAATTAAATACTTAATGAGACATTGGCACTCAACACCATTTGAAATGTGTGAAATTAAATACCATGTTAAGCTTCCAATATTTATTGCAAGACAATGGATTAGACATAGAACAGCTAATGTTAATGAGTATTCTGCTAGATACTCCATTCTTGATAAGGAATTTTATATTCCCGCAAAAGATCAACTTTCAGCTCAGTCTACTTCTAACCGTCAAGGTAGAGGTGATCTAATTACTGGAGAGCAAGCAGATGAAGTTTTAAAAATTTTAAAAGATGATGCTACTAGAACTTATGACAACTATGAAAAAATGCTTAATGAGAGATATGATGGTTCTACAATCGATGAAAGTAAAGCAGGTTTAGCAAGAGAACTTGCTAGAATGAATTTAACTTTGAATTCTTACACCCAGTGGTACTGGAAAACTGATTTATTAAATTTATTAAACTTTTTATTTTTGAGAGCTGATAGTCATGCACAATATGAAATAAGAGTTTACGCTGAAACAATGCTGGAAACTGTAAAAAAATGGGTTCCAATTACTCACGCAGCATTTTTAGATTACAGAGTAGGGGCCGTGCATGTCTCTGCTAAAGGAAAAAAAGTTATTCAACTAATGGCAAAAGGTGAAAAAGTATCTCATGAAAGCTCAGGTCTATCAAAAAGAGAGTGGAATGAGTTGATGACATCTTTTGGTTTTAAAGAAAAGATTGTTTAATTTTCTCAGCTATACTTTTAAATAATTTTGAAATTTCGTGATCTGGCTTTGAATAAGTCAAAGGCTCGCCATCATCAGCAGATATTCTTAAATCTTTATTTAAAGGTAAGTGACCTAAAAATTCTTTATTAAATTCATCAGCAGTTTTTTTAACACCACCCTCTCCAAAAATTTTATATTCTTTTCCATCATCACTTTTAAAAACACTCATGTTATCTACAAGTCCTAAAATTTTTACTCCAGTTTTTTCAAACATTTGAATACCTCTTTTTACATCTAGTAAAGCAAGATCTTGAGGAGTTGAAACAATTATCGCTCCATCTATCTTCACTTCCTGCACAAATGTTAATTGAGTGTCTCCAGTGCCTGGAGGCATATCAATTATAATTACATCTCTATCTTTCCACAAGACTTTTTGGGTCATTGTTTTAATTGCGCTAATCACCATTGGACCTCTCCACATCATTGGTGTTTGTTCATCAATTAAAAAGCCCATAGACATGCATTGAGCTCCAAATTTTTCTAAAGGTATAATTGATTGATTGTCTTCACTCTTTGGTTTTTCTTTTAAATTTAAAAGCTTAGGCAATGATGGGCCGTAAACATCTGCGTCCAAAATTCCAATTTTCAATCCAATATTTTGAAGAGCAAAAGCAAGATTTACTGCAACTGTGGATTTTCCGACACCACCCTTAGCACTGGAAATCAGAATTGTATGTTTTGTGCCTTGGATTGGTTTTTTAATAAACTGTTTTGGTGGTGGTTTTTGGCTCATAGTTTAAGTTTAGCACAATATTTTAGACATTTTAGCGCTCCTTCTTAACTTGTTTTTACGTCAAAAGTCACTATATAAAGTGCCATGAGCTTCAAAGACAAGATTTTAAACAACCAATCACCTTGGGGATCTCCTCCAGGAGGTGGAAGTGGACAAAATCCCGGTGGTAACGGCTCAGGTACTAGGCAACCCCCTCCGAGTTTGGATGAGATTATTAAAAACTTCCAAAAAACGATTAATAAATTTTCGGGCGGAAAATCTGGTGGATCAAGACCTATTATAATAGGACTAATTATTATCGCATTACTTTATTTAGCTAGCGGACTTTACAGAGTTTTACCTGATGAACAGGGCGTAGTTTTAAGATTTGGTAAATACGTAAACACAACTCAACCTGGTTTACACTATCACTTTCCCACACCATTTGAGAGAGTACTAACTCCTAAAGTAACTAAGGTTAATCGGGTAGACGTTGGTTTTAGACCAGCAAGTGATTCTGGAAGATCATCTGGAGTTGGAAACGTCCCAGAAGAAAGCTTAATGCTAACTGGTGATGAAAACATAGTAGATATAAATTACTCAGTCTTTTGGGTGATCAAAGATGCACAAAAATTTTTATTTAATATTCAAAGTCCGGTAGAAACAGTTAAAGCCGCATCTGAGACAGCAATGAGAGAAGTAATAGCAAAAAATAAAATTCAAAATATTTTAACCGAGGGAAGATCAAAGATTGAGGTTGAGGTTCAAGAAATAGCTCAACTAATTTTAGACGAATATGGTTCAGGTATACAATTAACTCAAGTACAAACACAACAAGCTGACCCGCCTGAACAAGTGATAGATGCATTTAGAGATGTACAAGCTGCAAGGGCAGACAGAGAAAGATCAAAGAACGAGGCTGAAGCGTATGCTAATGATGTAATACCAAGAGCACGTGGAGAAGCTGAACAAGTATTACAACAAGCAGAAGCTTATAAGAAGGAAGTGGTAGCGAAAGCTGAGGGTGAAGCTAGTAGATTTTTAGCTATTTATAATGAGTATAAAAATGCAAAACAAGTTACTCAAGAGAGGATGTACTTAGAAACGATGGAAAAAGTTTTAGCAGATATCGATAAAGTAATTATTGATAAAGAGTCTGGCTCAGGTGTTGTTCCTTATTTACCATTACCTGAATTAAAAAAAGGGAGCAATAATTAATGAGAGGCGTTAAATTTATAGTCCCAGCAATTATTCTAATTGGTGTAGTAATTTTTCAATCACTATTTATTGTACAAGAAATTAGTCAAGCAATTGTTCTTCAATTTGGTGATCCTAAAAAAATCGTAACGAAAGCTGGTTTAAACTTTAAATTACCTTTCATTCAAAATGTAGTTTATCTAGATAAAAGAATTTTAAATCTAGATAACGATCCAGAAGAAGTTATTGCCGCTGACCAGAAAAGATTGATCGTAGATGCTTTTGCAAGATTTAAGATTGTAGATCCTTTAAAATTTTATATTTCAGTTGGAAACGAAAGAGTCGCAAGATCTAGATTGTCTACAATTATTAATTCCAGAATCAGAGGTGTTTTAGGTACTCAAGAGTTAGCAACATTATTGTCTACAGATAGGGCTAGACAAATGCAAATAATTCAATCGCAAGTAAATCAAGAGGCACAAAATTTTGGAATAAACATAGTGGATGTTAGAATAAAAAGAGCAGACTTACCTCCAGCGAACAGTGAAGCGATTTATAAAAGAATGCAAACTGAAAGAGAAAGAGAAGCAAAAGAATTTAGAGCACAAGGCGCAGAGATAGCTCAAAAAATTAGGTCTACAGCAGATAAAGATGTTACAGTAATCTTGGCTCAAGCTAACAAAAAATCTGAAATAATGAAAGGTGAGGGAGACGGAGAAAGAAATAAGATTTTTGCTAATGCTTTTGGAAGAGATCCTCAATTTTTTGCATTTTACCGTGCGATGCAAGCTTATGAAAAAGCTCTTATTGGAGGAGAAACATCCTTAGTACTTTCACCAGATAGTGAATTCTTCAAATTTTTTGGTAAATCTATTAAGCCAGCGATAAAAAGATAAATATATTAGTTTAAGTGAAAGAAATCATTATTGCTTTAGGATTACTCTTCTTTTTAGAGGGGTTATTTTTAGCCATTTTCCCGTCAAGAATTAAAAGTATGTTAGAATATATCAAGGCTACCCCAGAGAATAAACTTAGATTATTTGGAATAGCATTTTTGATTATCGGTTTTTTAATTATTTGGTATATAAAAAAATAATGAATTTTATAAAAAAAATTATATTTATAACAATATTATTTAACTTTTCAGTTCTAAACGCAAAACCTGTTCCCGAGTCTTTTGCAGATTTAGCAGATAAACTTATGCCTTCGGTTGTAAATATTTCTACAACTCAAACAATAAGAACAACAACAAATCAATTTCCTTTTCAATTTCCTCCCGGATCACCTTTTGGTGAAATGTTTAAAGATTTTGAAAGACCAACTGAAAGAAAAGCGTCATCTTTAGGTTCTGGTTTTATAATTAATGCAAATGGAACTGTAGCTACCAATAATCACGTAATCGCTGGAGCAGACGATATATTAGTAAGAGTGGATGATAAAGAATATAAAGCGAAAGTTATAGGTGCTGATCCCTACATGGATATCGCTGTATTGAGAATTGAGTCTAAAGATCAATTTAAACCAGTAAGCTTCGGCGACTCTGATAAATCAAGAGTTGGTGACTGGGCCGTAGCAATCGGAAATCCCTTCGGTTTAGGTGGGACTGTGACTGCAGGAATTATTTCAGCTAGAAATAGAGATATTAATTTAACAAGGTATGACGATTTTATTCAAACAGATGCATCAATTAATCAAGGTAATTCTGGCGGACCTTTATTTAATCTGAAAGGAGAAGTGATTGGTATTAATACCGCAATCATTGCTCCAGGTCAGTCAGGTTCAATTGGAATTGGATTTGCAATTCCAGCGAATGCAGCTTCAAATGTTATTGACCAGCTTATTAAGTTTGGAGAAACAAAAAGAGGATGGCTAGGTGTAAGAATTCAAGAAGTAACAAAAGAAATAGCTGAGGTAGAAAGGTTAAAAATACCTCAAGGTGCTTTAGTTGCAAGCGTTGGAGAAAATAGTCCTGCAGATAAAGCTGGTATAAAAGCCGGTGATATAATTTTAAATTTTGATGGAAAAAAGATTGATACAATGAGAACACTGCCAAAAGTGGTTGCATCAACCGAAGTAGGTAAGAGTGTGGAGTTAAAGATTTGGAGAAATAAAAAATTAATTTCAAAAAGATTAACTCTAGGAAGACTTGAGTTGTCCGAAGAGTTTAGGGAAAAAAAATCAAAAGTAGTTAAAAAAGTAGAGGATATTGAAAAGTTAAAAATAGCCGTTAGGGATATTACTGATGAAGATATAGCCAAAAGAAATTTAAATAAAAAAACCCTAGGAGTAGTTATTACCGAAATTTCAAATCGAAGCCCTTTGATAAATCTTTTGAACGTTAATGATATTATAATTGAAGTTCAAAAATCCACCGTAAAATCTTCCTCTAACTTAAAAAAATTAGTTGATGATATTTTCAAAAAAGGAGAGAAGACATTACTATTAACTGTTATTAATCAAAATAATCAAAGACGTTATCTCGGCGTTAAAATAAATTAGATTGACAAAAAAGTTAATACTTTTAGCAGGTCCAACGGCTTCAGGAAAATCTAATTTAGCAATCAGATTAGCAAAAAAATTAAACGGTGAAATTATTAATGCAGATAGTATGCAGGTCTTTAAAGAATTCAGTATTTTATCTTCTAGACCTAGTTCAAGTCAAACTAAAAAAATAAAACATCATCTTTACGGAATAATCTCAGTAAGAAAATACTTTTCCTCTGGTGATTGGCTCAAACAAGCGAAAAAAAAAATTAATATGTGCCTAAAAAATAAAAAACTTCCAATTGTTGTAGGAGGAACTGGACTTTATTTTAATATAATTACTAAAGGTTTAACTAAGATTCCTGATATTGACCTGAAAACAAGAAATAAAGTAAGAACTTTATATAAGAAACTTGGGTCAAAAAAGTTTTATGAAAAGTTATCAAAGATTGACCCTAAAGTTAAAGGAAGAATATTTCCAACAGACTCACAAAGAGCTCAAAGAGCGTATGAAGTAAAATTGAAAACAAAAAAATCATTATTTGATTGGTTTGCAAATACAAAATCAGATTTCTTAGATTTTGAAATCAAAAAAATATTTATCAACATTCCTAGAGAGGAACTGTTAAAAAAAATTTCTATTAGGACAGAATTAATGTTTAAGAAAAGATGTATTAATGAAGTAAAAAAATTTAATAATTTAAGAGTAAACAAAAGTTTATCAGCTAATAAACTAATAGGAGTGAGAGAAATTAATGATTTTTTGAGTAGATCTATATCTCTTGAAAAATGCAAAGATCTCATCAACATAAAGACCAGACAATACGCAAAAAGACAAAATACATGGGCTAGAGGCCATATGAAGAATTGGAATAAGCTTTATTCGAAAAATTTCTCAAATCTTTTAAAAAAATCATTAAAAGTTGTAAGCTAAAACTTGACGCAATCCATTTCTAAGCTAGATTGTAAGAATGCCAAAATTATTAAGCGGAGCAGAAATTGTATTTAAAGCACTTGAGGACCAAAAGGTAGATTATATTTTTGGTTATCCCGGAGGAGCAGTTTTACCTATTTATGATGAATTAAAAAATCATAAATCAATAAAACATATTTTAGCAAGACACGAGCAAGGAGCTGGTCACTCAGCAGAGGGATATGCGAGATCAAGTGGTAAACCAGGAGTTTTGCTAGTTACTTCAGGACCTGGTGCAACTAATGCTGTGACTGCTTTGACAGATGCTTACATGGATTCTGTCCCTCTAGTTTGTATCTCTGGACAAGTACCAACACATTTAATCGGTACAGATGCATTTCAAGAATGTGACACGACAGGGATTACACGGCCGTGCACAAAACATAACTGGTTAGTAAAAAATGTAAACGATCTTTCAAAAATTTTACATTTAGCTTTTGAAGTTGCTACTACAGGAAGACCTGGGCCTGTTTTAGTTGATATCCCAAAAGATATACAATTTAAAAGAGGAAAATATAAATTTTTTAAAAATACCCTAAAAAAAAAACTTAATGGAAAAGCTACTCATAAAATATCTAACAACGATTTAGATAAATTTATAGATTTGATCAAAAAATCTTCAAAGCCTATCTTTTATACAGGAGGAGGAGTTATAAACTCTGGGCCGAAAGCGAGTGAATATTTGAGAGAATTAGTTGCACTAACTGGTTTTCCAATAACTTCAACTTTACAAGGTCTTGGAGCTTACCCTGGAGACGATCCTCAATTTTTAGGTATGCTTGGAATGCACGGAACTTACGAGGCGAACAACGCGATGCATGATTGTGACTTAATGATAAACATTGGCGCTCGCTTTGACGATAGAATTACTGGAAAAGTGGATGAATTTTCTCCTGGTTCAAAAAAAATTCATGTTGATATAGACCCGTCATCTATTGGAAAAAATATTAAAGTTGATTTAGCTATTGTTAGTGATGTAACAGAGCTTTTGAAATCATTAATCAAAAGATTTAAAGAAAAAAACAAAAATTTTGTTAATTCTAATAAGCAAAAAACATCAAAATGGTGGGAACAAATTTCAAAATGGAGAGAAAAAAAATCTTTAAACTTTATTAATAGCGATAAAATTATAAAACCTCAATACGCAGTTCAAAGATTATATGAGCTAACAAAAAATCAGGATGCATTCATCACTACTGAAGTCGGTCAACATCAAATGTGGGCAGCTCAACATTATAAATTCAATAAACCTAATAGATGGATGACGTCAGGAGGTCTCGGTACAATGGGTTATGGACTTCCAGCAGCTATAGGTGTTCAAATTGCAAATCCAGGAAAATTAGTTGTTGATATAGCCGGTGAAGCATCTGTTTTAATGACAATGCAAGAGATGTCTACAGCCGTACAATACAGATTGCCAATTAAGATATTTATATTAAATAATGAATACATGGGTATGGTGAGACAGTGGCAAGAATTATTACATGAAAAAAATTATTCCGAGAGTTATACAGCAGCTTTACCGGATTTCGTTAAACTTGCAGAGTCCTACGGATGTGTTGGTATAAGAGCTAAAACACCACAAGAGTTGGACGGCAAGATTGAAGAAATGATTAATATTGATAAACCAGTAATATTTGATTGTGTTGTAGATAAATCAGAAAACTGTTTTCCAATGATACCTTCAGGCAAACCACATAATCAAATGATTTTAGGACCCGAAGAAGAAGAAGAAATTTCCGACGAAGGGAAAATTTTAGTCTAATGTCTAAGTCAAAATCTGCTTATAGTGTTCCTGGTAAAATTGGAAAAATAGAGAGACATATAATTGTAGTATGGGTTGATAACGAAGCTGGTGTTTTAGCTAGGATAGCAGGACTTTTTTCAGGAAGAGGATATAATATTGAGTCTTTAGCTGTTGCCGAAGTTGATAAAAAAAAACATATTTCTAGAATTACAATAGTTACCGAGGGCACACCACAAGTAATAGAACAAATAAATTTACAATTAAAAAAACTTGTACCAGTTCATAAAGTTGCTGATTTCAAGCGAGGAGAAAAAGATATTCTATTTAGAGAGTTAGCTTTATTTAAAATTTTAGCTAATTCAAAAAAACTAGAAAAAGTAAAAAAAATTTGTAAGAAATTTAATCCTGTAATTCTCGATAAAACTAGTAAATCTGTTGTAATACAAGTAACAGCGTTGAGAGCTGAAATTGATAAATTAGCGCTTGATTTAAAAAGTTTAGGCCTTATAAGCACATCTAGAACAGGTGCGGTTGCAATGACGAAAGGATCAAAAACATTTAACTAAATATGAAAACTTATTACGATAAAGATACTAATAAAGATCTTATTAAAGACAAAAAAGTTGCTATCTTTGGTTACGGTAGTCAAGGACACGCTCATGCACTAAACCTTAAAGATAGCGGTGTTAAAGAAGTTGTAGTAGCATTAAGAGAGGGGTCTTCAAGCATAAAAAAAGCCGAGAGTGCAGGACTAAAAGTTATGTCATTATCAGATGCAGCTGCATGGGCGGACGTTGTAATGATGTTAACTCCTGATGAACTTCAATCAGAAATTTATAAAAATCATATTGAACAAAGAATGAAAGAGGGAACAAGTTTAGCGTTTGCTCATGGATTAAATATCCATTTTGATTTAATTAATGCTAGAAAAGATCTTGATGTATTTATGGTTGCTCCCAAAGGCCCAGGTCATACTGTAAGAAGTGAATATCAAAAGGGTGGAGGAGTGCCTTGTTTAATGGCTGTGCATAAAGATAGTTCAGGTAAAGCAAAAGATTTGGCATTATCATACGCTTCAGCAGTTGGAGGAGGTAAAGCTGGAATCATAGAAACAACCTTTAAAGACGAGTGTGAAACAGATTTGTTTGGTGAGCAAACGGTTTTATGTGGTGGTTTAGTTGAATTAATTAAAAATGGATTTGAAACTTTAGTTGAAGCTGGATATCCGCCTCAAATGGCATACTTTGAAACTCTTCATGAAGTAAAGTTAATAGTTGATCTTATTTATGAAGGAGGAATAGCAAATATGAATTATTCAATTTCAAACACTGCCGAGTATGGAGAATATGTTTCTGGCAAGAGAATAGTAGACGAGAAAACAAAAGAAAAAATGAAATCTGTCTTAAAGGATATACAATCAGGAAAATTTACAAAACAATGGATGGAAGAACATAAATCTGGTCAAAAAAACTTTTTAAAGATGAGGCAAGATCTAGCTAAACATCCTATTGAAAAGGTAGGCAAGGAATTAAGAGCTATGATGCCATGGATTGGCAAAAATAAATTGGTAGATAAAGATAAGAATTAACCCATTCTGACTCAAAATAATTGAGATTAATAACTTAATTATTTGCAAATTCTAGCTTTGATTGTAATATATAACTTTAAATTTTTGATAAATTTATGGATAAAAATCGAATAATTATTTTTGATACTACAATGCGAGATGGTGAACAATCGCCAGGCGCATCCATGAGCTTGGAAGAAAAACTACAAATTTCAAGAGTATTCGATGAGTTAGGAGTTGATGTAATTGAGGCTGGCTTTCCAATTGCTTCTCCTGGGGATTTCGAAGCAGTAACAGAAATAAGTAAAAGTTTAAAAAATTCTGTGCCAGCAGGTTTAGCTAGGGCAACAAAAAAAGATATCGACGCATGTAACGAGTCGTTAAGTCACGCTAAAAATTTTAGAATACACACATTTATTTCTACAAGTCCACTTCATATGAAGCATAAATTAAATAAGTCTCCAGAAGAAGTTTTGGAGGCTATCAAAGAAAGCGTTACTTACGCGAGAAAATTTACAGATGACGTTGAATGGTCTTGCGAAGATGGCACTAGGACTGATATGGACTATATGTGCAAAACGGTTGAACTTGCGATTAAGTTCGGAGCAAAAACTATAAATATTCCTGATACAGTTGGTTATACTGTACCATCAGAGTTTAAAAAGATTATTGAAACACTTATCAACAAAGTCCCAAATATTGATAAAGCCATCCTATCAACTCATTGTCATAATGATCTCGGTTTAGCAGTTGCAAATTCATTAGCTGGAGTCATGGCTGGCGCTAGACAAATTGAATGTACTGTAAATGGTATTGGTGAGAGAGCAGGTAATGCAGCTCTTGAAGAAGTTGTAATGGCGATGAGAACAAGACATGATTTGATGCCATACACAACTAATATTAATACAAAACTTTTAAGCAAAGCATCTAAGGTTGTATCAAATGCAACAGGTTTTCCAGTTCAATTTAATAAAGCGATAGTAGGAAAAAATGCTTTTGCTCATGAATCCGGAATTCATCAAGACGGTATGCTTAAAAATAGAAATACTTACGAAATAATGACTCCAGAAAGTGTTGGAGTTAAAAAAACATCTCTGGTCATGGGCAAACATTCCGGAAGACATGCATTCAGAGATAAATTATCTGACATGGGCTATACAAATATGACTGATGATATAATTGATGCAGCTTTTGGAAAGTTTAAGATATTAGCTGATAAGAAAAAACATGTTTATGATGAAGATATTGCTGCAATTGTTGACGATAATTTAGTCACCGAGGATAACGAAATAAAACTAAAATCATTAAAAGTTTTTGCTGGTACTGGTGAACCTCAAAAAGCAGAAATGACTTTGGAGGTTTATGGTGAAGTGAAATCCGGTATTGAAACTGGGGACGGGCCAGTTGATGCGATTTTTAAATGTATTAAAAAACTTTACCCTCACGAAATAAAGTTATTGTTGTATAACGTGCATGCAGTTACAGAGGGAACTGATGCGCAAGCCACTGTAAGCGTACGAATAGAAGAAAAAGGAAAAACTACAGTTGGACAAGCCGCGGATACTGATACTCTAGTAGCTTCAGCTAATGCTTATTTAAGTGCATTAAACAAATTAATAATTAAAAGAGAGAAAACTGCGCCTGACCCGAGTTTGAGCGCTCAAATATAAGGAGAAAAAATGTTTAAAGGATTAACAGGATTATCATCAATGTGGTCTCAAGATATGGCCATCGATTTAGGTACTGCAAATACACTTGTTGTACTTAAAGATAAAGGTGTGGTTTTAAATGAACCTTCAGTTGTTGCAGTTATTGAGGATGCAGGTAAAAAATCTGTTTTAGCAGTTGGTGATGAGGCCAAAACTATGCTTGGTAGAACTCCTGGAAATATATCTGCGATAAGACCTCTAAAAGACGGTGTTATAGCAGATTTCGTAGTAACTGAAGAAATGATAAAACATTTTATTAAAAAAGTTCACTCTAAAAAAGCTTTTGCTAACCCTAGAATTCTTATATGCGTACCAACAGGTTCTACGCCTGTAGAGAGAAAAGCAATTCAGGACTCAGCTTTAGCAGCTGGGGCTAGAAAAGTTCAACTTATCGAAGAACCAATTGCAGCAGCGATAGGTGCAGGTTTACCTATCTCAGAAGCAACAGGTTCGATGGTAGTAGATATCGGTGGTGGTACAACTGAAATCGCTGTTATGTCCCTTGGTGGCGTCGTTTATTCTAAATCATTAAGAGTTGCCGGTGATGCACTTGATCAATCAATTATTGCTTACATGAGAAAGAAAATGAATTTAATGATCGGAGACTCAACTGCAGAAAAAATTAAAAAAGAAATAGGTACAGCTATACCGTCATCTAACAATACATTTTTAATGAAAGGAAGAGATATAAGATCTGGAACCCCAAAAGAAATTGAACTTACAGAGAAAGATGCATGTGAGTCTTTAATGCCAATTTTAAATCAAATTTTAGGTGGCATTAAGGAAGCATTAGAAAATACTCCGCCAGAATTATCAGCAGATTTAATTGATATGGGACTAGTTTTAACTGGAGGTGGAGCATTACTAAAGAATATTGATAAATTAATTTCTCAAGATACTGGTTTACCTGTAACCATAGCCGATGATCCTTTATCATGCGTAGCTATTGGAACTGGAAGAGCTCTGGAAAATGAAGAATTGTTTTCCACTATGTTATCTGAGTACTAATTTATTTTAAATGATTAAATGTCAGTTAGTAGAGATGATTTTAGTATAGCTTTTCGTTCTGCTCTCCTTCAACGGGGAGGAGCTCAGAAATTTTCAGTTCTCTCTTTAATTTTTTTAGCACTAATCATATTTTTTTTAGACGTATACGGAGTTAAATTTACTAAACCAGTCAGAAGTTTTTTCAATGACGTGGTTTATCGTGTAACTTTTTTAGCCTCTACTCCATCAAGATTTTTACCTCAAGCCGGCAAAAATATCTCAAGTTTTTTTAATGTAAAAGAGGAAAATGAAAGATTAAAGCTAGAATTAGAAAAATATAAGTCACTTGAATTAAATGTTGAATTTTTAACTGATGAGAATAAAAACTTACAAAAAATTTTAGAAACTGAATATTTTAATAAAAATTTAAGTAATATTATATTAGCAAAAGTCTTAGTCGATAAGAACAGTCCTTTTTTAAAATCTATAATCATAAATAAGGGAACGCGGGCGGGTATTTTGAAAGGAATGCCAGTAACTAAAGACAATTATTTAGTCGGAAGAGTAGTTGAAACAAACTATTTGTCTTCAAGAGTTTTACTTTTAAATGATCTGAATAGTAGAATTCCAGTAACTTTAAATCAAGGTGCGCAAGCTATATTGTCTGGTAGTGGGAAAAATAATCCAATTTTAGAATATTTGCCTGAGGATTACGAAATAATTGAAGATATAAATGTTTTTGCATCAGGAAAAGATGGGATATTTTCATCTGGTACACCTATTGGAATTACAAACACTGAAGGCACAGTTGATCTTTTCATTGATCCAAATCAGCTCTCTTTTGTAACAGTGAATTTAAATGTTCAAAATAAAGAAAAACTATAATGGCTAAAAGTTCTTTTATAAATAAAGTATTTAATGCTGGCCCATTAATTCTTTTATATTATTTATGTATAAGCGAAGTTGACACAAATCTTGAAAAAATTTTTGAAATTTTTACGTTAAACTTTCAGATTATTCTAATTTATTTTTGGGTAATTAAAAGACCAGATATTATGGCTAACGGACATGTATTTTTGGCCGGGTTAATTAATGATGTGGTTATGGGTTTTCCTTTAGGTATAAGCTCATTGTCATATTTAATCATAATTTTTGTTGGTACATATGTAAGAAATAAAAGTGTTAATACCACAATAGCCTCAGATTGGTTTACATTCTTTATGGCTATGATTTTGTCGAACATACTTTTCTTTTCATTATTAAACAATTTTTCTGATCTTTCTTTCACCTACTCCAAAATAGGATACAACATGTTTTTTACTCTTTTTATGTTTCCTATATTTTGGTTATTGTTTAATATTTATCAATTAACTTTTATGGGTAATCGAGATGCTTAGTCCAAGTTCCGGAAATACTGTTATTAAGTCAAAACTAATTAGTAGAAGAATGTTTTTACTTACTGCTGCAAAAGCAATTGTAACGTTTGGGATTATAGGTAGATTAGTATCTTTACAAATTAATGAGAGAACAAAATATAAAACTTTATCCGACAAAAATAGATTTAGAGAATGGAAATTAGCACCTGAGAGAGGTGTAATTAGAGATTTTTTCGATAAAGAAATAGCATCAAATCAACAGGTTTATCAAGTTCATTTAATTCCAGAGAACTCTAGAGATATTGAAAAACTATTTGTTAGACTAAAAACAATTCTAAATATCACTGAAAAAAAATTATTTTATCTTAGAAGAGTCATTGCTAAGCAAAAACCATGGGAACCTATTATAGTTTCAGATAATATAACATGGTCAGAATTTTCCAGATTGAATTTATTCTTACACGAACTCGAGGGAGTAAAACCTGTTGTATCCGTTGCTAGAATGTATCCTGATAATTCATCTGCTCATATTTTAGGTTATGTTTCTCAGGTAAGCGCTAAAGATCTTCAAACAAAGAAATATTTAAAAGATTTACATGTTCCAGGAATGAGTATTGGTAAAACTGGTCTTGAGAGAAAATTAGATGAGGAAATTATAGGTAAAATTGGATTTCAAAGGTATGAGGTAAATGCCTATGGAAAAAGAATCAAGCAAATTTTGATTAATGAAGGCCAGGCAGGAAAAAGTTTCAAAACAACTCTAGATTTTGAAGTTCAAAAATTCACAAGTGAACTTATAAAAGACAAAGCTGCCGCTGTTTGTGTTATGGATGTATATAATGGAGATATTGTATCTCTTGTTTCTTCTCCAACTTTTGAACCTAACGAGTTCGTTCACGGCTTGGATAAAAATTATTGGAACAGTTTAATAAAAAATGAAATGAAACCACTAACAAATAAAGCTATTTCTGGTCTGTATCCGCCTGGATCAACAATAAAAACCCTTGTTGCTTTAAGCGCTTTAGAGAACGGAGTTATAAAACCACTAGACACTTTTAAATGTGAGGGAAAAATCGAACTCTATGGAGAAAAATTTCATTGTTGGGAAAAAGATGGCCATGGAATTGTGAATTTAAGAAAAGGTATTCAAAGATCTTGCGACGTATACTTTTATGAAGTTGCTAGAAAATTAGGAGTAGATAGACTATCTGAGACAGCTAAAAAATTTGGTCTTGGAAAAAAAGTTCTTGATGGTTTTATTGAGGAGAGGGCAGGTGTCGTACCTAACACTAAATGGAAGAAGAAATTTGTAGGTCAAAATTGGTATTTAGGTGAAACTTTGCACTCCGGTATCGGTCAAGGATATTTTCAAAGTACTCCTTTACAACTTTGTTTAATGACAGCGCAAATCGCAAATGGTGGATTTGAAATAAAACCAAGAATAATCTTTGATAAAAAGAATAACAATTTAAGAGACTTCATCAAATATAAAAATGAAAATCCTAATGATCCTCTTCCAACAGACTTATTAGTATCGAATTTTGAACTTAAACCTCTTTTTAAAAATCAAGAACATATTAATTTAATTAAAGATGCAATGTTTTCTTCTTCTAATGAGCCAGGCGGCACATCTTATAGGCATCGATGGGAAAATAAAAAATTTACTTTCGCTGGAAAAACAGGATCATCACAAATAAAAAAATTTACTGAAGCCCAACGTGAGGCTGAAGTAAAACAAGAGAGTTTACCTTACAAAGATAGAGATCATGCACTTTTTGTTGCTTATGCGCCTCACAGCGACCCTAAATATGCAATAAGCGTTTTAGTAGAACATGGAGGTTCAGGTGGAAAAACAGCTGCCCCTATTGCTAAAAAAGTAATTAAAAAAGTTCTAGAACGACACGAGTTAAGAGAAAGAATTGATAGTTTACTAGGAGAGCAAGTATAATGTTTAGATCTAGATCAATTCAATCGTCATTAAGTATTAAAGATAAAATTCTTTCAATAGATTATATTTTAGTAATTTCTGTATTTATACTTGGACTTACAAGTATATTAGCCATGTACTCAACAGATGGTGGGGAATTAAAATACCATACACAAAGTCATATACTTCGATTCTTTGTTTTTTTTGGTATGTTTTTAACTCTGTCATTTATTCAAATAAGATTTTGGCATAGCCAAAGCTATCTAATTTATATTTTATTCTTTATATTATTATTAGGAGTTAAATATTTCGGATTAACCTCTTCCGGATCTAAAAGATGGTTAGACCTTTACTTTATGAATTTGCAGCCCTCTGAATTAATGAAGGTAGGCCTTATTTTATTTTTAGCAAAATATTATCACCGTACTTCAATTGAAAATTTAAATCGTATTAGATATTTATTTTTACCCATTGTTGTTTTGATTGCTCCAATAATATTAGTTGCAACTCAACCAGATTTAGGTACAGCATTATTAATTGCTGCAGGCGGTCTTACCGTCGCGTGGCTAGCTGGTGTTAGAGTAAAATTTTTTGCTATATCAGGTCTAGCATTTTTAGCATTATTACCAATAGCTATTTCTTTCTTAAAACCATATCAAAAATCAAGAATTTTAACTTTTTTAAATCCCGAAAGAGATCCTTTAGGCGCTGGATATCAAATCATCCAATCCAAAATAGCTATTGGTTCAGGTGGATTGTTCGGAAAAGGTTTTTTACAAGGCTCCCAAAGTTATTTAGATTATTTACCTGAGAAACACACAGATTTCATATTTACTCTATTTTCTGAGGAATTCGGTTTTTTTGGTTCACTATTTATTCTTTTTTTATATGCAATTATTGTTTGGAGGATCATAAAAATCGGAAATGTTACAAGAAGTAATTTCGGTAAACTTTTCTGTTATGGTTTTGGAACTGCTTTTTTTATATATGTAGTAGTAAATATGATGATGGTTTTAGGTTTACTACCTATTGTAGGCTCGCCATTACCAATTATGTCTTATGGAGGATCCTCAATGATGGCAATAATGTTTGGTCTTGGAGTAGCTATGTCTTGTAGGGTTTATAAGGATACACCGGTAAATTAATTTAACCTATTTTGGTCAAAAAAACTTTATTAAAGACTTGTATATTTATGAGAATGGTGATTAATTTATTTAATATTTATGTTTGGTGATAAGAAAAAAATTACAGATTCCGAAAGATCATTGATCAGTGAAACTGTAAGTATTGAAGGTACAATCAACAGTTCTGGAGCAATTGATGTAGCTGGGCTAGTTAAGGGCCCTGTTTACTCTAAAGAGATAATAGTTAGAGAAACTGGTTCAGTAACTGGGACTATCGAAGCTGATCGTGTAGAAGTTCATGGCCATCTTGATGGAAAAATTTCAGCCCAAGATGTAGTTGTGGGTGCTACTGGTACAGTTAAGGGCGACATTGAATTTGGAAATAATCTTAAAACTGAAAATGGCGCTGATATTGATGGTTACATTAAAAAAACAAATAACTCCAAATCTAAATTATCTGGCGATTTCCTATTTGGAAAAAAAGAAAAGAAAGATCAAACTGAAAATGAAGAAAGACCAGAAGTTGTTAATAAAGAAGCTATCGCCTAATCTACCGCACTACTAATTTTTAATTTATTACAATATAATTTCTTTATGGAAAATTATAAATGTAAGTCCGTTGGTATAATAGGATCTGGTATTCAAGGAGTTTGTATAGGACTTCAACTTATTAAAAAAGGCATACCAGTTACTTTATTCGACAGAAACGATCCGCTTTCCTTTGAGTTTAAACCTGCATCATACGGTAACGCCGGACACTTTTCTCCATATGCAGTACTTCAATTTAATAGACCAGATATTTTAAATGATGTACCAAAAATGTTATTGAGTTCATATGGACCATTGGCTTTAAAATGGAACTATATTCCCAAAATGTTTCAATGGTTTTATCATTACTTAAAAAATTGTAATAAAAAATCTATGTTACACACTGCAAAGTACATGCACCAAATTTTAAATCTTTCATTAGACGCTTATGAAGAAATTTTTAAAGAAATTGATACTAAAGGACTAGTAGAAAAAAAAGGTATTATTTATGTTTGGACAAATAAAAACTTAAAAAGTAGAAATTTAGAAATTAAAATTAGAGATGATTTAGGTATAAAACAAAAACACCTTACGCAAAAAGAAATTTTAGAATTAGAACCAAACTTAAATCCAGTTTTTGATGCAGGAGTTTTATATGACTATGCAATGCATGCCAGAGATCCTCACGGTATTCTCAAAAATTTGTTCAAATTATTTATTAAAAAAGGTGGAAAGTTTATACAAACAGATATAAAAAATCTTGAGCAAACATCAATTAATGAGACTGTAATTAGATCTGAGAGTGAAAAATACAAATTTGAAAAATCAGTTATTGCATCGGGGGCTTTTTCTAAAAAACTTACAGATCAACTTGGTGAAAATATTCCTCTTGATACTGAAAGGGGTTACCATGTCCACTTCAAAAACCAAGATCATTTAATATCTAGACCTGTAATATTTTTGGATAGAGGTTTTGGTCTTACACCAATGAACCAAGGACTTCGAGCTGTAGGAACTGTAGAATTGGGAGGACTAAAAAATCCACCCTCAGAAAAAAGAATTAAATATATTATCAATTGTGCTAAAGAATTATTACCTCAACTTAAAGATCACTATGATGAATGGTTGGGATTTAGACCTACTTTACCAGACTTTCTACCAATATTAGGACCATCTTTAAAAAATAAAAATATTATTTATGCTTTCGGCCATCAACATTTAGGCTGGACTTTAGGAGCAATCACAGGCAAAATTATCTCTGGTGTAGTTGCAGGTGAAAAAACTAATTTAGATTTAACACCTTACAGCTCTAAAAGATTTAATTAGGATTTTTCTGTCAAAAAATTATTTAGCTTATACTTTTCTTACATTTGCAGCATTATTCTGGTCAGGAAATTTTATTGTTGGTAAATTTGCAACTTTATTTGAAGTTCCACCTTTATCTTTGAATTTTTTAAGATGGGTTATGGTTTGGTTTATCTTAATTCCCTTCACAATAAGAGAAATTTTAGCAAAAAAAAAATATATTAAAGAAAACTTTTTTGTAATTGGTCTGATGGGCATATTATCTATAAGCACCTTTAACTCGGTGGTTTATTTTGCTTTGAACTTCACTCAGGTTATTAACGCAGTGTTAATGTTAGCTGCTATTCCACCAATGATAATAATTTTTTCATCAATTATGAAAATTGAAAAAACAAATATATTTCAATTGTCTGGATTATTCTTATCAATCATTGGAGTTGGTACAATTATTTCAAATGCAGATATTCAAAAAATAATTGCGCTAAGTTTTAATAAGGGAGATATATGGATGCTAGTTTGTGTTTTAAGTTGGTCATTATATTCAACGTTACTTAAAAAAAATAAATTTGAATTGTCTCAATTTTCTTTAATTCAAATAATGGTTACTGTAGGGTTAATATTTTTAGTTCCCCAGTTTCTTTATGAACAATCAATTGGATTAGATGTAAAAATTAATAAAGCTTTTATATTTATTTTGACTTATGTAGTAATCTTTCCAGCTATTGCAGCATATTATTGCTGGCAGAAAGCTATAGACCTTATAGGACCTAACAGATCATCGATGTTTATCCAGCTTATGCCACTTTTCAGCGCATTAATGGCAATAATAATTTTTAAAGAAAAATTTCAATTATTTCATTTTGTTGGCGCTTCTTTTATTATTTCTGGTATTTATTTATCAAACAGGAAAACAGTATGATTAAAGTTGCAGTGCTAGATGATTATCAAGATGTTTTTAAAGAAATCGTTGAAATTAGTAAATTTAAGGACAAATATGATTTTAAAATCTTCAATGAAGCATTCAACGATGAAAATGAAGCTATTATTGCCTTAGAGAAATTTGATGCACTGTTTATAATGCGAGAAAGAACTCCAATAACAAAAACTTTATTGGAAAATTTACCAAATCTTAAATACATAATGACTTCAGGAATGCGTAATAATTCTATTAATTTAGAAATTACCAAAAAAAAAGGAATTATAGTATGTGGCACTGAAATAAACTCAAATCCTGCAGCTGAGATCACTTGGACTTTGATCTTAGGTCTTTTAAGAAATGTAAAACAAGAGATTGATAATATGTTTCAAGGATATTGGCAGACTACTATTGGCTCAGAATTAAAAGGGAAAATGCTCGGCATAATAGGTTTAGGAAAAATTGGAACAGAAGTTGCAAAAGTTGGAAAAGCTTTTGGAATGGAAGTCTGTGCTTGGAGCGAAAATTTAAATCTTTCTCATGCAAATGAAATAGGTGTTTTACCTATGAACAAAGAAGATTTACTTAAGAACTCAGATATAATCTCTATACATTTAGTTTTAGGAGAAAAATACAAAAATTTAATTACAAAAAAAGAGATAGAGATGATGAAAAAAACAACTTTTCTAATCAATACTTCGAGGGGACCAATTATAAACGAGAATGATTTAGTTCAAGCTTTAAAAGACGAAAAGATAGCTGGAGCTGGTTTAGATGTTTATGATAAAGAACCTCTTCCACAGGATCATAAATTAAGATTTCTTCCTAATGCTTTGTTATTGCCTCATATCGGTTACGTAACAGCAGAAAATTACTCAAAATTTTACTCGCAAATGCTTGAAAACCTTGAAAGTTGCTTAAAAAATAAGCCCTTAAGATTAATTTCATAAATAAGCTATTCCATTGTAGGTTGTAATAGATATAAACTCAATTTGGGTGATTCGTTTGTTTAATGACAAACAAATCTCTGGTTGAATAGGGGTAAATTTAAAAAGGGAGTATGAAAAAAACTTTAGGCTTATTACTTGGACTAGCTTTATTAACAGGCTGTACAAATTCTTTAGCTCTATTAGCACCTACTTCCACTGCAGTAACAGGTGGAAATATTGCACACTCAGTTGTTTCTTCATCAATTAATTACGGAGTAAAAAAACAAACGGGAAAAAGCGCAATGGAACATGCAATAGCATATGCAGAGGAAATAAATCCTGAGAAAAAAAAAGAACCTTGTCTATCATTTGCTGAAAAAACTAACTCTGAAATTTGCGCTATTGTGAAAAAGCAATTAGAATTAACTAAATCTAAGTTTTTAAAAAAATCTGGTGAAAAATCTATAAAAGACCTTACTTCATCCCTACAGCCTAATATAAATAAAATTTACAAGATAAAGCGTTTAGATTAGTTAAATCTAAAACAAAATCAGTGTCTTGAGGTAAAATCTTATCTACTTTAGGTTGTGTTAATAAAAATTATTAATCCCACAATTAACTTTTATTTAGAGAGTAAGCAGATATACGGAAACATACAAGCAATCTTTAAACTATGAAAAAAACATTACTTTTACTTACAGCTATCCTTTTGCTCAATGGTTGCGCTGAGTCAATAGCATTACTTGGATCTGGTGCTTCAAACGGGAGAATTGTTCAATCTTCTTTAAATTCAGCTATTAGTTATGGAGTTAAAAAACAAACGGGCAAAACTCCTTTAGAGCATGCTATTGCATACGCAGAAGAAAAAAATCCTGAGAGAAAAAAAGAAACCTGCATTTCCCATCTTGAAATAACTAGGTCTGAATTTTGTACAATCGTTAAAAAACAAGTTAAGCTCAAAAGTACAGAAATAATAGAAAAGACTGTTGAAATAGTTAAAGAATATCCAAAAAATAAAATTAAAGAAATATCTAAAATTGAAAAGATAGCAAAAAAATCAATTATTTATAATAGAAGGTAGGTTCTTTAAATGATGGCCCCAATAAAATTGGGACCACCTGATTAATTTTTTAAGCAGCTAAAGCTTGTTTAATATCTGCAACAATATCATCTGGATGTTCTATACCAATCGACAATCTGACGTAACCTGGCGTGACTCCAGCAGCTAACATTTCTTTTTCTGTAAGTTGGCTATGCGTTGTTGTTGCTGGGTGAATTGCTAAACTTCTAGCATCACCAATATTTGCAACATGATAAAGCATCTTTAAGCTATCAATAAATTTAGCTCCTGCTTCTTTAGTTCCAAGATCCATACCAATTAAAGATCCAAACCCACCTTGCATATATTTTTTAGCTCTATCCCTAATTTCGCCTTGATAATTAGTTGGATAAATAACTTTCTTAACTTTTTTGTGCCCATCTAAGAAGTTAACAACTTTTTCTGCATTACTACAGTGTTGTTTCATTCTTAAAGCTACAGTTTCCAAACCTTGAATGATTTGAAAAGCATTGAATGGACTTAAAGGAGCACCTAAGTCTCTTAATAAAACCACTCTTGCTCTGATGACAAATGGGATATTAGCTCCAGTTAATTGTGGAACTGCATCTGCCCAAACAGCACCGTGATAACTTTGATCTGGTTCATTTAATAGAGGCTGTCTTTTTCTATCTTTAATCCAATCAAAATTTCCTCCATCTACAATTATTCCTCCAATTGAAGTACCATGACCACCAATATATTTTGTCAAAGAGTGCATTACAATTGCAGCGCCATGAGCTAAAGGTTTACATATTACTGGTGAAGCTGTGTTATCAATAATTAAAGGAATACCTTTTTTTCTACCGATATCAGAAACTTCTTTAATTGGAAAAACACGCAGGTAAGGATTTGGAAGAGTCTCACCATAGTAAGCCCTTGTTTTATCATCAGTCACTTTTTCAAAGTTTTTGGGATCTGCAGGATCTGCAAATCTAACTTCAATACCCTGTTGTCTTAAAGTATTTTTAAATAAGTTAACTGTACCTCCATATAAATCAGTCGAAGCAACAATATTATCTCCAGCTTGTGCTAAGTTTTGAATACACATTGCTGAAGCCGCTTGACCTGATCCTACTGCACATGCTGCTACACCGCCCTCAAGCGCTGCAACTCTTTTTTCTAGCACATCTACAGTCGGGTTCATTATACGTGTGTAAATATTACCAAACTCTTTTAGACCAAATAAATTTGCAGCATGTTCTGCATTTTTAAATTGGTAAGAAGTTGTTTGGTAAATAGGAACTGCTACAGCTGTTGTAGTAGGATCAGCTCTATAATCACTACCATGTAAGCCAATAGTTTCCGGATGTTTAAAATCAGCCATTGATTTCCCCCCTTACTGTTTCTCTTGTCGTTTCGTTCATTTTTTCTCCGTCTTTCTGGAGAAGAATGAACGAAATTAATTCTGTTCATCTTCTCCTTTTTAGTACTTCGGCATATGCCAGGTGTACAATATGGTTCAAATACCCGGTTTAATTTTAGATTATTCCAAAAAAAAACCACCGGCTAAAGCGGTGGTCTAAATGACTTATGCGCTTTAGCAGGATTTATTAAGCGCCCGCAAGTTGCTTTAACTCAGCGCAAAAAATTTATACCAAGAATTTTAATTATTTGTCAATCTTAATTTTTTCAAGGTTTTTAGCTCATTTTTTAAAAATTTAGCTATCTCTAACATTCCATCTTGCCCAACTTTTTTCTCAGCGATTGAATTATAATTTGTATTTGTATTGACATCATAAGTGTATCTAGTTCCTGATTTATCAGTAATATATTCAATACCAGCTATTTCAATATTATTTTTTTTCAAAAAACTTTCATATTTATTTATGTCAGGATTTTTATAATTATTTAAGATCATAAACTTGTTTCCATCTGGGTTGTTTGATTCATCGCTTAAAGAATTATTTTTACTGTCGCAAGGACACAGCTCAAACGAGTCACCCGCATCAACTTGGACTGCGTATAAAAATTTGGAATTAACAAATTCTAGACGATGGATCACTTTTGGGTCTGCTTCAATATACTCTTGCAAAATTGTGATGCCATCGATTGAATTTTCAAAATTTGGTCCTTTAACATACTGTTCTAATTCATTTTGATTATTGAAAAGCTTTACTCCAAGACCTCTACCAGCTCTGTTGTGTTTTGTAATAAATGGTTTTTTAAAATCTCGAGCTGACTGAATTATTTGTTCTTTACTTGAGCAAAAAATAGATCTTGGAGTTTTTATTCCACTTTCATTTAATTTTAAATACTGAAGAGACTTACTTATTTCTAATGCTAAAGCATTACCATCATTTATTATTCGTCTTTTATGACTTTTTAACCAATTAATAATTACAGATGTATATTCTGGAGCAAATCTATTTCCTCTGACATGTGAGCTCGCACTCATTCGGTTATAAAAAATACCTTCAGGAGGGCTTTGACTTAGATCAATTTTAGCCTTTTCAACATGCCAGTCTTCATAACCAACTTCAAGTTTATTTAGATGAGACTCGAGGGGTTTAGTCCATGCTTCGTTTTCGTGAATTATATATGCTTTCATTAGCCAAATGTTTTTAGCTCTAAAACATTCCCGTGTGGGTCCTTAATAAAAAAAGTTTCTTGTTGTTCTTTTTTATCTTTGAAACGAGTATAGGGCTGATCTAAGTATTCAATATTATTTTTTTTTAAATTTTCTTTTATTTTTTCAAATATTTTTGGCTCTAAGTGTACTCCAAAGTGAGGAACAGGCACTGATCCCATATCCACTTCGTGTCTTTCAGAGGGTAATTTCATATTGGTTTTGTGTAAGGTTAGTTCATTTCCCCAAAAATCGACATCAATCCATTTACCTTCTTCTCTATTACCTAGTTTACACTCTAGTATTTTCTCGTAAAAATGAACTGAATCCTTTAAGTCTCCTGCTGGCACAGCTAAATGAAAAGGTCTACTCATGGCGTTTATATATATTCTTCTTTAAATTTATCAAGTAGTCATTATATACATCTTATGAATGATTATTTAGAATCTATAAAAAAAAGAGATCCTGCGGCAAAATCAATAATAAGTATCATTCTCACATACCCTGGTGTAAAGGCAGTTTTCTTTCATCAAATATCAAACTTTTTTTACAAAGCTGGATTTGACTTAATAGCTAGAATTATTTCACAAACAATAAGATTTTTTACAGGTATTGAAATTCATCCCGGGGCCAAGATAGGTAAAAATTTATTTATTGATCATGGTATGGGGGTAGTAGTCGGCGAAACTTCTGAAATTGGAGACAACGTTACTATATATCACAACGTCACTTTAGGTGGGAGTTCTCCCAGTATAGATAGCGAGAGACAACGACATGAAAAAAGACATCCTACGATTGGCAATGATGTTGTGATCGGGTCTGGCGCACAAATAATTGGGCCAATTAAAGTAGGTAACAATGCAAGAATTGCAGCTAACGCAGTTGTAGTAAAAGATGTACCAGAAAACGCAACGATGGTTGGCATCCCTGCTAGAGCAGTCAAGTTGGAAAATAAAGGTAGCTTCAGACCTTATGGTGTAGACGATAAAGTAAAAGATGAGTAAAGATTGGGATCCAAATTTAACTCCAGAACAAAATTATGTTTTAAAACAAGAGGGAACAGAGCCTCCAGGTAGCAGTCCTTTAAATCAAGAAAAAAGAGAGGGCTCATACCATTGTGTAGGATGCGAAACAAAGTTGTTTGAGTCTATAGCTAAATATGAGAGTGGTTCTGGCTGGCCTTCTTTTTTCGTGTCTGTACCAGGAGTATTCGAAGAAAAAAAAGATATGCACATTGGCTATCCAAGAACCGAGTATCATTGTAAAAAATGTGGGGGTCATCACGGTCATGTATTTGATGACGGTCCACAACCAACTGGGAAACGATATTGTAATAACGGTATCTGTTTAATCTTTAAACCAAAAAGCGAGTAGTTATACACAAACCAATTAAGTGTTTTAATACAACCTATCAAAAAATTATAATGTAATTTGCCACGTCCTCTAGACCAAGGCAACATAAGTTTGTTAGATTATCATTTCATCCACCATGAAGAAGCAAATTATTTCCCTATTTATAATTACATTCTCTTTAACTTTATTTCATACTCACGCATCAGAACAAAATTGGAAACCAGCTCAGGATGGAGATAAAATTATTTTAATTAGACACGCTAAAGCTCCTGGGGGCGGAGACCCAGAAGGATTTAAAATTGAAGATTGTAAAACTCAAAGAAATCTCGACATGATGGGCATTAATCAAGCGAAAAAAATTGGTAAACTTTTTAGAGAAAAAAAAGTTAAAATTGATCAAGTTTTATCAAGCCAGTGGTGTAGATGCAAAGATACCGCAAAATATGCTTTTGGTAATTTTAAAGAATTTTCTGCGTTAAATTCTACTTATACTCCACCATACGACCAAAATGAAAAACAACAGATTAAAGACTTAAAAAAATATGTAAGTAGCTGGAATGGTAAAGGAGGAAATCTAGTCTTAGTTACGCATTATGTAATTATCTTGGCAATAACTGGAGAAACAACAAGATCGGGAGAACTAGTTGTCACTGATAAAAATTTTAAAGTTTTATCTACAGTTAATACTTTTTAAAAAAATATAAAATATCCAACTGCTATTAGAATTAAATATTCAATAAATGTTTTAATCTTTAAAAGCATGTTTTTATCCTGAAATTTGTTATTGATGAATAAAGTTAATCGAGAAAAAGCCAAGTGAACCAAAATAATACTTAAAGCTATACCAAGTAAAGCATGGTAAAAGCTAAAATTTTTAAGGCCATAAAAACAAGCTGCGATAAATGTGAACCAGGATATATTGGTTACAAATAATGTGATTAAAATACCTGATCCTTTTTTAAAAATACTTTGAGACTTAATGAAAGTATATGACCACAAAAGAGTGAATAAAAAACCTGCGTACTTAATTATCATGAGCCAATATTGTAATTGCGGTAAAGTTCAAAGGCAAATATAAACGTAATATGATCATTAAACTTGTGTTCGCTTTTGGGGCTGGATTTATAAGTTTTCTCACCCCTTGCGTACTTCCAATTATCCCAGGTTACATTTCATATATTACTGGAAAAGATTTAGGGGAAATAGATAAAGATAAATCAATAGTTTTGACTAAAACTATTCTTTTTTCACTAGGTTTCTCATTTGTTTTTATAACACTTGGAGCGGCCGCTTCTGCAATAGGAAACGTGCTTCTTTTCTTTTCTAATGAATTACGGATTGTTGCAGGATTAATAATTATTATTTTTTCATTACAAATGTTAGGTTTTTTAAATTTTTCTTTTTTAAACACTGAAAAAAGAATTCAAACTAATTCAAGTTATAAAGATAATTATGCGTTTCCTTTTATAGTTGGTGCAGCTTTTGCATTTGGTTGGACACCTTGCATTGGTCCGGTTTTAGGATCTATAATTGCGTTATCTGCTACTGAAGCTACTATTAGCAAAGGGGTTTTATTATTATCATTTTATTCTTTAGGATTAGCTATCCCATTTATATTATCAGGATACTACATGAGTAGATTTTTAAATTCTAAAAAAGGTTTTGGAAAATATTATGGTACTATTACAAAATCTGGCGGAGCTATTCTTTTACTAACTGGCATCTTGATTACTACAAATTATATTCAAGTTATAAGTTATTATATTTTGACGACCTTTCCAATTCTCGCTAAAGTTGGTTAATGAGCGAAATAACAGTCTTAGGAATTTTTGTTGCTGACATAAGTTTTTCAGGACCTAAAATCCCATCAATAGGTGAAACTATTTTGGGAAAAAAATATAATGTGGGTCCAGGAGGAAAAGGTTGCAATCAAGCCATAGCAATTGCAAGACTTGGCGGAAATACAAACTTTATAAGTAAAATTGGTAAAGACGCATACGGAGAGTTAGCTCTTAAAACTCTTGAAAAAAATAAAATTTCTACAGAAAATATAATTCAAGACGGCAGCCAACAAACTGGTGTAGCTGGAATTTTAGTTGATCAAAATACTGGAAAAAATGCAATCAATGTAATTGTAGGCGCCCCAAGTTCTTTGCGAATAAATGAAATTGAAAAACAAATTAATTTAATAAAAAGATCAAAAATTTTTTTAACTCAATTAGAGGTTCCTAAAGACGTAACCTTACATTGTTTGAAAACTGCTAAAGAAAATGGATGCATTACTATTTTAAATCCTGCACCGGCATCTGAAATTTCAAAAGAGTTTTATAATAATATCGATTTTTTTACGCCTAATGAAACCGAGGCTGAATTTTATACAGGCATAAAGATTACTAATGATCAAGAAGCAAAGCAGGCAGCAGATAAACTAATAAATCTAGGAATAAAAAAAGTAATAATTACTCTAGGAGAAAAAGGTTTATTTTATTCTGATGGAAAAGAGGAAATTTATTTAAAAGCTGAAGCTGTTAAAGCCATTGATACTACCGGAGCAGGTGATGCCTTTAACGGAGGTTTAGCTTACGGGCTATCAAAAGAAAAACCAATAAAAGAGTGTTTAAAATTGGCAAATAAAGTTGCAGGAATTTCTACTACAAAGCTTGGGGCAGGAGATGCGATGCCTTTTTCTAGTGATATAAAATGATAAAGGATAAAGTCTTATTTCTAATTTTTTTAATCTTTCCCAATTATTCTTTAGCATGTGAAAAGGAAGATTTTTTAACTTTTGTTTCTGCTGAAAAAAACAAGTGTATAGCACTCCAATCCATTGGTGATATAAAGCAAAACAAAAAAAACTTAATTATATTTTTACATGGCGATTTATCTTCTGGCGTAAAACCTCCTGGAAAAAAGGGATATTGGAAATTAGGAAATGAATTGCTGTCAGAAAATGCTAATTTTTTCTTTCTCGCAAGACCAGGATACACTCTTGACTCAGGGCGAAAATCTTATGGAAGTTACCAAGAAACTAGAAAATCAAAAACTAATTATAAATGGGAGAAATTAGAGTTAGTTGCAAAAGCAGCTCAAAATCTCAAAGAATACTACAGAGCTAATAGTTTAATTATGATTGGTCATTCTGGAGGCGCATTTTCTTTAGCTACAATAAATAGCCGTATCCCAAATTTAATTGATAAAACAATATTAATTTCTTGCCCTTGTAATTTTGAGAATTGGAGAAAAATGAAGGGAGAAAGTGTTTTTAAACTGAAAACTTCACCTCATAGAAATATAAATGGAATCTCCAAAGACTCTCATACAATTATTATTGTTGGGAGGGATGACACAAATGCATTTCCAGTATTATCAAAAAACTATCATGAAATGTTAATCACTAAAGGGTTAAAAAGTGAACTTTATATAATTGAAGGCAAACATGCCTCAGGTTCTTTAATTGGTGTTTCAAAAATTATAAAAAGATTTATCAATTAAGAAATTACGTCTCACAATAATTTTAATTTTTTTCCACTATTTTTTTATTAAGTAAAAGATTTTTATTCAGGTCTAAAAATAAGACAAAGACCATTACTACAAAATCTTTTACCACTTTTAGTTGGCCCATCGTTAAAGACATGTCCATGATGTGCGCCGCATTTAGCACAATGATATTCTGTTCTTTTCATTCCAAATTTATAATCTATCTTAGTTTTAAATGCTCCAGGTAAAGCCTCTGAAAATGATGGCCAACCAGTGCCACTGTCGAATTTACTAGTAGAAGCAAAAAGTTTATTTCCACAATTAGCGCAATGATAAAAACCTTTTCTACTTTCTCTAAGTAAATCACTAGAAAAAGGTCTTTCAGTACCCTCGTTAAACATTATTTCTTTTTGTTTTTTTGTAAGGTTTTTATTGATAATTTTTTTTGTATTAGCAAATAGTGAGTTTAAAGGAAGAATAAAAAAGGAAAAAATTGTTAAGCTTAAATATTTTAAAAAATTTCTCCTCATTTTCCATCTATTATTTTATCTAATTCGCCATTTCTATTGGCTTCCTGAAGTTTATCATTACCACCAATGTAATGATCGCCGATAAAAATTTGAGGAATAGTTCTTACACCATTAGTTCTTTGAAGCATTTCTTTAGCATTTGCTGGATCTGCCCAAATATCTATTTCCTCTATCTCAACATTTTTTGTTTTTAATAATGCTTTAGCAGCTGCACAAAATGAGCAAGGATTGCCAGTATACATTGTAACTTTTTTCATAATTAATATATATCAGTTAATTTAATTTTTTCTCTAAGTTTTTTTCTTCGTAATTGAAACTTTTTCCTATGTTTGATGCTAGTATTATGCACTCTTTTTCTCCACAAACGAAACGAACCTGGTTTTAAATTTTTTCGCATTATTTTAATGACTTGAGACTCATTTTTTCCAGTTTTTTCTTTTATCTCTTCAAAAGTAATCCTATCCGCCCATGCCGCCCAAATAATCCAATTATCATCCTTTTCTTTTGGCTCGGGATTTTTAACTCTTGTTTGAGGGATAAAACTTTTTTTCTTCATAAATTTATATATAGTGAATAATTAAATGTTTCCAACAGACTATATAATATTTTTACAAATCATTTTATTTTTATTTATTTCTCCAGGTCCGCCCAGAGTTGTAATAGTTTCACACACATTAAACTATGGATTAAATAGATCTGTTTGGACTGCTTTAGGAGATATATCTGCAAATACTATCCAAGCTATTTTAGTAGTTTTTTTAATTGGCTCTTTTTTAAGTGATAACCCACAAGTTCTATATTATTTAAAATGGGCTGGGATATTTTATATAGTTTATTTAGCCTATGACACTTTTAATTCTAAAATAAAAAGTTTTAATTCTAAAGATCAAAATTTAAAATCACCACTATCGTTTTATAAAGATGGATTATTAGTTGCAGGTTTAAGCCCAAAAGCACTTTTATTTTTTGGAACAATTTTTCCTACTTTTATTAATTTCGGATCAAATATCATTTCACAGTTTTTAATATTATTAATAACATATGTTGTTTTAGATTTTTTAACGCTAATGATTTATGGATTAGCAGCTGAAAAAATTTCAGTGTGGTTAAGAAGTAAACCAAAGCTATTAAATACAATTTCTGCGTGTGTTCTTTTAATTTTAGCAGTTTACATTGCTGCGACACAGAATTTTTAATCACTTCTTACTGTTGTCAAAATCTCTATTTCTTGTTTTAATTAATTATTAATTAATTAATTAACAAGAAGGGAAATAATGAATAAAATAGCTAAACTATTTGTTACATTTATTTCAGCAATAACTTTAGCACTTGTTTCTTTCACTTCTTCTTTTGCAAAAGTAGAAGGTGAGTACATTGTGTTAGGTTCTGCAATATCTCTTACAGGTAAATACTCTTCAAACGGAGTTCATACTCAAAATGGTTATAACATGGCCGTTGAGAGAATTAACAAAATGGGTGGAGTAGAAGTACAAGGTAAGAAATATAAGTTTGAGATCATTTACTATGATGATGAGTCAAACCCAAAAAGAGCCGCTCAGTTAGCTGAAAGACTAATTAAACAAGATGGCGTTCATTACATGCTTGGACCATACAGTTCAGGTTTAACGAAAGCCATTGCACCAGTAACCGAGAAATATAAAATTCCTATGGTTGAAGCAAATGGTGCATCTAGATCTTTATTTACTAAAGGATATAAATATTTGTTCGCGGTGTTATCACCAGCTAATCAGTACCTTGAAGTAGCTATCGATTTAGCGGTAGAAAAAAACGGTGGTAAAGGAGTAAAAATTGCTCAAGCATTTGAACAAGATGCTTTCTCACAAGACGTGAGACTTGGTATTTTAGATGCAGCGAAAAGAACTGGATCTGAGATCATCATCGATGACAAACTACCAAAAGAACTAAACGATATGGCAGCTACATTGGCTAAAGTAAAAGCTGTTAAGCCAGATGTACTTGTTGTATCAGGTCACACAAAAGGCGCATTAACTGCAATCAGACAAATTTCTGAAATGAAAGTTGATGTTCCTATGTTAGCGATGACACACTGTGATGCTGCAAAACTTTCTAAACAACATGGAAAGAAATCAGAATTCGCATTGTGCGCTTCTCAGTGGCACAAAAATTTATCTTACAAAGATAAATTCTTTGGCTCTGGTAAGAAATACGCTAAAGACTTCCAAAAAGAATTTGGATATGACCCGCCATATCAATCAGCAGAGTCTTCTGCAGCATTGTTAGTATTTAAAGATGCGTTCGAAAGAGCAAATTCTTTTGATAGAGATGCAGTAAGAGACGCGCTAGTTGATACAGAAATGCAAACTTTCTATGGAAATATTAAATTTGGACCTGGTGGCCAAAACGTTGCCAAGCCAATGATCTTGTTCCAAGTAAGATGTAAAGGCGATGATTGTGAGAATAGAGTAGTAGCTCCTACAAAATGGGCTTCTGACAAGTTCTATCATCCAATCCCGAAATGGTCTGAAAGAAGCTAATAACTTCTGAATAATTTGAAAAGCCCCTAGTTTTCTAGGGGCTTTTCTTTTATAAGTTTTAAAATTTTATGGACTTTCTTATTTTTAAAGCTCCAATGTTAATGGTCCAGGCATCACTGGATGGAATTCTTTTAGGTATATTGTTTGCATTGATCGCATACGGCATGGCTCTTCAATGGGGTGTGATGAATATAATCAATATTGCACAGGGTGATCTAGTAATTCTCGGAGGTTATATTGCATACACTATCTATCTTTGGGGAATTCATCCTGCTTGGGGAGTTATCATTTCTCCCATAATAATGTTTTTTGTGGGATGGGGACTTTACAAACTTGTGATTAATAAAGTTGTAGACCGAGATTTATTTATTTCAATTTTAGCAACTTTTGGTATTGCCATTGTATTCCAACAGCTAATGAATTTTATTTTTGGTGCTGACGTTGTTGTTGCACAATCTGAATACGGAACAACAATGTTATTTGATAATTCAGTAACGCTACCAAATTCAAAAATATTCTCAGCTTTTATTAGTGTTTTATATGCAATAGCTCTGGTCATTTATATGAGGAAATCTAAACTTGGAAGAGCTATAAGAGCTACAGCACAAAATGCAAGAGCTGCAAAAATTTTAGGTGTAGATACAGAAAAAGTTTACGCTGCAACTTTTGGAATTAACGCTGCGTTATGTGGGATTGCGGGTGCTTTAATTTCAATCACTCTAACACTTCACCCTTATGTAGGCCTTCCATATACAGTAAGATCTTTCATGATAGTTATTGTTGCAGGTCTTGGAAATTTACCTGCAGTAGCAGTTTCAGGGATGGGGTTAGGACTTTTTGAAGAATTTGCTGATTATATTTTAGGGACAGAATTTAGAATTGGAGCAGTATTTTTATTACTAGTCTTAATATTAGTTTACAGAAGATTTAAACTTTCGAGAAAAAGGGAATATCTGAAATAAATGGAAAAAGTAAAACAAAAAGATTTAATTTTATACTCTGGCTTAATCATTTTAGGTTTAGCCGCGCCTTACTTATTTTCTGCTTTCAAAGTTCAGCTTACATATCTTTGTGTTTTGATCGTTCTAGCCATGACTTGGAACTTACAAGGCGGAGAGATGGGTTATAACACCTTTGGAAATATTCTTTTCTATGGTCTGGGAATGTATTTAACCGCCTCAGTTCAGGTTGGCATGTTTTTTCCATTAGCAGAATGGACAGAGAGTGGTGGGGAAAAAACATTCGTACATACTACGGCGCAATATTTTCAAGGAATAGGTGTAGGATTATTGGTTGCAGCTATTATTCCAACTATTATAGCAGGAGCGATAGGTTACGCTATATTAGGTTTGAGAGGTCATTACTTTGCTATTTGTACATTAGGTTTAGGTATAGCAGCAGGAGAAATTGCTGGAGGAATAGAAATTATCGGAGCTGGTCAGGGTTTTACCACACCACCTTTTCCTGCTGAAATCGTTGACGCTGAAGCAAGAGGGAAGTTTTTCTACTTTTTAAGTTTTGTATTATTAATCGGAACATTTGTTTTTGTTAAATACATTTACGGTTCTAGATTTCGATTAATTTTAAATGCGATAAGAGACAATGAGGATAAAGCAGAAGCTATGGGTATTCAAACAATGAAATATAAAATTGTTGGTTGGATGTGTTCTGCATTCTTCTGTGGTCTTGCTGGTGGAATTATGGGCGGACTAATTGGGTATATAGACTCTACTGATGTTGCTTTTGACGGAAGAGAGATGGGAGTCTTCATGGTTCTGATGGCAATACTTGGTGGTAAAGGAACTTTGTGGGGTCCAGTGATTGGCGCAACTTTATTCCATTTCTTCAAAGAAGGTCTTTGGACATTAATTTTAGGCTGGCAGTATGTTGCGCTAGGAGTTTTGATTGTTGTAATCGTAGTTTATTTCCCAGAAGGGTTAATGGGTTGGTTACGAGAAAAATACCCTGAAAGATTTGGTGAAGTGATAGATGAAAAAGATCGGAAAGCACAGGTGGAATTAAAATGAGTATTTTACAAGTTAAAAATGTAAGTAAATCTTTTGGTGGTGTTCAAGCTAACGTAGATATTTCTGTTTCGGTAGAGCAAGGATCTATCGTTGGTTTAATAGGACCTAATGGTTCAGGTAAAACTACTTTATTTAATTCTATTGTTGGAACCCATCCGATTGATAAAGGATCAATTGTTTTTGATAATACAGAAGTTTCAGAAATGCCTGTGCCCGCAGTCGCCAAACTTGGTTTGTTAAGAACCTTTCAACAAACAAGAATTTATTCAAAACTTAATTGTGTAGAAAACATGCTTATAAGTCATAAAGCAAGTGACTCTGGATTTATTTTTGCAAAAGTACCTGTTGAACTTACTGAAAAAGCAGAAAATATTTTAAACTTTGTAGGTCTTTATCAAAAAAGAAATTTGAGAGCAGGCGATTTATCATTTGGACAGCAAAAATTACTAGAATTAGCAATGGCTTTGATGAATGAGCCTAAAATGCTTTTATTAGACGAGCCTACAGCTGGAATTAATCCAACTTTAATTAACGGAATTATCGATAGATTAATTAAAATAAATAAAGATTACGGAATTACTTTGTTAGTTATAGAGCACAATATGAAAGTAATTATGAGTTTGGCACAAAAAATTTTCTGTTTAGCCCACGGTAAAATGCTAGCAGAGGGTTCTCCAGATCAAATTAAAAATGATAAGCGAGTTGTTGATGCTTATTTAGGAGCGCAGTAATGGTAAATCAATACGATGTTTTAGGTAAAGCACCCGGTTTAGAAGATTTAAATAAATTATCTCCTAACGATGTTCATCTAACCATAAGAGGTTTAAATGCTGGCTATGGAAAAATGGAGATACTACATAATTTTGATTTAACAGTTAGTAAGGCTCAATCGTTATGTTTAATAGGGCCTAACGGAGCAGGAAAATCTACAATACTTCACTCCATATATGGATTTACAAATATTTTTGATGGGAAAATTGAATTAGAAGGAAATGAAATTACAACATTAACTCCTGCTCAGAAACTTAGTAAAGTGGGCATAGCTTATATCTTACAAGATAACTCAGTATTTCCTGATATGACAGTTGAGGAAAATCTTTTAATGGGTGGATACATTAAAGATAAACAGGACGAAGCTTATGAGGAAGCTGAGAGAATTTTTCAAAAATATGAAAGATTAAGAAATAGAAGAAATCAACCTGCAAAAGTTTTATCAGGTGGTGAAAGAAGATTATTAGAAATTTCAAGAGCATTAGTTATGAAGCCATCAGTCTTATTAGTAGATGAACCATCAATTGGTTTGGAACCAAAATATATAAATATGGTTTTTGAAATTTTAGAAGATCTTCAAAAAGCAGAGAAGAAAACAATAATACTAGTAGAGCAAAACGCAAAAAAAGGGTTAGAGTTTGCAGATATAGGTTACGTTTTAGTTTCTGGCCAAACAGCTATCGCAGGCAAAGGGGATGATCTTTTAAAAAATCCAGACGTAGGAAGATTATTCCTTGGTGGATGATTAACTCGCAAGCTTTCTTTACAGGTTTAAAATCTTTAAAAGGTGCAAGAAGTCCGGCGTTACCCTTAGCGGCGTGTTTTGTTGCTTTAGGAGCTTTACTTAAAGATGCTGGATTTAACATTCAACAAAGTGCAGCTTCAAGTTTTTTTACATACGCGTTACCTGGACAATTAGTAATGGCGGAGTCGTTATTATTAGGCGCTTCTATTGTAAATATTTTTTTAGCAGTTTGGTTAGTTAACTTTAGACTTTATCCAATGACAGTTTCTTTATTCCCTTTACTTGAGCATAAATCACAACCTAAGTGGAAATATTATTTGTCTTGTCACTTTCTTGCAGTCTCATCATGGTTAATTGCTAAAGACACCTACAAAAATATAAACGCCAAATATCGAATAGATTTTTGGATAGGTATTGGTACTGGAACTTGGTTAACAGCTGTTCTTATGACAATTATTGGGTATTTAGCAGCAGATCTTTTAAATAAAGAAATGTTAATTGGGTTAGCAATTGTAAATCCAATCTATTTTTTTTGTATGATGATAGGAGCTATGAAAAACTTAGCTGTATCTATTTCAGTTATTTTAGGTACGACTTTAGGACCAGTTATTTATTTATTTTCTACTGAGTGGTCATTATTATTTGCTGGATTAATTGCTGGATCAGTAGCTTTTTTATTTGGAGAAAAAAATGGCCAGTAGTCAAATTATAATTTTAGCTATTATAGCAACTTCGATCGCAACATATATTTCTAGATTTATGGGAGCATTAACTTCAGAAAAAGTAAGCGTAAATTCAAAAATATTTAAATGGTTTAACTGTGTCGCCTATTCGACTTTAGCAGCTTTACTTGGAAGAATGATAATGTTTCCTGCAGGAGTTTTAGCAGACTCAGAACTTATAATGAGACTAATAGTATTCTTTACTTGCATTGCGATATTTATAATATCTAAAAAAAACTTAGTAATTCCCACAATTACTTCTGCAATTTTACTAAGCTTTTTGACTAACATCTGATTTATGGTAAAATTACAAATGGAACCAATACTAGCAATTTTAATTGTTTTGTGGATTATGGGTACTATTGAGTAGATGAGTTTTTCATTATCAAATCATAATAATTCTAATAGAGTTCGTGTAATTAAATTAAACGAAAGTGATCTTGATAGGTTAATTTTCCCTTTTAAAAAACATTCAATTTTATCTTTAGAATACAAACCATTTTCGAGATTTAGCATAGCCAAAAGCTTAGATGAAGTATTTCAAAATAAGTTAAGCAAAACACTAAATGATATTCTTAATGACCGTAATACAGGCACAGCAATTGTTGAACCCGATATAACAAATAAAAAATTTGATAAAGATTTTTTAGTTAAGCTTTCAACAGGTCTTGCCTATTTGGTAGGTAACCCAAATTTCGACTCAATGACTGGAAAATATTACGCAAGGTTTCATGTAAAACACCAAGACAGCAGCGACTCTTATTTAAGAAAAGCCTACACAAATTTAGATCTTCATACGGATGGAACATATGTAAAAGAGAAAACTGATTGGATTATAATGACAAAAATGGAAGAACAGAATGTAGGTGGAGGAGAAAGTGTAATTTTGCATTTAGATGATTGGGAACATTTGGAAGATTTAAGTAATGATCCTGTAGGTCAAGAAGATTTTATATGGGGATCCCCTAAAAGTAAAAATGTTGATTATAAAGTTAAACATCCTGTATTTTCAAAAGATAAAAATGGCAAACCAATCATCTCTTATATTGACCAATTTCCTGAACCAAAAAATATGAAACAGGGTTTGTTTTTACAAAAACTATCAGACGCTTTAGAACAAAGTAAAAATAAAATAAGCTTTCCCTTGGCTGTTGGATCTACAATTTTCTCTAATAACTATTTTTGGTTGCATGGTAGAAAAGCTTTTAAAGAGCATTCTGGGTTATCCAGAGAATTACTTAGAATTAGAGGAACTTTTTTTCATTAATACCTAGTTGACTCTAGATTAGATATTTATTTTAATAAGTACAATTAATAAACACAGGGGGAAATAATGTTCAATAAGTTCAAAAAACTTATCAGCCTAGTTTTCGCAACTGTTCTTTTAACTTCAGTTTCAAATACTTCTTTCGCAGCTGACAAATTACACTTTGTAATTGGTGGTGGTGCTGGTGGTGGTTGGGATGGAACTGCTAGAGGAACTGGTGAAGCTTTAACTAAAGCTGGTTTTTTAAATAGTGCATCATTTGAAAATATGTCAGGTGGTGGTGGAGGAAAAGCTTTATCGTACATGATAAATACTAAACCTTCAGATACAATTTTAGTTCAATCAACTCCATTAGTTCTTAGATCAATAACTAGACACTCTGGTTATGTAAGCAAGAAGAACGCAGCTAAAGTTACATCTTATAAAGATGTTGTGCCAATAGCTGGTGTGATAGGTGATTACGGTGCAATTGTTGCAGCTAAAAACTCACCGTACAATTCTTGGAAAGATGTAGTTGCTGCATATAAAGCAGATCCTAAATCAGTTAAAATGGCGGGCGGGTCTGTTAGGGGAAGTATGGACCATTTAATTGGTGCTTTAGCTTTCAAAGAAGCTGGCGCTAATCCAAATGATGTTGTTTACATTCCTTATGATGCAGGTAGTAAAGCTTTAGCAGGACTTTTATCAGGTGAAACTCAAATTCTTTCAACTGGTTTGGGAGAAGTTATGGGTGCAAGAGACCAAGTAAAAATTCTTGGTATTACGGCGCCTAAAAGAGTTGCTGATGCACCAGATGTTCCAACTCTAAAAGAGCAAGGCACTAACGCGATATTTGTAAATTGGAGAGGTTTTTTTGGCCCTCCAGGTATGAGTGATGGCGAAAGAAAGAAAATTGCTAAAATGTTAGGTGACGTACAAAAAACACCTGAGTGGAAAGCAGTAAGAAAAAGAAATGCATGGGTAAATATTTATAACCCAGATAAAAAATTCGTTAAATTTTTAGAAAAACAAACAGTTGAAATGACTGGATTGTTAAAAAATTTAGGCGTAATTAAATAGTTATAAAGAGCAAGAGCAGTGAATATAAGTCCTTCAAAGATTATATCACTGCTCTTTTTTATTTTTTCAGGTTTTTATCTTTATACAGCCCATCAAATTCAAGTATTTACTTTCGATGAAAACGCAGCTTTCAATGCAAAAACGTTTCCAATTTATTTAGGTTACGCGGGTTTATTATTTTCGGCTCTTTATATTATCTTACCAGAGACAAAACCCTCAAATGTAGATTTATCAGTTTTAGATTATAAAAAAACAATCTCATTAGTAATTCTTATGATTTTATATGGACTAACTATTTTAAGAGTAGGATATTTTCTTTCGACCTCAATTTTTTTAGTTTTATCTTACATTATTCTTGGAGAAAGAAAATGGACTTGGATATTTATTTTATCTTTTCCTTTTGTAGCGATATTTATGTATCTTCTACATGGATTATTAAATATTTATCTTCGTGATCCATTTTTACAATATATAGGAATAATGGGATGATCGAAGGTATACTCATTGGACTTGAAACAGCGTTATCACTAAAAAATTTAATGATGGTTATGATTGGCTGTTTTGCAGGAACCATTATTGGAATGTTGCCTGGTTTAGGTCCGATGACAGCAATCGCATTGATGATTCCAATTACTTACGGGTTCGAACCATCTACTGGATTAATTTTAATGGCGGGAGTTTATTATGGAGCAGTTTTTGGGGGCTCTACGTCCTCAATTTTAATAAATGCACCTGGAATACCCAGAACTGTTGCTACATCTTTCGATGGATATCCTATGGCTCAACAAGGTAAGGCAGGCAAAGCACTTGCAATAGCTGCCTATAGTTCCTTTGCAGGTGGAACTATTGCAGCGATTTTCTTATTAATAGCTGCGCCAAGCCTATCGAAAGTAAGTTTAGCTTTTAGGTCTCCTGATTATTTTGGTTTGATGATTTTAGGTTTGACTGCTGTATCGGCTTTTTCGGCTAAGGGCCATTTTTTAAAAGCAATGATGATGGTAGTTTTAGGATTAATGCTGGCAAGTGTTGGTCAAGATACACTTTCAGATATACCTAGATTTACTTTTCAAAATATGAACTTATCTGATGGAATTAGCTTTGTTTTAGTCGTTATGGCGACTTTTGCTATGAGTGAAGCACTAACAATTATATTTAAAGCAAACGATCCTACAAGAGTAGCTAAACAAATTTCTCTATCGCAGTTAGGTTCAATAAAATTAGATAAAATAGAAACAAAAAAAATGATTACAACAATCCCAAGATCTTCAGTTTTAGGATTTATTATAGGCGTATTACCAGGCGCCGGTTCTACAATAGCCTCATTTTTAGCTTACGGGATGGAAAGAAACTTTGTGAATGATGAGGAAAAACAAAAATTTGGTAAGGGTAGTGTCAACGGATTAGCAGCACCTGAAACAGCTAACAATGCTGCATGTTCTGGATCTTTTGTTCCCTTACTCACATTGGGTATACCCGGTAGTGGAACGACTGCGGTCATGTTAGGAGCATTATTAGGTTTTGGAATTCAACCTGGGCCTAGATTGTATCAAACTAATCCTGAAATTTTTTGGTCAGTTATTATGTCAATGTATATAGGTATGGTTATTCTTTTAATTCTAAATCTTCCTTTAATCCCTTACATAGCTCGGGTTTTAGCTACTCCACGAACTTTTTTAATTCCATTGATACTTTTCTTTTCCGTGACAGGGATTTATTTAATGTCATTTAATAATTTTGATATTTACTTAATGATAGGCATTGCAGTTTTTGCAACAATTTTGAGGCTTTACGACTTTCCAATGCCTCCTTTAATACTTGCATTTGTTTTAGGCGGACTAATGGAAGAGAATTTACGTAGATCATTATTAATCAGTGATGGATCATGGTCATTTTTGTGGGATAGGCCCCTAACAATAGTAATAATGTTCATTATTTTCACTATTGTAGGATGGCAAATTTATAAGGGTTTTTTTCGAAAAAACTAAAGGCTGTTGTCAAAATACAACACAAAAAACCCCGATTTTATTGGCTTTATCATTATTTCTACTTTTGATGGAAATTGACGACAGGTAACAATTTCGTTAAGAAGACTCAATATTATTAATATTAATAAGGAATTGAAATGAAAAAAATAATCGCGATATTTTTATCTTTATCATTTTTTATAATCCAATCAGTAAAAGCTGAAACCGTAGGTATTGGTATTACAGGAGCATATCACATGTTGGATGCATCTGGTACTGAAACAACTAGACAAAGTTCAGAGAAAAATTCTGGCAGTCACGACGAAGCAGTTGTTGTTCCAGAAATTTTTGCAGAAGCTATTTTAGATAATGGCGCTGCAATAGGAATATCTTATATCCCAACAAGAGAGATGGGAAGCAAATCTAGATCCGATACAAACAGTGAAGGTGATACTGGTACTTACAAAGCAGAAGCAGAGTTAGACAATGTAATTCAAATTTACGCTGACATTCCTTTTGGGGAAGTTTCAGGATACAACATGTATGGTAAAGTTGGAATACAACATGCTACAATTGTAACTTTAGAATCATTAAATTCAGGTTCAACTTACCCTGACAAAGATGTCTACGGTTTTACAGTTGGGTTAGGTACAAAAGGTGACTTACCATATGGTGATAACATGTACTACAAAGCTGAAGTTACTTACACAGACTTTGAAGACTACACAGCAGACTCAAACTCTTCTCCAGCTAATAAAGTTGAAGCTGAACTAGAAGATATTGCTGCTAAGTTCTCAATTGGATATAAATTTTAATTAAAAATATTTATTGAAAATTAAAAAACCCGCGTTTCAACGCGGGTTTTTTTTTATAACCTTACATATTTTTTTTCTTTATCCACTGACCAGTCTTTTGTTCCATTAACAACTATAAATAAAAATCCGCCAGCTAATCCAATATTTTTTAAAAAGGAAATAATTTGCAACTGATTTGAAAAATCTAAATGAAATATAAAAGCTGTTGCTAAACAAAAAATCGCAAGTAAACCAGCCGAAACTCTAGCCCTATATCCAACTATAACAAATATAGGTAAAATTATTTCTAACGCAATTGCGGGATAAATTAAAAAACCTGGAACTCCAAATCCCTCCATCCAATCCATTGATCCACCTAGACTAAAAATTTTATTGTAAGCAGATACAAGAAAAAGGCTAGAAATTAAAACTCTACCAATTAAATCCAATGCGTTGTTCATTCTTAAATTTAAGATGAACTTAATTTAAAGTCAAAATATGATTGTTTAAATCAGGTTTTTTTCATAAATCTCAATATTATAGGAACTAAAAACAGTATCATTAATAGTCTGATTATATGATGAAAAGAGACAAACTCTGGATCCAAGTCAAAGAAAATAGCAATAACTGCAACCTCATAAATTCCTCCGGGGCAGTATGAGAGAAGTAAAGTAAAAAAATTTTTGTCAATTATTAAGCCAGCTAAGATTGCCGCAACAATACCTAAGACCACAAGTAATAGTGTGGCAACAAAGCTATGGAATGAATTTTTAGCTATTTCATTAAAAGTCTTATCAGCAAATCTACAACCTACCGACGCCCCAAGAATTAATAAACAATAGTCTATTATATTTGCTGGCAGTTGATAGTATGCGATATCTGCGATCTGCAGAACCCCACTTGCTATTAAAGTTCCAGATAATAGCGCAGCAGGCACTCTTAATTTATCGAATAAAAATATCAATAAAATAGAAACAAAGATTAGTAAAAATAAATCTGAAATGTTTTGATTATTTGTTGTTTCATAATTAATCTTAATCGAGTCTACCTCATAAAAACCTTGGACCAAGAACGGAAATACAGTGATTATTATTATCAATCTTATTAGATGTGAGGTTGCTACATGACTTAAATCAGTTTTTTTCTCGTCCTCAGCAAGTATCATTAATGGACCCAGAGCGCCTGGGGCAGCAGAAAAAATTGAAGTTTTTTTCTCATAACCTGAAAACTTTTGCAAATATTTTGAAACTATAAAAATACTTACAATTATGTAAAAAAACATTATTAATGACGTAAAAAACCATTCATGAATTTTAGAAAAAAGTTCCTTGTCAATATAATTACCAATGTAGAGGCCCAATAATATTAAGATTGACGATAGGACTAATTTCGGAGTTCTGATTTTTATACCTAACAAAGATGCTATAGAGGTAGCCAACATTGGGCCTAAAAACCATGCTAAAGGTATTTTAAAATAATCCGCAATTAGCGCACTAGGTATAGAAATTATAATCATTAATACAAAAGCAAATGAGAATATTTGATTAAAATTTTCTTTATTAAAAGGGATTGCTTGGTTATTCTTCATAGTTAATGATTCTTGGATTTATAGGCACTGGTAAAATATCGTCATCTATCATTTACGGTATTTTCAACTCAAAATTAAAAGTTAAAAGAATTTATATCTCCTCAAGAAACAGAAGCATAGCTAAAAAGTTAGAAAAAAAATATAGGCAAGTAAAAAGGATTAGCAATAACCAAGAAATTATCAATAAATCCTCAACTATTATATTAGGAGTTACTCCAAATGTTGGCAATATTATCTTATCAAAATTAAAATTTCCAAAAAACAAAAAAATTATTAGCTTAATTTCAACTATAAAATTAGATAAATTAAGAAAATTAACTCGTAATAATAATATTGTTAGGGCTACCCCATTACCACCTATTGAAATAAATAAAGGGCCAATCGTTATTTGTCCGCCTAATAAAAGTGTAAAAAATTTTTTTAAGTATTTAGGGGAAGTGATTGAGATAAGAAATGAGAAACTGAGTTATAAATTTTGGTCAACGGCCTCTTTAATGGCCGCATATTATGAAATTCTCAATATAAGCTCTAGTTGGTTAGTTAAAAAAGGTATCAATAAAAAAATGGCGGATAAATATATTTCTGAATTATTTTTATCTTTAAGCCAAGATGCTGTAAAAAAACATGCTCAAGGATTTAAGAAACTTGTCGCAGACTCTCAAACCCCAAAAGGTTTAAATATGCAGGTTTTAAAGGAATTAAGAAGATCAAAATTTTATAAAAGTTTTGTAAAATCTCTTGAAAATGTTAATAAGCGAGTAAGCAGATAAATTAACAAAATTTATTATGAGTTCAGAGACTTTTAGTTGGACATGCAATCACACTTGGTCAAAAAGTGCCAAAAATACTTTCTGGTGTTTATTAGGTTGTGCTATTGGAGATTTTGGAACAATTTTATTTTTTCAATTAACTAAAATTCCTTTTCCTGTTTTGGGGATAATGATTTTGGCTATAATTAATGGTATAATTACAAGTATAATTTTAGAGACAATTATTTTATTAAAACAGAACTTTTCTTTTAAGCTAGCTTTTAAAACTGCGATAGGCATGAGCTTAATCTCAATGGTAAGCATGGAAATTGCCATGAATGCTACTGACTATTTCCTTACAGGAGGAGCTATTCTAACCTGGTGGGTTGTTCCAATAATGTTAGCTGTTGGTTTCGTTACGCCTTGGCCATATAATTATTGGAGATTAAAAAAATTTAACGAAGCTTGCCACTAAGTAATTTTGTTTAAGATTTTATCCTTAAAAATAAAATGATGAACAATCACTGCAAGTATATGCAGACTTACGAGCAATAATAATAAGTAATTAGCGTAAATGTGAACTTGGTAATAAGCATCAGCTAAAACAAAATTATCTTCCTCAAATCCATATTTAAAAAATAAAAAATTAAGTGTTTCTCCCATATAAAGTTTCTTAAGAATTCCAGAAATAGTTATAGTAAAAATACTTAAATAAAGTAAGAAATGATTAGCCTTTCCAATAAAGACTTGGCCTTTAAAAAAACTTCTAGTTTCAGATGGACTTGGGTTAAAAAATTTCCAAATTAGTCTAAATAAAGTAAGATAAAAAACGGTTATTCCAACTAGGATATGTATATTTTCAAGTTCAATTCTTTCATCAGAAAATTCAAGCCCTACTAAATAAAATCCAAAAGGAACTTGAACAATTAAAACAATAAATGTAACCCAGTGGAACAATTTGGCCAATATGCCATATTCATTTTGACTGTTAAAAATTTTCATTATTAATAATTATAAAGACATGTTATTAAAAAGCACCATATCTAAATTCATTATTTTTACAGTAGTATTATTCTCTGTCTTTTATATCTTTAATTTTGTCACAGATAAGAAAGACGCTTTAGCCAATATTAACAATAAACAAATTGTTGAAGTCTTTAAGACACCCTCATGTGGATGTTGCTATGGGTATGTCTTATTTTTAGAAGAAGAAAAATTCAAAGTAAAACAAACAGATATGAGAAGCCTTCATACAATAAAACAAAAATATAATATCCCAGTAGAAATGCAGTCTTGTCATACTACAATTATGGGTAAATACTTTATTGAAGGACATGTCCCGTTTGAAGCAGTAAATAAATTATTAAAAGAGCAACCAGATATTGATGGTATAGCTTTACCTGGAATGCCTATCGGCACACCAGGAATGCCAGGAAATAAAGATGAGCCCTATGTTATTTATCAACTTAAAGATGGGAAATCTTCAGTATTCATGACAATATAAATTTTATGATACAAAAAATAAATATAATAAAATCACTTATTATTTTTTTTTCTTTAAGCCTTTCTTTAAGCCTTTCTTTTTCTGCTAATGCTCAAACTGTGGAAGAAATTATTAAAGGTAGAAAAGCAATGTTTAGCGAAAACTATCAAAACGCTAAAAAAATATCCATATTACTGAAATCTAAAAGAATCGAAGAGGCTAAACCTTTAATGAAAAAAATTTCAGATAATTATATAAAATTATTAGATTATTTTCCTGAAAATACAAAAGAGGGGTTTAAAACAGGAGCACTACCGAGCATTTGGGAAAATAAAGATGAATTCAATGCTTTGATGAAAAAAGCATCAGATGATATGATCAAACTTGCCAAAGCTATTGAGACTGCTGAAGATCTAAGAGCAGTGCAGAAAGAACTAATGTGGAGTAATTGCTCGGCTTGTCATAGTAAGTTTAGAGCACCTCATTAAATTTTAATGCAACTTTTTCCACTAATTTTATTTGGTATCGCAACCTCGTTTTCTCCTGGACCAAATAATATTATGACATCTTACACAGCTTTCAATTTTGGTTTTAGGAAAGCCATTCCTACAATGCTAGGGGTTATTATTGGATGGACACTTTTAATTATACTTTTGCAATTAACATCCGTTACAATTTTTCAAAAGTATGGATTTATTCAAACTACAATTAAAATATTAGGATCAATTTACCTATTTTATATGGCATATAAATTATCGTTTGCAGGGAAAAATAAAAATCAAAAAATTGATCCAAAACCAGTAACTTTTTTAAATACTTTTTGGTTTCAATTTGTAAATCCTAAAAGCATTATAGTTGGACTAACCTCAATTTCATTATTTATTGATACACAAAACAATTACTTAAGAGACTCGATTGTTTTAACATTTGTTTGGTTTTTAATGGCTGTTGGAAGCCAAACTGCATGGTGTTTAATGGGTAAATACATGAGAAAATTCGCCACAAGTGATAAATTTATTAAGAATTTTAATTATACAATGTCTTTTTTACTTATAGTTTGTGTGATTTTGTTCTATGTATAGCGCATGAAATTTAATAGTAAAAATTCCTTTAATTCATTGGATAATATTTCATCATCTGGTAAAAATTATAAAATCTTCAATTTAAAAAAAGCTGAAAAGCATGGTTTAAACGGAATTTCAAAACTACCAAAATCTCTTAAAGTTTTATTAGAAAATTTACTAAGATGTGAAGATGATTTAACTGTCGATAAAAAACAGATTTTAGCAATCAAAGAATGGTTAAAAAATAAAAAATCTAATACTGAAATAGCTTACAGACCAGCAAGAGTTTTAATGCAGGACTATACAGGAATTCCAGCGGTAGCGGATTTAGCTGCTATGAGAGATGCTGTAAAAGATAAAAATAAAGATCCAGAAAAAATAAACCCCTTATCAACTGTAGACTTAGTAATTGATCACTCTGTAATGGTTGATGAATATGCTTCAGGAAAATCATTTGACAAAAATGTAGAAAAGGAATTTTCTAGAAACGGGGAACGATACTCTTTTTTAAAATGGGGACAAAAAGCTTTTGATAATTTTAGAGTTGTGCCACCAGGAACAGGTATTTGCCATCAAGTAAACTTAGAATATTTATCCAAAGTTGTCTGGTCATCTAAAAGCGGGAACGATCTTTACGCTTACCCAGATACTTTAGTTGGAACAGACAGCCACACAACAATGGTTAACGGTTTATCAGTATTAGGCTGGGGAGTTGGTGGTATTGAAGCTGAAGCTGCTATGTTAGGACAACCAATTTCAATGTTAATTCCAGAAGTTGTTGGAGTTGAAATAAAAGGTAAACTTAAAGAGGGAACAACCGCAACTGATTTAGTCTTAACAATTGTGGAAATGTTAAGAAAAAAAGGTGTTGTAGGAAAATTTGTAGAATTTTATGGGGAAGGACTTAAAAACTTAACTTTAGCTGATAGAGCAACTATTGCAAACATGGCGCCCGAATATGGAGCAACATGTGGTTTCTTTCCTGTTGATGATGAGTCATTAAAATATTTAAAATTATCTGGAAGAGACGATGCTACTATTGCTTTGGTAGAAAAATATTCTAAAGAGCAGGGCCTATGGGCGAGCAATGATGTGGAATTTACTGATACAGTCTCTCTAGATGTAAGTACCGTCGTGACAAGTATCTCTGGACCTAAACGACCTCAAGATAAAGTTTTACTAACCGAGGCAGCAAGTTCCTTCGCTAAAGTTTATAATGAAAACACTAAAAGATCTACAATTGTTGAATCTGATGTTACAGGAGCAGATTTTAAATTAAAAGATGGAGATATTGTTATTGCAGCAATCACTTCGTGTACTAATACATCAAATCCAAGCGTTTTAATCGGAGCTGGACTACTTGCTAAAAAAGCTCATGAGAAGGGATTAAAAGTAAAACCGTGGGTCAAAACTTCTTTAGCACCAGGGTCTCAAGTTGTTACTGACTATCTAGAAAAAGCTGGCTTAAACAAATATTTAGATGAATTAGGTTTTAATCTTGTTGGATATGGCTGTACTACATGTATTGGAAATTCAGGACCACTAAATGAAAATATATCTAATGCAATTAACAAAAAAGATTTATATGCAGTTTCAGTTTTATCTGGAAACAGAAACTTTGAAGGTAGAATCAATCCTGATGTAAAAGCAAATTATTTAGCGTCACCTCCTTTAGTCGTTGCTTACGCTTTAGCTGGTAATATGAATTTTGATTTATACAAATCTTCTCTAGGCAAAGATAAAGATGGAAAAGATATTTTTTTAAAAGATATCTGGCCAAGTAATAAAGAAATTGAAGATATTATGCTTACCTCTTTAAATGCAGACATGTTCAAAAAAAGATATTCTAATGTTTCAGAAGGTCCGAAAGAATGGAGAGAAATAAACACAGTTGACAGTGATATTTATAATTGGGAACAAAACTCAACATATGTAAAAAGGCCACCTTTTTTCGATAATCTTCCTGATAAACCTGAGGGTTTTAAAGCAATCAATGATGCTAGGATACTTTTGTTATTAGGAGACACAGTAACTACGGACCACATTTCACCAGCAGGAAGCATTAAGAAAGACAGTCCCACAGGAAATTATTTTATGGAGCATCAAATTCAACAAAAAGACTTTAACTCTTATGGATCGAGAAGAGGAAATCATGAAGTAATGATGAGAGGAACATTTGGGAATATTAAAATTAGAAATGAAATGGCGCCTGGAACAGAGGGTGGATTTACTACTTTACAACCTGATGGCAAGGTTATGAGTGTTTATGAAGCCGCAATGGAATATAAAAAAAGAAAAAACGATCTAGTTGTCATTGCTGGTAAAGAATATGGAACAGGCTCCTCTAGAGACTGGGCAGCAAAAGGAACAAAACTGTTAGGTATTAAAGCTGTTTTAGCTGAAAGTTTTGAAAGAATTCATAGATCAAATTTAGTAGGTATGGGTGTTTTGCCACTACAATTTCAAGAAGGTTTTGATAGAAAAAAATTAAAAATAACAGGAGCTGAACTCATTACAATAGTTGATATTGAAAAAGGAATTAAACCAAGAGCAGAGGTATCTTGTGAAATAAAATATAAAGATGGAACAATTAAGAAGATTCAAGCTTTGAGTAGAATAGATACTGAAAATGAAATAGAATATTACAAAAACGGAGGAATTCTTCAGTATGTTTTACGTAACATGCTCAATTAATGAGAAATATAACAGTAAAAGTTCACCCATCTAAAGCGAATTTAAAAAAGAGAGAACAACTAGCATGGAAGATTGCAGAAATCTCATCAGATAAAGCAAAATTAAATAAAGAAGCAATCGAGATGGTTATCAATAGAATTATTGATAATGCGTCGGTAGCAATAGCGTCTTATAATAGGAAGCCCGTTGTTTCTGCAAGACAGATGGCTTTAGCACATCCTAGAAAGAATGGAGCAAACGTTTTTGGATTAAATCCTAAAGTAAAAGTAGATTGTGAGTGGGCTGCTTGGGCAAATGGTACTGCAGTAAGAGAACTTGATTATCATGATACTTTTTTAGCAGCAGATTACAGCCATCCGGGAGATAATATACCTGCAATTTTAGCAGTGGCTCAACAAAAAGGATGCAATGGAATGGATCTTATAAGAGGAATTTTAACTGGATATGAAGTTCAAGTTAATTTAGTTAAAGGGATTTGTTTACATGAACATAAAATAGATCATATAGCACATTTAGGACCTAGTGTTGCAGCAGGCCTAGGAAGTTTATTAAAATTAAATACAGATACGATCTTTCAATCAGTTCAACAAGCATTACACACTACAATCTCAACCAGACAATCAAGAAAAGGAGAAATTTCTAGCTGGAAAGCTTTTGCACCTGCACATGCTGGAAAATTAGCGGTCGAAGCAGTTGATAGATGTATGAGAGGTGAGGGAGCTCCAAGTCCGATTTATGAAGGCGAGGATAGTGTTATAGCCTATGTTTTATCAGGTCCTGGCAAAAAATATATTGTGCCTTTACCTAGAGTCAATGAGCCCAAAAAAGCAATATTAGAAACTTATACCAAAGAGCATTCTGCTGAGTACCAATCGCAGGCGTTAATTGATTTAGCGAGAAGTTTAAATAAGAAAATTAAAAATTTGAATAATATAAAAAAAATTACAATCGAAACTAGTCACCATACACATTACGTAATAGGAACCGGTGCTAATGATCCTCAAAAAATGGATCCTTATGCAAGTAGAGAAACCTTAGATCACTCTATTATGTATATTTTTGCGGTAGCTTTAGAGGATGGAGCCTGGCACCATGTAAAATCTTACACACCTCAAAGAGCTAGACGTAAAAGCACCGTTCAACTTTGGCGAAAAATAGTAACTAAAGAGAATAAGAAATGGACAAAAAAATATCATAACAGAGATCCTAAAAAGAAATGTTTTGGTGGAAAAGTTGTCGTAAAAATGAAAAATGGTGCCACAATTTCAGAAGAAATCAATGTAGCAGACGCTCACCCAGCTGGGAAAAGACCATTCGGTAGAAAAGAATATATAAATAAATTTAAAATACTTACTGATAATATTATTTCAAAAAAAGAGTCACAAAGATTTCTAAGATGTGTCCAAAATTTAAGAAAATTAAAACCTAAAGACTTAAAAGGACTTAATGTTGAAATTTTACCTAAAATGAGAAAAAAAAATAAAAAGGTTAAAGGTATTTTTTAATTATTTGATTTTCTTTGCTAAGTCATTAGCACTTAACCAGGCATTTTCAACCTTAGGACCAATAAACCAATCAGCACACAATCCTAACCTTAACTTTTTATTCCAATAACTTTTAAAAGGTGATCCATGTAAATTATAAGAATATTTCCATCCATGTGTTTTTTTAAAAATAATCTTATTTTTTTTGTATCCGGTAAAGTTCAGAAATTTTGAAATCAAAGTATTTTCAACTTTTTTATTTCCTTTATAATTATTTATATTTTTCCTTGCCCATTTAATTGATGATTGTAATGTCCAAAGTGAATTTGAGGAATTAAATCTATTCTTACTATTTTCGTAGGCAGCCCATGTTAAAATGTCATCATTAAATTTTATACTACTAACCGGTACAGTTTTTTGATTTTTAAAAGCCAGCATTGTTGTAATATTAGGTACCATATCAATCTTTAAATTTGATATTTTTTTTTCAAGATATTTTCCTGCAATTTTTTTCAATTGTGGAAAAGGACAAGTTAAAATTATAGATTTAGCTTGGATATTTTCATTATTATTCAGTTTTATTTCCCAAAAGTATTTATTTTTAAAAATTGATTTGACTGGAGATTGAAAACTTTTTTTAATTTTTTTTATATAATACTTGGAAATAAAATTATTTCCTTGCGTGCCAATAAATTTTTCAGATTTGTCTTTTTTTTCGAATGTAAAATCTAAGTGATTTCCGCTCCAAATTTTAGCGTGTTTTTTTTTACAAAGAATTTTTATAAGATTTCTAAATTCCTTTGATTTTGGAGATATATATTGAACTCCGTGGTCAAAGCTTAAATTTTGTTTAAACCTTTTATTTGATGCACGTCCGCCCGGACCTCTAGCTTTATCAAGAATGTGTACTGAATACTTTTTTGAAAGAAGGTGAGCTATTGTAGAGCCAGAAACACCTGACCCTAAAATACAAAAATCTACCATTACAAGAATAAAAATTTATATTTTTCGTTAATCGATAGAACTTCATAACTTACGAGCCCACCAATTATTAACTGTATTGAAATCACTAAAATTACAAACAATCCCAAATATCCAAGCCACATATGTTTTTTGATATATTCTGCAAAATAACTTGCAAGAGTAGCTATCAAAAACACTGATAATAATAATCCTATAACCATTAAATGAAAATTTCCTTTTGAAGCCGCTACAACTGCAATAGTGTTATCAAAACTTAACGTAAGATCTGCGATTAAAACTTGATAAACTCCCATACCAAAACTTTTAGTTTCAGCTGATTTTACTTGTGGGGTTTTAATCTTATTTTTACCAAAAAAGTCTTGTCTTAAATTATTTATAACCCATAAAAGTAAAACTCCTCCTAGGATTTTAATCCAAGCAAATTCAAATAAATAATTAGCTCCGGATGCAAAAACAATTCTGAATAAGAATGCCGCTGCAACACCCCATGCTATAATCTTTCTTCTATTATCTGTTGCAAATCCTGCAGCGATTAAACCTATTATGATCGCGTTATCTGCGGCCATAACTATGTCTATTAGAATGATTTGTACTGAAATAATTACTTGCTCTAACATTCGAGAATCAATGTATATAAGGTTCTTAGGATATATTAAAGAATAAAATGGAATTGTTTAAAAGCTCATCAAAATTTTCAAAAAAACAAATAATTTTGTTGTCCATACCGGTTTTTTTTTCAAACATAGCTATTCCTTTAGTAGGAATGGTAGATACAGGTTTAATGGGAAATCTGGGTGAAACAAAGTACTTAGCTGCAACTAGTATAGCAACTTCAGTAATGACAATGATAATTTGGAGTTTTGGATTTTTACGAATGGGAACTGTTGGAATTGTATCACAAGCTTATGGAAGAAGTGATTATAGAGAAATAATTAAAACAATACTAAGAAATTTGATAATTGCCTTGATAGTTGCATTTATAATACTTATTTTTTTACCATCTTTAAAAATTGCGATAAAATATTTTTTTTCTCCCAGTGATGAAACAGAAGTTTTAGTAAATACATATTTGAATGTTAGAGTTTTTTCTGTTCCTGCTGAATTAATTATTTATGTTTTAGTAGGTTTTTATTTAGGAATTCAAAAAACTAAAATATCGAGTCTTTTAATAATAATTTTATCGGGTCTAAATATTGTTTTCAGTTCTTTATTAGTTCTGACTTTTGACTTAAAAGTATTTGGCGTTGCTTTAGGAACACTTATTTCAAGTTATATTACGCTGATAATATTTCTGATATATACTTATAGTTTTTTTGTTAAAAAATTTAAAATTATTCCTAAATTTGAAAATTTGTTGGTAAAATCTAAACTAATTAAACTTTTTAATATTAATTTAGATATTTTTATAAGAACTGTATTTCTAACTTTTGCTTTTCTTTGGGTTACGTACCTTGGATCAAAGATTGGAGAAGATTATTTAGCAGTTAATACAATATTACTACAATTTATAATTTTATCTTCTTTTTTTCTAGACGCTTACGCTTTTTCTACGGAAGGAATAATCGGGTTTGCGATTGGTAGAAGAAATAAGAATTCTTTTCTAGAGGTAGTAAAAAACTCAATTCAAGTTAGTTTTGTTACTGCAATAATAATTTCTTTTTTATTTTTAATTTTTTATAGAGAAATAATTTTTGTTATTACTGATATTGAAATCTTAAGATTTATAGCTTTTCAGCATATACTATGGATAATCATTATACCGCCGATTGCTTGTTTTTGTTATCAATTAGATGGAATTTTTATAGGAGCATCTCAAACAAAAGAAATTAGAAATGCGATGGTAGTTTCTGTATTGGGTTATATTTTATTTTCAATTTTTTTAACTAGACACTTAGATAACCACGGAATATGGTTTTCTCTTTTACTTTTTATGATATTAAGATCTTTAACTTTAGGGTTTTATTTTAAGAATATTCTTAAAAAATTTTAAATGCAGATTCTATATAAAGTACCAGGTTATATTCTTGTTTGTTTTGGAGGCTTTTGTTTAAGTTGGGGAGGATTTATAATAAGGTCCTTCGAGCAAGCTACAGTATGGCAGATTTTATTCTTAAGATCTTTTTTCTTCTTACTGGGATTAACTGTTTTTTTATTTATTGTTTATAAGAAAAATACTTTAATAAAGATTAAAACTTCTGGATTACCTGCTTTACTAGGAGGATTTGTACTTTCTTTTAGTTTTATAGCCTTCGTTGTTGCAATGAGCAATACCACAGTTGCTAATGTCGTATTTATAATTAGTACTCAAACAATGTTTCTCGCTTTATTTGGTTTTATTTACCTTAAAGAGAAAGTTTCATTAATTGGTAGTTTGTCAATTTTTCTTGCTATGAGTGGAATATTAGTAATGGTAGGAGACTCTGTTTCTTCAGGTTCGCTATTTGGAAATCTTGTTGCTTTGGCTATCCCAATAAATTTTGCAGTATTAGTAATGATAATAAGGAAATATAAAAACCTTGATATGGTTCCTGCTATTTTTTACTCAGGTATTTTTAGTTGTTTGTACGGAATAATTTTATCTGAGTCTTTTAGTTTTACTTTTAATGATATTTTTATGGGTTTTTTACTTGGTGTCCCTCAGCTGGCTCTCGGGTTTATTTGCATAACAATTGGTTCAAGAACTACACCATCAGCAACTATTGGCCTATTAATGCTATCAGAAACATTATTCGCACCCATTTGGGTTTGGATATTTTTAGGTGAAATTCCACCTTTGAGTGTTTTTATAGGTGGTTTAGTTATAATTTTAGCGATAATTTTAAAAAGCTTTGATAAAAAACAGGTTACTTACAATTAATAATAATTGACATTTGAGGATATTTGGAACAATGTCCTGTTTGTAACGGGAGAGACCAATTTAGGCGCCGAAGGAGCAACCACCCCGGAAACTCTCAGGCAAAAGGACCGTTACCGTAATAACTCTGGAAAGCAGGCTTAGGCCTCACCGAAGGATTAAATCTCTCAGGTACACAGACAGATGGGGTCAAAAAGAGTTATTATGGAAGTGCAAAAAACAGCTTTATATAATTATCATAAAAACTTGGGAGCAAAATTTGTTCCTTTTGCTGGATATGAAATGCCTATTCAATATAAAGATGGTATTGTTAAAGAACATATTTCTACAAGAACACACGCTGGATTTTTTGATGTCTCACATATGGGGCAATTTTTTTTAGAAGGGGATGAAACATTAATAACAGCTTTAGAAAAAATTATACCAGCAGATTTAAAAAATTTGAAAATTAATCATTCAAAATATTCTTTTTTACTCAATAACGAAGGTGGAATAATTGATGATTTAATTATTACAAGAACAGAAAAAGGATTTTGTATAATCTTAAATGCAGCATGTAAGGAAAACGATATAAAACAAATTTCTCAATTTTTAAAAAAAAATCATAAACATCTTTTAAACAACGATTTATCTTTAATAGCATTACAAGGACCTAAATCTGTAGAGATTTTAGAAAAATTAATTCCGGGTGTTGCTAATTTAAAATTTATGACAGGAAACAATTTTAAGTATGAAGGTGAAAATCTATATGTAACAAGATCTGGATATACAGGTGAAGATGGTTTTGAAATCTCAATTTCAAACACAAAAGTTGAAAAGCTTATCGATTATTTAATTTCAAATGAAGTTAAACCTATAGGTTTAGGAGCTAGAGATACATTAAGATTAGAAGCTGGTCTCTGTTTATATGGTCATGATTTAAATGAAAAAATCAATCCAGTTGAAGCTAATTTAAAATGGGCTATAGCAAAAAAAAGAAAAGAGGTTGGTGGCTTTAATGGATGGGAAAAAATAAAAAATTTATTAGCCAACGGAAGTGAAAAAATCAGAGTTGGTATAAAACCAGATGGAAAAGTTATAGCCAGAGAAAATACAAAAATCTTTACATCAGATAATAATGAAATTGGATTCGTCACAAGCGGCACTTTTGGTCCGAGTGTAAACGCTCCAGTTGCAATGGGATACGTAAAATCAGAATTTTCAGAAGTCGGCACATCTATTCAACTTGAAGTGCGAGGAAAAAAATATGGGGGTAAAATCTCTGAACTTCCATTTTATAAAAAAAGTTATGTTAAATAAGGAGACTAGATATGAGTGAGAAAAAATTTTCAAAAAAACATGAGTGGGTTTCACTTGATGGTGAGGTAGCTACAGTTGGAATAACTAAACATGCAACTGAGATGCTCGGGGATATTGTTTTTGTGGAAGTTCCTGATGCTGGTAAAGCCGTGGAAAAAGAAGGTCAAGCGGCTGTCGTAGAGTCTACTAAAGCTGCAAGTGATGTCTATTCACCAATTTCAGGAGAAATTACTGAAGGTAACAAGGCTATAGCTGACGATCCTGGGAGTGTAAACTTAGACCCTGAGGGAGCTAGTTGGTTTTTTAAGCTAAAGATAAAGGACAAAAGTGAGTATGACACCCTTATGTCAAAAGATGAATATGATAAATTTTGTAAGGAGAATCCAAGTTAAATGATTGACGATAATTCAAAAGAATTTATTAAAAGACATATCGGCCCTTCTAGTGAAGACCAGTCCAAAATGTTGAAATACGTCGGATATGAGTCACTAGATGATCTGATGGTTAATACTGTGCCAGAAAAGATTTTATTAAAAGATGATCTTAAAATTGATCAGCCAATGTCAGAAAATGATGCTTTAAAAAAATTAAAATCAATATCTAAAAAAAATAAAATCTTTAAAAATTTTATTGGAATGGGATACTATAATTCCATTACTCCTAATGTAATTTTAAGAAATATTTTAGAAAATCCGGGATGGTATACTTCTTATACACCTTACCAGCCTGAGGTAGCACAAGGTCGACTTGAAATGCTATTAAATTTTCAACAATCAATAATTGATCTTACAGGTATGGATATTGCTAATGCTTCTTTATTGGATGAAGCAACAGCAACAGCAGAAGCGGTAGGTTTAAGCCAAAGATTGGATAAGACTAATTCAAAAAAGATATTTATTTCAAGTAATTGCAATCCTCAAACGATTGATCTTATCAAAACCAGAACAAACCCATTCGGTTTAGAATTAATAATAGGTGATGAAAAAACAGAACTTACAAAAATTAATGAAGATATAATTTGTGGAGTTTTATCTTATCCAGGAACTTTAGGTGAGATAAATGATCCTAGCGAAAGCATCAGTCAAATACATAAAAAAAATGGAAAAGCTATTTTAATTTGTGATTTGTTAGCTTTAGTTAGATTAAAAACCCCAGCTGAACTTGGTGCTGACATTGCTGTAGGAAGCGCACAAAGATTTGGTATCCCAATGGGATATGGTGGTCCTCATGCAGCATTTTTTGCAACTAAGGAGGAATTTAAAAGATCAATGCCTGGAAGAATTATAGGTGTATCAAAAGATAGACATGGAAAAAAAGCTTACAGGTTATCTTTACAAACCAGGGAGCAGCATATCAGAAGAGACAAAGCAACAAGTAATATTTGCACTGCTCAAGCATTATTAGCTATTATTTCTGCTGCTTTTGCAATTTATCATGGACCAGAGGGAATACTTCAAATAGCTAATAGAACTTCTAAATTAGCTAAAATTTTTGCAGATAACATTAAAGCAGGTGGTTATAAGATTTTATCAGATCATTTCTTTGATACCGTTACAATTAAAACTAATGAAAAAACTAATTCTATTTATGAAGCTGCATTAAAAGACAGCATCAACCTAAGAAAAGTTGATAAAGATCATTTATCAGTCGCTTTTGATGAGGCAAAAAAACTTGATGATGTTAATTTATTGTTGAATTTATTTGGGATTTCTAAAACAATAAAACAAGATATTAATGTTGAATTAGATAATCTTCCAAAAAATCTTTTAAGAACTTCAAAATACTTAACTCATCCAGTTTTTAATAAATATCACTCTGAAACTGAAATGCTAAGATATCTAAAGAAACTTGAAGATTGTGACATTGCGCTAAACAGGTCAATGATTGCTTTAGGATCTTGCACTATGAAACTAAATGCAACTGCAGAATTAATTCCTATTACTTGGAAAGAGTTTTCACTTCCACATCCTTTCGTTCCTACAAATCAGATGGAAGGATATAAAATTCTTTTTAATGATCTTATAAATGATTTGAAAGAGATAACGGGTTATGACGCAGTCTCTTTACAACCTAATTCTGGAGCTCAAGGAGAGTACGCTGGTCTTATGACTATAAGAAAATTCCATAAGAATAATAAACAAGAAAACCGTAATGTTTGTTTAATTCCAGACTCGGCTCATGGAACTAATCCAGCAAGTGCCCAAATGTGTGGGATGAAAGTGGTTGTAGTAAATTGCGACGATGATGGAAATGTCGACGTAGACGATCTTAAAAATAAAGCAGAAAAACACTCAAAAGATTTAGCTGCTTTAATGGTTACCTATCCTTCTACTCATGGAGTATTTGAGGAAAAAATCATGGATATTTGCGAAGTTATTCATAAACACGGTGGGCAAGTTTATATGGATGGAGCCAATCTAAACGCACTTGTGGGTGTTGCAAAACCAGGAAAATTTGGACCTGATGTTTGTCATATTAATTTACATAAAACATTCTGCATACCTCACGGCGGAGGTGGACCAGGAATGGGCCCAATCGCTTGTGCTAAGCACCTAGCTGATTTTTTACCAACACACGAAATTATTAAAGAGGCAGGCCCTAAGAATGGAATGGGAGCTGTATCAGCTGCACCTTGGGGTAGTTCAAGCATACTTCCAATATCCTGGATGTATATAAAGATGATGGGTGCTGAAGGATTGAAAAAAGCCTCACAAGTTTCAATTTTAAATGCAAATTATATTTCAAAAAAATTATCCAAAGATTACAAAGTTCTTTATACAGGTAAAAATGGAAATGTTGCACATGAATGCATAATTGATATCCGACCAATAAAAGCAAGTTCAGGAATCTCTGAGGAGGATTTAGCAAAAAGACTGATTGACTTTGGCTATCATGCACCAACAATGTCATGGCCTGTTGCTGGTACGATTATGATTGAGCCTACTGAAAGTGAAAATTTGGAGGAGATTGATAAATTTTGTAATGCACTTATAAAAATTAAAAAAGAAATTAATTTAGTGGAGTCATCAAAGTTTGACAAAATAGATAACCCATTAAAAAATGCACCTCATACTTATGTAGAATTAGCCTCAAGTGAGTGGAAGCATACTTACTCAAGAGAGGAAGCAGCTTTTCCCACTGAGTATGTAAAAAATAATAAATATTGGGCACCAGTTGCTAGAGTGGATAACGTTTTTGGAGATAGAAATTTAGTATGTTCATGTCCTTCAATGGATGAATATAAAGATGAAGCTGCTTAATCTCTTTTAATGAAAATCGCTGTTATCGGATCAGGTATTTCAGGATTATCTTCCGCATATTTTCTCTCAAAAAAATATAAAGTTGATCTATACGAAAAAGAAGATCACTTTGGAGGTCATTCTTTTACCTATGAGTTAAAAGAAGATGATAAAATAGTTCCAGTGGATCTAGGCTTTATTGTTTTTAATGAGGTTACTTATCCAAATTTAGTAAATTTTTTTAATGAATTAAAAGTTCCTTATGAAAAAAGTGACATGTCATTTTCAGTATCAATTAAGAATAGTAATGTTGAATATAGCGGAAGTGGTTTAGGAGGTATTTTTGCTAATAAATTAAATCTTTTTAATTTAAAATTTTTATACATGATTAGAGAGATAATTTTATTTTATAAAACTGCTCCAAAATTACTTGAAAGTGAAATTAAAGAAGAGACTCTAGGAAATTTTCTTAATAAAAAAAAGTTATCAAAATACTTCATCGAGTATCACTTAATTCCCATGGTTGCTGCTATCTGGTCAATGCCATTTAATAAGGCAAAGGAAATGCCGTTAAAATTTTTTTTAAATTTTTTTACTAATCATGGTTTATTTAAATTTAAAAATAGACCGCAATGGTACACAGTTTCAAATAGAAGTAGAACTTATGTAAAAAAAGTAACAGATAAAATTAGTGGAGAAATTTTTAAAAATTATAAAGTAGATAAATTAATTAGAAGTGACGACAATATCAGGGTAATTATTGGCAATGAATATGTTGACTATGATCAAGTAGTTCTAGCTTCCCATGCAGACCAAAGTTTAAGAATGATAGAAAAACCAACGGAACAAGAAAAAAATATATTGGAAAAATTTGATTACGTGAAGAATGAGGCTTATTTACATACTGACAAGAGATTGATGCCTCACAAAAAAAGGGCCTGGTCTAGTTGGAATTCTGTTTCAGATGGAGAAAAGACATGCATTACCTATTGGTTAAATAAACTACAAAATTTAGACACATCTAGAGACTATTTTTTAACTTTAAACCCGATTTGTAAAATTAACGAAAATTCTGTTATAAAAAAAGTTGATTTTACCCACCCATATTTGAATTCAAAAAATACCGCACTTCAAAAAGATCTAAGATTAATACAAGGAAAAAAAAGGACTTGGTTTTGTGGAAGTTATTTTGGTTACGGATTTCATGAAGATGGATTAAAATCATCCATAGATTTGATAAATAACTTTAAAATTTGATGAATTCCTGTATTTACAACGGTGAAGTAACCCATACAAGATTTAAACCTGTAAGACATTTCTTAAAATATAAAACTTTTTCATTTTTAATTGATTTAGATGAAATTAATCAATTAGCCAGTTCAATAAATATTTTTTCACATAATAAATTTAATATTTTTAGCTTTTACGATAAAGATCATGGTGAACGTGACGGAAGTGATTTAAAAAAGTGGGTTCTTAAAAACATTAGTAAGTTCAATATAAAAGGTGAAATTAATAAAATTAAAATACTTTGTTATCCAAGAATTTTTGGCTACGTATTCAATCCTTTAAGTATTTTTTACTGTTACGAGGATAATCAATTGAAGGCAATTTTTTATGAAGTAAAAAATACTTTTAATGAGCAGCACACATATATTTTTAAAATTAAAGATAATGAAGAAATAGCTCAAAAATGCAGAAAAAAGTTTTACGTTTCACCATTTATGGATATGGAAACTTACTATAATTTTAAATTACTTAACCCCAGTGATAAACTCTCAGTCTTTATAAAGCAAACAGACTCGAAAGGAACAGTTTTAACAGCTACCCAAACAGGAGAAAGAAAAGAATTCAGTTCAAAACAACTCATGCTTAACTTTTTTAAGTATCCCCTAATGACAATTAAAATTTTTAGTTCGATACATTTTGAAGCATTACTTTTATGGAAAAAAGGGGCAATATATAGAAAAAGAAATACCAAATTAAAAAATAATTTAAGTTACGAGGAATATTAATGAGTTTAATAAAAATTTCAGAAAGATTCGTATTAAATAAACTGAAAAAAATCTCACAAGGAAATCTCAAGCTCATAAATTATGATGGAAAAGTTTTTCATTTTGGTGACTTAGAGAGTAAATTATCTTCTGATATCAAAATTAATAAACCTAATTTTTACTTAAATGTTATAATGGGTGGAAGCTCAGCTTTAGGTGAAGCTCACATGAAAAAAGATTTTTATTCCTCAAATTTAACAAATTTAATTGAACTTACAGCGAGAAATATTAATACAATCTATTCTTTTTCAGGAAGTTTAAAATTACAAAAAATCAAAAATTTTCTAAAAAAAATATTTGCATCAAATACAAAATCAAAAAGTAAAAAATATATTTCAAAACATTATGATTTAGGGAATGAATTTTTTTCGTCGTGGCTTGATAAATCTCTTACTTATTCAAGCGCAGTTTATAAAAACGAGAAAGATGATTTAGAAATCGCTCAAAGAAATAAATTTCAAGAACTTATAAATTTAATGAATATTAAAGATGGAAACAAGGTTTTAGAGATAGGTTGTGGCTGGGGCGGATTTGCTGAATTTTTAGCTAAAAATTATGATGTGAGTGTGGACTGTATTACAATTTCTAAAAATCAATATGAGTTTACTAAAAAGAGGATTTTCAACTCAGGACTAAATAATAAAGTTAATGTTAAATTTTTAGATTACAGAGATCTCAAGGAAAAATATGATCACGTAGCTTCGATAGAAATGATCGAAGCTGTTGGTGAAAAATACATGGACCAATATTTTGGTACAATTAAAAATGTTCTTAATCATGGGGGAACTGCTGCAATTCAAGGCATCGTGATAAAAGATGACTTATTTGAAAGATATAGAGCAAATGAGGATTTTATTCAAAAATATATATTTCCAGGCGGGTTTTTACCCTCAATTCAATTTATGGAAAATCTAATTAAAAAAAATGATCTAAAACTAGAAAAAATTAATACCTACTCCGACGATTATGCCAGAACTTTAGCAACTTGGAGAAAAAATTTTTTAGGCGCTTGGGAAAAAATTAGTCCACTTGGTTTTGATGAATACTTTAAGCGTATGTGGGAATTTTACTTATCTTATTGTGAAGGCGGTTTTAGGTCTAGAAACATTAACTTGATTCAATTCTCTATGTCTAATAGATATTCGTCATGAAAAAACTTATAGTACTATTTTTACTAATTTTAACAACAGGATGTGCAAACAAAATGAAACCGACAGATTTTAAAGATCAAAAACCAAGACTAGTCATCGAAAATTATTTATCGGGTAATGTCAAAGCTTGGGGAGTATTACAAAATAGATCTGGAAAAGTTACAAGACAATTTAAAGCTGATTTAAATGGAAAATGGGATGGTTCTCAATTAATTTTAGACGAAGTTTTTGATTGGAATGATGGGGAAAGGCAAACTCGTCAATGGACTATTAAAAAAATTGATGAACATAACTACGAGGGAACAGCCTCTGATGTAGTTGGAACAGCTAAAGGATATTCATATGGTCCAGCTTTTAAATTTGAATATGTATTGCTGGTGCCGGTTAAAGGCAAAAACATTAAAATTACTTTTGATGATTGGATTTTCATGCAGGATGATCGTGTGGCAATAAATAGAGCGACAATGACTAAATTTGGAATTAAAGTAGCAGAGTTAACCGTAATGTTTGTAAAAGATTGATATGTTTGAGCTTCCTAAACTAGATTACAATAATTCAGCTCTATCTCCAATAATGTCAGAGCAAACTTTGGATTTACATCATGGCAAACATCATCAAACATATATTACAAATCTAAATAACTTTATAAAAGATTCTGAATATGAAAAGTTGTCGTTGGAAGATATAATTAAAAAATCATCAAACGAAAAAAAAGCAGGAATTTTCAACAATGCAAGCCAACATTGGAATCACAATCTTTTTTGGAAGTGTATGAAACCTAATGGCGGAGGAAATGTTCCATCTAAACTTGAAAATAAGATTAAAGAAGATTTTGGAGGCTTTGAAAAATTTAGGGAGGAATTTATCAAAGCTGGAGTTACTCAGTTTGGATCTGGATGGTGTTGGTTATCTTTAAAAGAAGATAAGCTTGTAGTAACTAAATCACCAAATGCTGAAAACCCAATAATTCATAATATGAAACCTATATTAGGTTGTGATGTGTGGGAGCACTCATATTACTTAGATTATAGAAATAAAAGACCAGCTTATTTAGAAAATTTTTTTGATAAATTAATCAATTGGGAATACGTTGACTCCCTTCTTTAATTATCGTTTCACAAGTCTATCTACTAAAAATAAATAAAGTCTATAAGGTAATATTCTTAAAAATTTTAAAGTTAAAGTTAATCCTTTTGGGAAATGAATTTCAAAAGCATTTCCTTTTACTAAGCCATTATAAATTTTATCTGCGGCGTATTCAGGAGTTTTTAAAAATGGCATAGGAAACTCATTTTTGTCGGTCAAAGGAGTTTTGATGAAACCTGGTGATACAACTGAGACCCTCACTCCAAATTTTTTAAAATCAAAGTAAATACTTTCGCTAAAATTAGTTAGAGCAGCTTTTGAAGGACCATAACCGCTTGAATTTGGCAGACCTCTGTAACCTGCAATCGAAGAAACTATCGAAATGTGTCCAGATTTCTTATTTTTAAAATAATCTTCAACAACTTTTACGCAATCAATAACACCTAAAAAATTAACATTAATTACATTTTTAATTTTATCTGGATCTATATTTTGCTCGTCTTTTGGCTCGTAAGTACCACTGGAGAATAAACAAATATCAATATCACCAAAAGTATTTAAAACATCTTTAAAAACATTATTTATTTGAGATTGGTTGGTTACATCCAGGGGAAATGAACTTATATTGTTATGTTTAGCCAACTCATCAAGAAGTTCTTTTCTTCTTGCAGATACAGCAACTTTCCATCCCTTGTTAGCGAATTTTTCAGCCACTGCCTTTCCAATTCCGCTGCTTGCACCTGTGATCCATATTTTTTTCTGATTTTCAGACATAAATTAGTTATACCTTAATTTATGACCAAGAATAAATATTTATCTCTTACATTCATTCTTTTAATAACATTTTTGGCATCTGGAATTGGTGGATTTACTACTTCGACTTTTAAAGAGCCTTGGTATTCTCAGATAATTCTTCCAAGTTTTAATCCTCCGAGCTGGGTGTTTGGGCCTGTATGGACAGTTTTGTATATCTTAATGTCAGTAGCAATTTGGCGTATTTGGATAAATTACTATGATCATAAAATTTTAAATTTATATTTTTTACACCTCTTTTTTAATATGATTTGGAGTGTTATTTTTTTTGGTTTTCATCAAATAGGACTAGCATTACTAGATTTAGTTTTAATTCTCATATTTATAGTTATCTTAATGAAAATTTATTATTTGAAGGATAAGATTAGCTTTTCTTTAATGGTCCCTTACTTTTTATGGAGCGGTTACGCCTTAGTTTTAAATTATAATATTTTTATTTTAAACTAAATTAAGTTATACACACGCATGAACTACAAAAAAACTTTTAATTTTTTAAAATCTTTACCTATAAAATTAAATTCATTTTACAAAAAAAAATCAAAATCTGTAATTAAAGTAAACAACAAATCAAAAGATAAGAAAGATTTTGATCCTGTGACTAATTTTGATAAATCTTTTGAAAAATATATAAGATCATTAATTCTAAAAAAATTTCCTAGGGACTCTATAATTGGAGAAGAGTTTGACGATAAAAAGTCTGATAATCATTTTCAATGGTCAATCGATCCGATAGACGGAACAAGAGCTTTTGTTATTGGAGCGCCAACTTGGTCCAACTTAATAGGCCTTTCTTTTAAGGAAAAATCAAAAATTGGTTTAGCAAATTTTCCAGAATTAAATAAATTTTATATAAATGATCAAAAAAAATCCTATATTTTTAAAAATAATAAAAAAAAAATTATTAAATCCTCAAATAACAGCAATTTGGAAACAGTTAAAATTATCGGAAACTTTCATGGGACCTTAAGCTATGAAAGACAAAGAAAAGTTAAAAAGAAATTTGGATGGTCATTTAGATTAGCCGGTTTTGATGCTTTAAATTATTGTTTATTAGCTCAAGGAACAGTTGATGCTGTAATAGAAGCTAACTTAAAACCTTATGATATTTTACCTTTAATACCCATTATCAAAAACTCAGGTGCAATTGTGACTAATTGGAATAATGAACCCGCTGAAATAGGAGGTAATATTATTGCTTCATCTAATAAAGCTTTACATATCAAGATTCTAAGATTACTAAAACCTTTTACAAAAAAATGATTAATTTATTTATAAATAGAGTTTTTAGAGCTATTAAAATAGATATAGATCTTTACGAAGAAGTTGAAAAAGATAAAAAAGCAACTTTTCAAGCTGGTATAGTAGTTGTTTTATCTAGTTTAGCTGCAGGAGTTGGCTCAATACATTTAGGTGCTTCAAATTTTTTAGTTGCACCTGCATTATCTTTGATAAGTTGGTATGTTTGGGCTTATGTTATTTATTTTGTTGGGGTTAAATTATTTAGAGACCCAAACACAAAAAGTGATCATGGAGAACTCTTAAGGACTATAGGTTTTTCTAGTGCACCTGGTTTGATAAGGGTTTTTGGAGTAACACCTGAGTTAATGACTGTAACTTTTGTAGGTTCTGCATTTTGGATGTTAGCCTGTATGGTCGTAGCTGTTAAATCTGCGTTAGATTATGAAAGTCTGTGGAAGGCTTTCGGAGTTGTTATTGTTTCTTGGTTGTTTCAAGCGTTCTTCTTATTTTTGATAATCGTTTTATTTAAAGGCTTTTAAAGGGGAAATATTGTTTTAGCTAAATTACAGCTTTTACAAATTTTGTAGCTATACATGATTAAGTTTTGTTTTACGCTCTCATCCTCTTTTTTACACTCTTCGCAAACATTATTAAGTTCAATATTCTTACTTATTACCCAAGCTCTATGATAAAAATTATCAATATTTTTTTGAATTAATCCTTTAGCTACTTTATCAGCTTCTTCTTTATTATATGGACCGTGAACAACTTTTGTTTGCTCATCTAATGTATCAATTTTATTGGGGTTTTTGTGAATTCCTTCTATGACAATAAATCCATCGTTTTTCATAATTATTGATATATCATTTTTCTAAATGAAAAAAATTTTACTTTTTGTCACTATACTACTCATTGATCATAATTCTTACGCCTTTGAAAAAAAAGCTTATTTTGCTGGCGGTTGCTTTTGGTGTATGGAAGAGTCATTTGATCAAGTCGAGGGAGTAATCTCATCAATTTCTGGATATTCAGGAGGTCACTTAAAAAACCCTACCTATCAAGATGTAATTTATAAAGATACTGGCCATGTAGAGGCAATAGAAATCACTTATGATTCAAATATTGTTAGCTATGAGAGACTTTTAAATGTTTATTGGAGAAATATAGATCCTTTTGATTCGGAAGGTCAGTTTTGCGATAAAGGTAAAAGTTATAGATCAGTAATTTTTTTCCAGAATCAACTAGAGAAAGAATTTATAAATAAATCTTTTAAAAATTTGGAAAGTAAATTCGATAGGGAAATAGTAACTTTAATTTGGGAATTCAAGGAATTCTATCCTGCGGAAGATTATCACCAAGATTATTACGAAAAAAATTTTATTCGTTATCTAATGTATAAAAAGGCGTGTAAAAGAGAAGATACCTTGAAAGAAATATGGAACTAAAAAAAACAATTTTAGCAATTTTTTTTCTGGGTTTTGTTAGCTCAGCGAATGCAGAAATGATAAAACCAGCGGAAAATTTATCTGCTTATGATGTTATTAAAATACAATTAGATGCTTTAAAAAATAATGATGATAAAGATAATGGCATAAAACAAACATGGATATTCGCTCATCCTGATAATAAAAAAATGACTGGCCCATATCCCAGATTTAGAATTATGCTCTATGATGTTCATTATAGAATACTGTTAAACCATTTTTCACATAAGATAGATTTAATTACGAATACTGAAAATAAATTTGTTTATGGAGTAAAAGTTTTAAGCGGTGAGAAGCAACAATTTTTTTATGAATGGCATGTAAGTAAAGGCAATGAGGAAAATTGTACAAATTGTTGGTTTACTACAGCAGTTTCAATGCCACTTGATCAAGGAAATTCAATTTGAAAAGACCACCTTTTGCAATTCGATACTTAATTATTGGTGCAATATTAGTAGTTCCACCAATACTCAGCACTCATTATGGAACAATATATTTAGGTAAGCATAATGGTGTGCTTCTTGGTTTTTGCGTTGGAATAGTTTGTGTATCTTTTGCGTGTTGGAAACTTTTTATTGATGAGTGGAGGGATGACGAGGACTAATGATATTCGAAATCTCAAGAGAAGGGGCCTTAAAACGGCTCGATGCTTTCATAAATAGTGAATTAGCAAATTATAGTTCTAAAAGAAATTTTGATTTAGGGCCAAAAGATAAGTCAAATGTATCTTGCTTATCACCTTACATTTCTCATAGATTAATAACTGAATATGAAGTTACAAAAAGAGTTTTAGCAAAGTTTCCATATCATAAAGTTGAAAAATATATCCAAGAAATATTTTGGAGAGTTTATTGGAAAGGTTGGTTAGAACTAAGACCTCAAGTTTGGTCTGATTTTATTGAGGACTTAAAAGGGCTAAAGGAAGATGATAATTATACAAAAGCTATTAATGGCGAAACTCAAATTGAATGTTTTAATGATTGGGTAAAAGAGCTTAAAGAAAACAATTATTTACATAATCATACAAGAATGTGGTTTGCTAGCATTTGGATATTTACTTTAAATTTACCTTGGCAGAAAGGTGCAGAGTTTTTTATGAAACATTTATATGATGGCGACGCCGCATCTAATACTTTAAGTTGGAGATGGGTTGCAGGCTTGCAAACTAAAGGCAAGCACTACGTTGCCAAATCTTGGAATATAAGTAAGTTCACAAATAATAAATATAAAGATGTTAAATTAAACGAAAACGCTTCTCCTCTAACAGATAAAAGAGAATACAAATTAAATCCAATAAATTTTGTTATTGAGGATATTTCTAATGAAAATTTACTAGTTTTTGAAAACGAATTAAATTTAGAAAATAAAAATTTAAAAAAATATAAAAATATTTACTTAGTTTTATTAAGTAATGAGGCTCGAAAGTTAAAGCTCGAGCAAAATGTACTAGACTATAAGTCAAAAATAATTGACGACCAAAAAAAAAGATTTAAAGATTTACAAATCATAAATGAAGTAAAATTTCAAACTCTAACAGATGAAATTAAATCTTTTGATATCGTCCACCCGAGCATCGGAGAGAATTTTTCTTATTTAAATACTATAAGAAAAAAGAAAGATTTAGAGTTAAACTTTGTTTTGAATGAGGAAGATAAGTTTTCTTGGCAGTTTTCTAATAAAGGATATTTTAATTTTAAAAACAATATCCCAAAAATTATAGCTAAATTTATTTAATTTAATTTATCTTTGCGATTTCGTCTCTCAAAGACTTGCTTAACAAACTATATCCTAAGTCATTCATATGTAATTGATCTTGATCATAAAACTTTTCATATCCAGCTTTTAACATTGGGTTACAAATATCAATGAATTTCCATTTTTCTAAATGATTTATTGTTTGTTTTATTTTATTATTTGTATTAGTTATCTCTTTTAAAAATTTTTTTCTAAAAGGACTTGGTTTTATTGAAATAAAAAAACATTTTGTATTCCTTAATTTTTCTGCAGCTTGAGTCGCAAATAATAAAAATTCTTGATTAATTTGATCAGAATTTAAACCTCTTCCGATATCGTTATCGCCTGCATAAAATAAAAGTATTTTTGGACTATAGTTTGAAAAAATTCTCTCAAAATATGTTCTACATGAAGATAAAGTTGAACCTCCAAAAGCAAGATTCAAAATATTTGTTCCACCGAGATCTTGTTCATAATTTTTCCACATACGAAATGTAGAACTTCCAAATAGTATTATTTCTTTCTGATTAATAGAGCTGTTTATAGCGTTCAATTCAAGTTCTCTAACATCTAATTCAAATTCTTCCTCGATTGGACTTACAAGATTATAATTAGTACTTAAATTTGTTAAATCATGTGTATCAAGCTTTACTTTATTAGATAATTCGTGCGCCTCTTCAACATAACTTTTAAAAGTTTTTCTATAATCAAGTAAAAAAGACTTAATTTCTTCCATATTTGTAGTGTCTTTTACAAAATTTGAAATTTTTATAGGTTGCTTAATAATTGCCGAGTAAACAGTCGAGGAAACTGGTTTGTCAAAGTTTGCTAAGGCTATGGGAACTAAATAAGGTTCAGGTTTCAACTGACTTGCCAAAGCAAACGCACCGGGTTTGAAGGGCCCAGGGGATGTTTCAGTAAAGTTATCTTCTGTTTCAGAGGTTCCCTCAGGAGCAATTACTAAAGGCTGGCCTTTATTAATTATATCTTGCGCATCTTTAAAAAATTTATCTTTTCTCTCTTTTTTTTCCTCATGAGTCTCATTTAGTAAATCTGACTCTTTAGTATGAACAAATATATAATCTAAATTTTCATAAAAATTATGCCTCCAATACTCAGTATTCCTACTCGCACGAACTATTCTTTTTCCTCCATTACCGTATTTTGGATATAAAATTTTTGCACTTACAAAATGACTATCTATTGAAAAAGAATGCCCATTAGGTAACTTATTTTCATCATTAGCTGCGAGATGGTTGTAAAAAAAAATATTATTAGCTTTACTTGGAAGATTTTCCATTCCCTTTATAACGTAAGGCACATGATCAAATGCTTTAATAAAATTAGAAAGTGTTAATTTATCTAATGAGTCTTTACTTTTAATTTCTTTGAATTTTTCTACACGATTATAAATTATGTTTAATTCTCTAAAGAATCTTTGCTGCTTTTCAAAACTCTTAAGTGCATCTGACATCAAGTTTGCAATAGACTTTTCAATTTCATTACCAGTTACCATTAGATTGTAAATGATATCAAAAGCTAATTCATGAGAGTACCGATTTTCTAATAAGTGTGGCACACTATATATTTTTGAACTTACAGGAAGTTTGGAAAAATTATCTTGTATTAAAAATTTCAAGAGTTCTATTTCATTTTTAGCAGCGTATCTTGCCAGCCCCGTTGCGCTCTGTTGATATCTTCCTAATTGCCAAATTTGTCTTTTGAGAAGCTTGATGGCTAGAACAGGATTATCTACTATTAAATTATTAATTACCTCATTGGATAGATGTAATATTCTTGTATCCCTGGTTACCTTAATTGAATATGGAAATTTAATTAATCTTTTGCCACAAGATAACGAAAACGCTACTCCTGGTCTTGCTATCGATCTATATTTTTTCTTAATCGAATTATCTATTCTACTATTAAATGAACCTTCAACTTTTCCAGATAGCAATATATTTAATCCACTGCTATCATTACCTTCTAGTGTTATGATTTCATCTGTAGAGAATAACTTTATCTCACCTAAATTCAGTAATTTTTTAACATCCTCCTCAAGTATAGAGGAAAAAAAAATTGTATCTTTTATTTTTTCATAATTACTCTCATTAATTCCAGAATTTGATCCCTTAGATATTTGATAATTATTTTGTTTATAAGCAATGTCAAGATTTCTAGTCGACCATAAAAGATTGGTAGAAAAAAATAATATATAAGATAAAAAAGTTGCAACAAAGTTTGGGTCAACACTTTCAATTTCATCTAGGTAACTTAAATCAAAAGAATAATATTCAGTATTTTTATCAATCAATATTTCGGCCATAAATCTTCCTGGAGGATTTAATCCGGAAATACCTAAAGGTGAATTTTTTTTATTGATCTTAGCAAATGTAAGAGAATTTTTTTCAAAGTATTTATTAAATTTTACATTTCCATCTAAAAGAAAATAAATTTTTTTAGATATTTCATGTTGCTTTGCTAATATTGTTTTTTCCTTACTTTTTGAAAATTTAATAGCATTTTCTAAAATTTTTTTAGTTACTGGTTTACTCGATAAAGCAAAACCAGCATCTTTCATAACCGATCTGAATTGTTCGTAATTACTCATTACTTTAGAATACTAATTTTATGTCTTACTATTACTTTATTTTTTGCATATCTGACTTGAAGAGGATTTAGTTTTATTTATTTACTTAATTTTGAGCACTTTTTTGAGCAATATTTAACCATCGGCCAATTTAATCTCCATTTTTTTCTCCAAGTAAAAGATTTATTACAAACTGGACAGTTTTTTTTAGGAAGATCAGTTTTTTTTATCACTTAAGGAGATGTTTGTTTTTGATAAATAAAAAATAAGCTGCAATCTCATAGAAAATATTTAATATGAAAAACAGAGGTTTAATCTTAAATAGTTTATATAAAAAATTATATTTAGGAACATTTTTCCAAATTATTAAAAAAGACTCTGCCCCATCAATAACTCTGCCATCTTGTATAACATGCATTCTTCTTAAAAGTTCTCTGTATGATTTTGATGTAATTTTCTGAGCTTCTTCATTATTAGTCACATCTATCCACTCTACACTGTTATCACTATGTTTTTTGTAATGATTGATTTCGGCTCTACAAATATTACATGAATTGTTAAAAAAAACTTTAACCATTGGTGTTTTCTTTTATAAAATTATTAGCAGCTTTGAAAATTCTTGTTTTTCTCTCCTTATTCATTTTTTCAGAAACTCTGACCATCATTGCAAGACGAGGATTTTTTAAAAAGAATTTCTTATGTCTATCTATAAATTTCCAATATAATCCGTCCATTACATCACACCAAGGGCCTTTTTTAAAATGCATCATTTTAAGAAAATAACTAGATCCACAAATATAAGGTTTAGTTGCAAATATTCCTCCATCACTAAATAATCCCATTCCATAAACATTTGGCGCCATCACCCAGTCAGATGAGTCCACAAACATTTCCATAAACCATTTGTAAACTTGTTTAGGATTTATCTCACAAAGATTCATAATGTTGGCCAATATCATCAGTCTCTCTATATGATGTGACCACCCAAAGTTTTTAGCATTACTGATTGCATGGTCTAAAGGATCTAAACCAGTGTTTCCTTCATACCAAGATTTTTTCATTTTTCTTTTATGATTAAAAAAATTAGTATTATTTAATCGTTGATCATAGTTTTGATAAATTCCTCTCATAAACTCTCTCCAACCTATAATCTGTCTGATATAACCTTCTAAGGAATTCACAGGTACTTTATTTTCAATCTTTCTTAACTTCTCTATTATCTCCTCCGGAGCTATTAAACCTAAGTTTATAAGAGGACTTAGCGCGCTATGAAAAACAGTGTTAGATTTATCTGTTACTGCATCCTCATAATCTCCAAAAAGCTTTATTCTATCTTTCAAAAACTCATCTAGCCACTTGCTTGCGTCTTTCCGTGTTGTTGGAAACCAAAACTTATCAGTATTTCCTGGATGATCTTTAAAATTAGAATTTATAAATTTTTTGAGAGCAACAGTGTCCTTTGTATCTTTTACCTTTGAAATTACTGGAACTTTTATAGTATTCGGAAGTTTTTTTCTATTTTCTTCATCGAAACTCCATTTATTTCCTTTTGGAGTTCCGTTTTTATTCATTAATAAATTCGTTTTTGTTCTTACAATTTTATAAAAATTTGCCATGAAAGGTCGCTTATTCTTAGAAAGGTAATCTTTGAATTCTTGTCTTTCTATTAAAAACATTGGAGATTTAATCTGATTAATTTTAAGCAAATTTTTTTTTCCTAAATTTAATATTCTTTTTTCAAAAAATTTATCCTCAATCTCAAAAAAAGTAATTTCTTTTATCCTTTTTTCTTTAATAGTTTTTTCTAATTTTTTTTCATAGGATAATTTAAAATCTTTACTTACATCTTTATAAATTAAATTAAAATTTTTAGATTTTAGCTCATCCTTAAATGATCTCATTGAAGACAAAAATAACAGTATTTTTAATTTATGATGTTTTTCAAAAGTACATAGTCCATAATCTTCTGCCATAAAGAAAGTATGGTCTTTGTATTCAGAGAGATATTTTGGGTTAAATAGTTGATTTCCTAAAATTATAAAAAGCTTCATGAGTAATAAAATACATATTTTATTAAGATATTACACGCGTCATTATTTGCATGTAAATAACCTTTAATAATGTTATTTTTAATTATGAAAAAAGTAATTTTAGGTGCAACTGGATCAATAGGTTCTTCTTTATCAAAAAAACTAGTTGAAAGTGGAGATCAAGTACACTTAGTTGGTAGAGATCAATCAAGTTTATCTGAATTAGCTAAAAATTTGAATTCATCCTTTACTGTTTGTGATGTATTAGAGGAAAATTTTGCCGAAAAAATAGTAAACGATTTAAAAGATGATCCGATAAATGGATTAGCTTTCTGTGTGGGCTCAATTGATCTAAAGCCTTTAAAGCTTACAAAAAAAAGTGACTTTATGCAGTCATTTAATTTAAATCTTATCTCGGCTACCGAAGTAATTAAATCATTAGCAGATAACTTGAAAAAAAATAAAGGCTCAATAGTTTTATTTTCAACCGTAGCTGTTAAACAGGGTTTTCCAAACCATGCAATTGTTTCATCTGCAAAAGGAGCTATTGAAGGTTTAACTTTAGCTTTAGCAGCTGAGCTTGCTCCAAATGTAAGAATAAACTGTATCGCGCCAAGTCTAACAAACTCAAAAATTTCAAATTTTTTACTTAAAAATGAAAAAATGGCTGAGAGTATAGCTAAAATGCATCCCTTAAAAAGAATAGGTGAGGGCAGTGACTCCGCCTCAGTTGCAAAATTCTTATTGTCTGATGAAAGCTCATGGATTACAGGACAAATATTAGGCATAGATGGAGGAAGATCATCTGTCGCATAACAATTTGATTAAAAATCTATATTTAAATTGTATGAAAAAAATTACAGTTTTGTTTGTATCTTTATTAATTAGTACTAGTTTATTTGCTGCAGGAGGAGATGGAGGTGGATCCTCCGGAGGGGGAGATAGTCATTCAAAAGCCTCATTGTATGATGATGCAGTAAAATTAGTAAAAAGAGCTGGAAAACTCGAGAAAAAAGAAAATATTGATAAAGCAAAAAAACTCTATTCTCAAGCTTTTGCTAAATTGGAAAAGGCTCATAAAAAAGATAAAAAAAATCCAGATATACTTAACTATATGGGTTTCACATCAAGAAAAGTAGGAAATTTTGATGAAGCCGAAAAGTTTTACCTTAAAGGATTAAGTATAAAACCAAATCATAATGGGATTAATGAATATTTAGGAGAACTTTATGTCCAAACTAATCGAATGGATAAAGCAAACGAAAGATTAAAAGTTCTTAAAAATTGCAACTGTAAAGAATACGGGGAACTTGAGTTGATTATTAAAACCCGAGGATCGAAAGTTTATTAAGATAAATCCACAGCAAATTTTTTCAATTTATCTATAGGTATAAGCTCTAAAGTTTTAATATTTGTTTTTTTTAAAAAAACTGAGCAAGCAACATCTTCTTGAATTGCTCTTGCATACCAAGTCGCGCAAATACACCAACAATCACCATCTTTTAAACCTGGAAAACCAAATTCAGGATGAGGTGTAATTAAATCATTACCTACTTTTTTTGACCAAAGTAGAAACTCATCAGTCACTTTTGCACAAACCGTATGAACACCTCTATCATTTTTATCAGTATTACAGCATCCGTCTCTAAACCAACCAGTTAAAGGATCTTTAGAGCATGGTTCTAATGGTTCACCAAAAACATTTTTTTGAATTTCATCACTCATCTTGAAAAAACATTTGCGATTTTACTATCTATTTCTAGATTAAAAGAAAAAGACCTTCTTTCCCCATTTGATTTAAATGGATAAGCAGTATGCATTAAATAATGTGGAAAAAGAATTACATCTCCTACTTTTGGTTGATGGTTATAAATACTATCACTTAAGAACATTTTATTTCCATTAACGAAATCAATCGTACCATCAACTCCTGTTTTTTTATTAATTTTTGAGATAAATTTAGGAATTTTCAAATAACCTACACCTGATATATGTCCATCGTGATAATGTATAGGATTATACTCATTGTTAAATTGTCTAACTACCCAAAAATTTTTAATTGAAATTTTTTTTACTTTTTTTCCTAAAGTTTGAAATATATATTTTTTTACTTCATTAGTTATAACTTTTTCTAAATTTTTTTTTACAAAAGTTTTTGGTAATTGAAATTCTTGTTTTACTTGTCCGACTAGTTTTTTCGAATAATCTAGTTTTTTCAACAAACTCCTTTTATTTAAAACTTGGTCAACCTCATCATTAATTTTTTTTATTAATTTATTTGAAAATTTTAATTTAGCTATTTTAGGGCCAAAGGGACTTATTACTTTCATAATTAGAGCTTTGTTGGGTTGGGTTGACCTTTATAAACTTTTTCGGGATCAAATTTTTTTTCTTTTTCTTTAAATTCTAATTCAATTTCTTCAGAATTTTTAATTTTTCCTAAAGGTATTGATCTATAAAAGCATGATTTATATCCTACATGGCAACTTGCTCCGTTTCCTATATCTACTGACATCCACAATGCATCCTGATCATCATCTATTCTTAAATCAATGACCTTTTGAACAAAACCACTAGTCTTTCCTTTGTGCCAAATATCTTTTCTAGATCTACTCCAATAATGAGCCTCTTTAGTTTCAATTGTTTTTTTTAGAGCTTCCTCATTCATGTAACCGTGCATTAATAATTCACCGGAGCCACTGTCAGAGGTGGTTACTGGAATAAGTCCATCTTTATCAAATTTAGGAGATAGAAATTTTCCCTCTTCTACCTCAAATATATTTTCTCTTTTTTTAAACATGAACGTAAAATAATGAAAAAAAGACAAAATAGCAATTTGCATTAATCAAAGATGTCCTATAAAACCTTCGAGCAATGAAATTAGTTAAAGACATCGATAAAAATTCCTTAAAAAAGTCAGAAGTTTCTGACAAGCAGGCTGAAGAGGCTTTTAAAACAATCTTAAAATGGATCGGGGAAGATCCAAATAGAGAGGGTTTAATTGAGACACCTAAAAGAGTTATTAAAGCTTTTAAAGAGTATTTTAAAGGGTACCATCAAGACGCTGAAGCAGACTTATCTAAAACTTTTGGTGACGTTGAGGGTTACGACGATATGGTTGTTGAAAAAAATATTACTCTTGAAAGTCATTGTGAACATCATATGGCACCAATTATTGGGGTTGCTCACGTTGCTTACATTCCAAACAAAAAAGTTGTGGGGTTAAGTAAATTAGCCAGAACAGTAGAAGTCTTTTCAAAAAGACTACAAACCCAAGAGAGACTTACAATGCAAGTTGCTAAAACTTTAATGAACGCACTTGACGCAAAAGGTGTTGCGGTAACTGTTGATGCAGCGCACCAATGTATGACAATGAGGGGTATCAAAAAAGAAAAAGCCACTACAGTAACCAACTATTTTTTAGGTTCTTTTAGAGATGATTTAAGTATACAAAATAGGTACTTAAGATACATTGCAAAATAGATGTCAGAAAAATTTAAAGCTATAGTAATAGATAATCAAAACGAAAAATTCACAAGAGAAATTAAAGAAATCGATATAAGTCATCTTAAAGATGGAAACGTATTAGTAAAAATTGATTACTCTAGCTTGAATTTTAAAGATGCGATGATTTTAAAAGACGGTGGGAGAATAGTAAGAAAATTTCCATTTGTTCCAGGAATTGATTTTTCAGGCACCGTAGTTGAAAGTCAAGAGGATAAATTTAAAAAAGACGATAAAGTAATTTTAACTGGTTTCAGAGTTGGAGAGGCTTACTTTGGTGGTTTCGCTCAGTATGCAAAAGTTGATGCTAATTTTTTAATAAAAATACCAAAAAGTTTAGATACCCATAAGTCTATGATGCTAGGCACTGCAGGTTTTACGGCTCTTCTATGTTCTTTTGCAGTTAAAGCCAAAGAGGAATTATTGTTAGGTGAAAAAGTAAAAGATGTTTTGGTAACTGGTGCTACAGGAGGAGTGGGAAGTATTGCCATAATGATCTTATCTAAAATGGGATATGATGTTCACGCCGTTACAGGAAAAAAAGATAAAAACGATTATCTAAAAGATTTAGGTGCAAAAAACATTATAGACAGAAAAGAGTTCGAGGGAGAAAGCAAGCTTCTTGAAAAAGGAGTTTGGGATGGAGTCGTTGATACTGTAGGAGGTGCTTCTCTTACAAAAATATTAGCTCAAACCAAACCAGGTGGTATTGTGGCGCTTCCAGGAAATGCAGGTGGAATAAAGATAAATACTAATTGTATGCCTTTTGTTATCAGAGGAGTAAAACTATGGGGCATCGACTCGTCTGGTTCCTCAATAAAACGAAGAGAGTTTGTCTGGGGCGAAGCAGCCAAATTGATTGATTTTTCTAAAGTTCAATCATTTACTAAAGAACTTTCGTTCACTGAACTTTTAGATGTTTATCCAAAGCTTCTAAAAGGGGAGTTATTTGGAAGAACTATAGTAAATCCAAATAAATAAACTATAATTATTAAATAATGGATTGGGATAAGTTAAAAATTTTTCACACCGTTGCAGAAGCATCGAGTTTCACTAAAGCATCTACTATTCTAAATTTAAGCCAATCAGCAATAAGTCGCCAAATTCAAGGTTTAGAGACTGATTTAAAGGTCCAATTATTCGAACGTCATGCGAGGGGATTGGTTCTTACTGAAAATGGCGAATATCTTTTTAAATCAGCTCATGAAATTATTTCAAAGCTTAAAGATGTTGAGTCGAATTTAAGTGGTCAAAAAGATAAGATAAACGGAAAATTAGTTGTTACTACTGTCGTAAGTTTCGGAACAACGTGGTTAACTCCTCGAATAAAAGAATTCATGGATCTTCATCCTGATATAGAAATAGAGCTAATTTTTAATGATGTAGAGCTTGACTTAGCAACTCGTCAAGCTGACGTTGCAATTAGGATGAGAAGACCTAAACAATTAAATTTAATTCAAAAAAAATTTGTGGATTTTAATTATCATATTTATGGGTCAAATGAATATTTAGAGAAAAATGGGTATCCAAAAACTTTAAAAGATTTAGATAAACATAAATTTATAACTTATGGTAAGGGAGCTCCATCTCCTGTTTACAATCCCGATTGGGTTTTAAAAATAGGTGCAAAAGATGGAAAAAAAAGAAAATCTGTGATGAAAGTAAACAGTGTTTACGGGCTGTTATTAGCTGTTCAAAGTGGAGTTGGTTTAGCTGCACTTCCAGATTATATTACTCATAATATTAGCGGCATCACTAAAGTTTTACCTAACGAACCAGGTAAGCCAACGGAAACTCATTTCGTATATCCAGCATCATTGAAAAATAATGCAAGACTTATAGCTTTTAGAAATTTTTTATTTAGCAAAGTAAACGAATGGAAATTTTAATCTCATTTATAATACCTTTTATAATACTACTTACAGTTGTAGTATTTATTCATGAATATGGCCACTATTACTATGCTAAGAAGTACGGAGTAGGCGTCACAGATTTTTCTATAGGATTTGGTAAAGAAATATTTGGTTTTAACGATAAATCTGGAACAAGGTGGAAATTCTGCGCAATTCCTCTTGGCGGATATGTAAAATTTTTTGGCGATAGAAATGTTTTTAGCCAAGCAGAGCAAGAAGAATTATTAAAAAAATACAGCAAAGAAGATCAAGAAAAATTATTTGTGGTCAAACCTTTATATCAAAGATCTATAATAGTAGCAGCTGGACCATTTGCAAATTTTTTACTAGCAATATTTATTTTTGCATTCATCTACATGTTCGCTGGAAAAGATTTTACTCCTGCCCAAATACAAGAGGTTCAAATAGAAAGTCCTGCTGAAGAGGCAGGCATTAAATCAGGTGATATTATTCAATCTATAAATGGTAAAGATGTAAATAGCATTATGGAAGTTTCAGCTTTCATTAATTCCTCTTCATCAGAGATAATTGATATCGGAATATTAAGAAATGAAAGTGAAATCACATTTTCCGTCAAACCTGAGGTAATTAAAGGGGAGGACTCTTTAGGCAACAAAGCAAATAAAAAGATTATCGGTATAAAAATAGCACCTTTAAATGATGAAATTAATAGAGAAAGATTAGGCCCAGCAACCGCTTTGTTTTATGCTTGTAAAGAGACTTGGTTCGTAATTGATGCTTCATGGAATTTTATTATTTCAATGTTTAAAGGCACAGGAGACACCACTCAACTTGGGGGCCCTATAAAAATAGCTAAAATAACTGGTCAGGTTGCAAAAATGGGTTTTATAGCTTTTTTAAGCATTATGGCTTACATATCAATTAGCTTAGGATTTATTAATTTGTTGCCTATTCCTATGTTAGATGGAGGACACTTAATGTTTTATGCTTTTGAAAAGGTTTTAGGCAGACCCCTAACTCAAAAGACCCAGGAAGGATTCTTTCGAATCGGTCTTTTTTTACTACTTTCTTTAATGTTTTTTACAACATTTAATGATTTAAAAGATTTAGGCTTATTTTAAGCCATTTTTTTAATCAAAAAAGTCAATAAAATCAATGATTTTTGGCCATACAATATATTGTGTTGATATTTACGTGAAACACCAAAAAAATGTTGATTTTATTAGATTTTTATAGAAATTAGAAATAACTAAGGGGCATAAATGAATAAAAAACAACTAGTAGCAAAAATATCGTCCACACTGGGTCAAAGCAAAGCCGATGCTGAGAGAACTTTTGACTCAATAACGACTATTATTTTAGATGCTTTAAAGAATGACGATACTGTAAAAATAGCTGGTTTTGGTACATATAAAGTAGCAAAAAGAAAAGCTAGGGTAGGAAGAAACCCAAGAACAGGGGAATCTATTCAAATTGCTGCATCCCAAAAAGTTAAGTTTTTACCAGCTAAAAGCTTAAAAGAAATGTTTAACCGATAAACGTTTTTTTTAGCCCTTATTTGATAATTTCAAATAAGGGCTAAACTACTTGCAAAAACTGCATACCTAAAATTGAGATAATTCAATTCTTTTTCAACAGTTAAAATCCTATAACGCACGCTTAACAAGGGAGTTAGTTATGAAAAAATACTTAGGATACTTTTTAGCAGGTACAGCCATTTACTTTGGTTTTGCTGGTCTTGGTTATGCTGAGACTACAGTGTCTGCAGAAGTACAATACATTTTTAATACCCTATTATTTTTAATGTCAGGTTTCTTGGTCATGTGGATGGCCGCAGGTTTCGCAATGTTAGAGTCAGGATTAGTAACATCAAAATCTGTATCAGCAATCTGTGCTAAAAATATAGGTTTATATTCAATCGCCGGAGTAATGTTCTGGTTGGTTGGTTACAATTTAGCTTACGGTATCCCAGAAGGCGGATATATAGGTTCATTCACACCATGGAGTGATAATTCAGCATTAGAGACAGGATATTCTGATGGTTCTGATTGGTTCTTCCAAATGGTGTTCTGTGCAACTACAATGTCAATCGTATCTGGTACGTTAGCTGAGAGAATTAAGATCTGGCCATTTTTCTTATTTGCCGCAATTTTAACTGGATTTATATATCCTATTTCAATGGGTTGGCAGTGGGGTGGCGGATGGTTATCGGCTGCTGGATTTTCAGACTTTGCTGGTTCAACATTAGTACATGCTGCAGGTGGTGCTGCCGCTTTAGCAGGTGCAATAGTGCTTGGAGCCAGAACTGGAAGATTTAGTTCTAGCGGCGGAGTCAAAGCTATGACGCCATTTGCTGCATCATCTATTCCTTTAGCTACACTAGGAGTATTTATACTATGGCTAGGTTGGTTCGGATTTAATGGTGGATCTCAATTAGCTTCTGGTACGTTAGAAGACGTTTCATCAGTCGCAACAATTTATATCAATACGAACTTAGCTGCAGGTGGCGGTGTATTAGCTGCTGCAACAGTATCAAGATTAATTGGTGGTAAAACTGACGTAGTAATGATGCTTAACGGCGCGATAGCCGGTTTAGTAGGTATTACGGCAGAACCATTAACACCAAGTCCGTTAGCTGCAATCTTTATTGGAGCAATAGCAGGAGTATTAATGTACTTCTCAGTAAAATTATTGTTCAAAATGAAAATTGACGACGTAGTTGGTGCCATACCAGCACACTTAGTAGCTGGAGTATGGGGTACATTAGCAGTGCCATTAACAAACAGTGATGTTACTTTTGGAGCACAATTCCTAGGAACAATCTCAGTAGTGGTATTCGTATTCATAGTCTCGTTTATTGTTTTCCAAATTATTAAAAATACAATTGGATTAAGAATAAGCAAAGAAGCTGAAAGACTAGGAACTGACAAAGCAGAAGTTGGTGTAATAGCTTACGGTATAAGAGACTAAAACAGTTTAGCTTATCTCCTCCCTCGTTAGTTGGAGAAATATTAAGGCCCGGAGACCCCCTCCGGGCCTTTTTTTTTAAAAAATAAATGGATTTTTTTTGCAGGTTGTATTTTGCTATACTATATAATCCATCAAATTTTAAATTTATAAAAATTTCTCTAAAAGGTCGATATATTAAAATTAATATAGATTTTATTGAGCTTTAGATTTAAAAACTTTTATGGATGTGAGTAATTTTAAACTTGAAATCTTATAAATGACCAAAAACAGTGTATCGACAAATGCGTTGCAAAACATAGCTTAATTCGCCTCTTTTGAATGATATTTTATTTTAAAGAGCATAATTTATTTATTAGAGCTCACAAATTTCAACACTTCTTTGGCATGATCTTTTACTCTTACATTTGACCAAATTTTTATAACTTTCCCTTTATCTATGAATATAGTTGTTCTGATTGTTCCAAGAAATTTTTTACCCATAAAAGACTTCATTCCCCAAACACCATATTTTTTTTGCGATTTCACATCAGGATCTGAAAGGAGTTCAAATGGAACCTTGTATTTCTTTTTAAATTTTTCATGACTTTCAATACTGTCTTTTGAAATTCCAATAACCTCACATTTTACTTTTTTAAATTTTTTATAAAATCTTGAAAAATCCTTGGTTTCAAGAGTACATCCTGGTGTGTCATCTTTAGGATAAAAATATACTATTAATTTACCTTTTAATCTTTTTAGATCAAATTTAGTATTTCTTGTTCCTAAAAGCTTAAATAAAGGTGCTTTTATATTTTCTTTAATTTTCATTGTCATTCCAAAGTTTTTTCAAATTTATAAAAGGCGAAACTCCAAATATTGAATTAATATTTGCACAGTGAACAGCCAAAGAGGGAATAGGAGATAGACAAGGATAAGAATTATAAATTTCATGTAGAGGCTTTTCCCAGGGGTCAGTCCATTCAATGCCCATCTTTTCTAAATCACTGTAATTTTCCTCTATAATTTTTCTGCTAGTCATAAAAGTTACCAAACTTTCCGATACTAGTCTCCAATGGTATTTTTCACCCAAATAAATTTTTGTAGTATCATCCTTTGAATATAAATAAGGATAATCAGTTGGGAGCAAAACTAACTCTTTTGAAAATATAGTGCTTAATTTTTCATAAGCAAAAATCATTTCAGTAATTGTTTCTTCTGTGTGTAGGTAGTCATCCTCAACAAAATAAATAATATCAGCATCCTCTTTCTTTGCGACTATTAAAGAATTATAAAAATTCGCCATATTAGAAAATTTTGCTTTAGAATAATCAGGCTTAATTATATTTTCAAATTCTTTCAGATTTATAGATATTAATTTATTTTTGATTTTAGTTAGATTTAATATTTCTTTTATTTTATCTATGTCATCTTTTGGTGAATTAGTATCTGTAACCAAAAGATCAAATCTTATATTTTTGAATTTTGATGAGGCTTTATTAATTGATTTTATTAACGATCTTAAAGTTCTAAAGGTATATTGATTTTTTTCTTCACTAAATATTCTTCTTTTATTTTGATCCATAATTAGTTCGGAAGTGCAGGTTCTTAGAATAATTTTAAGAGAGGTAACTTTATTTTTAATATCAATTTGACCTACTGGGATAGTTATTGACTTTTTTCCCTGAATGCTAAGCGTGTCATTCAATTCTTTTCCTAATGTTGGAGAGCTGAAATCAGACTGGTCGATAATCTCAAATCCAGCAATTCTACAAATTTTTATAAAAATTTTTTTAAATAGGTTCGTTTTTTTACTTTTTTCTATTTTTTTCATTCTGGTCAAATATTTATATTAGTTTATATTCTACCTTTATGAACATAAAATCTTCGCAACAACTAGTAGAAGAAGCTAATAAAACTATTGAAACATTAAGCCCAGAGGAAGTAAAGAGTCTCGTTGAAAAAAATGAGATTACTTTGATAGATGTCAGAGATATTAGAGAACTTTGGAGAGAGGGAACAATTGAAAATTCCAAACACATTCCAAGAGGAATGCTGGAATTCTGGCTTGATCCTAGTAGTAGTTACTATCAAAAAAATAAAATCAATGATTCAAAAAAGATGGTTTTTTTCTGCGCTATGGGTTTTAGATCTGCTTTGGCCACCAAAGCCTTGGTCGATATGGGTTTTAAAAATGTAGCTAATGCTAGCGGTGGGTTTGAAGCACTAAAAAATGCTGGGCTTAAAGTAGTTGAGAAAGACAAAAAATAATTTTATTTACTTGCTTCCTTCAAAACGAATTCAATTCTATCCTGGCCCCAAAATATTTTGTTATTTGAAACAAAAGTTGGAGCTCCAAAAACACCTTTTTTATAAGCTTCACTTGTTCTTTTTTTTAGAGACTCTTTAATATATGATGATGTTGCTCTTAAAGCGAAAGTTTTTGGATTCACATTTAGGTTTTTTAAAATTTTTTGAATAATATTGTCATCATTCATGTTTAGACCGTCTTGCCAGATAGCATCAAAGATATTATCGATGTAATAACTTTTAAAATTATCTTCTTCCGCAACAAAAACACCGCGCATTAAATTTAAAGTTCTTATTGGAAAATAAGAGTTAAATTTGAATTTCACATCATTTCTTTCTGCAATTAATTTACAATCGCGAATCATATGTTTTGCTTTTGCTGGAATAAAAGCTGGAGCTTTTATTCCGTGTAAATTATGTAAACCACCTAAAAGAATCGGTTTGTATTGAACTTTTATTGATAATTTATGCTCAATTTTTCTTAATTCTTTATGAGCAAGAAAAGAATAAGGACTTACGAAGTCAAAATAAAAATCAAATGGTTTAATCATTAAAGCTGATTTTTTTAGCAAAGAAAATTCTTATAAACCAATAAACCACTAATCCTATTGGTCCTGAAAAGTAAGTTAAAACTAGCGAAGGTATAGTAATAATTTTAGGTATTAAAAACTTCCTAGCATCTCTCACTATCCATGCACCTGCGAATAAACTTATAGATAGAAAATGTAACCAAAAAATTAATAATAATATCTCATTAGCAAACATCGAATATAAGCCATCTAAACCAATATATAACTCAAAACCATCGAAAATATTTTTTTCTAAATAAAGTCCATAAGATAAATAAATATAAGCAATAGCCAAAAGCAAAGGCGCAACGATAGATTGCGTAAAAAAATTTGTAAATCCATTATTTGGAGCAAAAACTAATAATAACCAAAATGGTATTACTCCCCAGTTAGCAACTAAATAAATATTTTCTGGAGTGATATAAGTCAATAGATTATTTAACATTTAAAATAATATAGTATATTAAAATAATGAATCCCACATCAAATAAAAGTGATTTTGAAGATCTAACTACCAATTTAAAAGACTTAGCATATTCATATCTTGAGAAATATAATCCTTCCAAACAACAATTAAAAATTTACTTACTAAAGAAATATTTAACTAAAATCAAAGGAACCAAGTCAAAAAAAGAGGTAACATCGATTATTGATGAAATAGTCACTAATTTGGAAAAAAATAAAATTTTGAGTGATGAATTATATTCAGACTCTAAAGCAAGAATGTATCTAAGAAGGGGCTATTCTTTAAATAAGATAAATCAATCTTTAAGAAGTAAAGGAATAGATGAAAAATTTGTAAAACAAAGCTTAGAAAAAATTAAAGAAAATCAAATCGAACCTGATTTCGTTTCTGCGTTAAAACTTTGCAAGAGAAGAAGGATAGGGCCTGTTCGCCCAGAAAATAACCGTGAATTATTTTATAAAAAAGATATGGGCATTTTAGCTAGAGGCGGATTTAGTTTCGATTTATCAAAGAGAGTCTTAGATCTTGATGTTAAAGAATTTAATAAGTTAATTAGAATTATCTGATTTCTTTTTTTTTTCTTCTTCAACAAGAAGATCAATTTTTCTTTTAAGTGCATTTCTTACCAAAATAAAGAATAAGACACCAAAAAAAGTAACTGATATAATAATTATTAAAATGGTTTTAATCATTTAAATTCTCAGATCGTTTAATTAATAGACTTGGATTTCTATAGTCTGCTTTTCCGTATAAGAACGGTCTCTCATCTAAAGTTTTAATAATAGCTCCAGCGTTTTGAGCAACAGCATGTCCCGCAGCATAATCCCACTCATTTGCCCTTTCTCTTGCAGCATAAATATCATATTCACCTGTAGCAATAACACAAAATTTATACGAACTAGCCATTTTAACTATAGAGTTTACATTGTTTTCTTTTAGTTTGTTCAAAATCAGATCTGATGGTTTGATCACACTTGATAAGGCAACAATTTTTCCTTTTGGTTGTTTCTTTTTACAACTTATTTTATTCGTTTTTCCGTTTTCAATTAAAAAACTTTCACCTGGTCCATATGTGAAGAAAAGCCTATTCTTTTTTGGTACACCAACTAGTCCTAAAACTGGCACTTTATCAATTATTAGTGCAGCATTAATTGTGTATTCATCTTTTCCAGCAATATATTCTTTAGTTCCATCGATAGGATCAATAAGCCAAAAAACTTTTGAAGTATTTTTTACCTTCAAATCAACTGTCTCCTCGGAAATAATTTTGATATTCGGTGTTAGTTCTGAAATTTTTTTAGAAATTATGTCATTTACTAATAAATCCCCATTGCTGACAGGCGATTTATCTTCTTTAATTTCTATTTTCAAACCTTCATTATAAAGCCTTATCGACTCTTTTCCTGCATACTCAAAAGTTTTTATCAAATTTTCTGCAATAACTTTAAGTTCATTACTATTCATGTTCTATTTTTTCTAATGTTACATTTTCAATATTTATTACTCGTTTTCCAAAATTTTCGAAATTTACTGTGACTTTGTTACCTATGATTGATTGCACTTGACCTATCCCCCAATCATTATTTGCAGGATTCTTAACATAATCACCTGGTTCAAAGTCAATAAGCATTATGGAAAAAAAATATTAAATATACTATACACTCTTAATTATGAATTCTCTAGGAATTAATAAAACAAATAAAGAGACTAGAGTAGTAGTTGCTATGTCTGGAGGTGTTGACTCATCTGTTGTTGCAGCTTTGATGAAAGAAGAAGGTTACGATGTTACTGGTATTACATTAAAATTATACGATGATACTAAACAATCTAAGGAGGGGAGACAATGTTGCGCTGGTCAAGATATTATGGACGCAAAAAGAGTTTCAGATAAAATAAGTATAAAACATGAAATTTTGTATTATCAAAAAAAATTTAAGACCGAAGTAATTGACTCTTTTATTGATAGTTACGCAGCGGGTGAAACACCGATTCCTTGTGTTCAGTGTAATCAAACAGTTAAATTTAGAGATTTATTTAAATATGCTAAGGATTTAAATGCGGACGCGCTAATAACTGGTCATTATGTATCTAGAATTCAACAAAATGGAAACGCAAGCATGTATCGTGCCAAGGATCACAATAGGGATCAAAGTTATTTTTTATTTAGTACTACACAAGAGCAATTAAATTTTTTGAGATTTCCTCTTGGTGAAATAGACAAAGCAGAAACAAGATCTATAGCGAAAAAATTAGATTTAAACGTAGCAGATAAACCTGATAGCCAAGATATTTGTTTCGTACCAAATGGAGATTACAGTTCTGTAATAAAAAAATTTAGACCAGACTCTTTTAAAAGCGGTAAAATTATTGATTTGGATGGAAATCAAATAGGTAAGCATGAAGGAATTATTAATTATACAATTGGCCAAAGAAAAGGAATTAAAATTGCAAGTAATAAACCACTATACGTTATAAACATAAATTCCGATAACAATACAGTTATAGTAGGCAATAAAGAAAATTTAGAGATTAAAGAAATCAGGCTTAGAGAATTAAATATTTTGGCAGATAAAAAAGAATTTGATAAAGCAATAAATATCAAAGTGAGATCCACTGGTAGACTTTTAAAAGCTAAAATTAATTTAGAAAATAATTATGCAAAAGTTGAAATTTTGGATAAAGAAATAGGAATTTCACCAGGTCAGGCTTGTGTTTTTTATTCTCAAGATGAATATGGGGATAAGGTTTTAGGAGGAGGGTGGATTGATAAGACTTTTAACAATTATTTATCCACTTAATTAACAACCTAAATCGAGACACGCATTAAGTGATTACAATTTTTTCAGAATATGATTTAATAGAATTAATTAAGAGGCAACTCTTAACTGGCCATTTAGGGAAAAACCGAGAGGTTCAAGCTTAAAGGGCAGAAAGGTGAACCTAGTAGCGCTAGAATAGTTCATCGGGACGGCTTGGCGGTAGCGCCTAAAACGACGAGCCAAAACTACTAAATTTCTGGGCGAAAGCCTAGAAATTTAAGTGGTTCTTTTCCAAAAAAACCTAGATAGTAAATAAAATAAAATTACACCAACAAAATAATTCCATTCTAGAGCATGTTTGAAATGCGTATTTCCTTTAGTTACTAAAATAGGCAAACTTAATATTGCTATAATAACTAAAATACTAACGAGTAAAAATTTAACAACCAAGACTTTTTTCAATATAAATTTTTCTAATTTTTCTCTCAATTTATAAAAATGATATACTAAATAGCCTTGAGCAATTAATTCAAAAATAATGAATAATAACAGAACAACCCTTCTAAATAGTTTGTAAATTTGTATGTCAAATTTTATGCCTAAAAAAATTGAATGAATAGCTAAAAAGATTGCCGATAAGATTCCAAAAGTTTTAAATTTGTAATTTGTATTTGTAGAGTAAAGTTTATTTATTAAATTATTATTATTGTTCCAGTAATAATATAAAAGTATTGCAGTTAAAATCATTGATGGTTTAAAGATCAAGTATTGGGGAAAAGTTCTTGAAGCCCTACTAATAGATAAACTTCCATCTAAATAAGGAATAGCGAAACCAGATCTACCTATTTGATCTACGGTAAAAATTGTTTCTTCTAAAAATTTGGGATTTTGAGATATTAAAAGACATAAATTTATGGCTAGCAACGGTATAAAAAATATCCATATACTCAATTTCCTTATTTGAGTTATTTCTGTCATATATAATTTACTGATTATTTCTTTTTATTTCTTTTTCTAGCTCTTCGTTTTTTTGAGCCAATTTTTCTTCTTCCTCGGTGCTTTTTTGGATAACCCATATTTTTGCCTCCTTTTTTATATCTTAATTAGTAAAGTACTATATAAAAATCAGATATACTTATTTTATGAAAAAGTCTATAAGCACATTTTTAAAACACCCAACAAAAGACAATACTAATAGATCAGCAAATCCGCCGGTAACAAGAGTCTCAACAATTTTATTTAATTCAATGCAAGAAATGTATCAGCATGAATTAAAAATAAAAAAACATAAAAAAGTATCTCATTATACATATGGACGATACGGCAGTACTACTACTATTGAATTAGAAAATATTCTAAAAGAACTAGAACAGGCATACCACGTTTTTTTGACTGGAACAGGGTTTGGAGGAATAGCTCTGGCATTGATGTCTTTATGTAGACCAGGAGATGAAATTTTAGTTTCAGATAATGTTTATGGTCCTACAAAAGAAATATCCCAAGAACTTATGAGGGAGTTTAATGTAAATGCAAAATTCTATAATCCAGATTCTTTTGCAGATTTAAAAAATAAAATTTCAAAAAAAACTAAAATGATTTTAGTAGAAAATCCGGGGAGTAATACATTTGAATTTCAAGATTTATCTAAAATTACCAATTTAGCGAAAAAGAGAAAAATTTTTACTTTATTAGATAACACTTGGGGTACACCATTGTATTTAAAACCACTTAAAATTGGTTTTGATATGTCTTTTTGTTCTGCTACAAAATATTTCTCAGGACATTCTGATGCAATGGGCGGATCTTTAGCAGTAAATAAAAAAGTTTTTAAAAAAATTATGTTTTTTTACAAGTTATCAGGTTATCGAATGTCTGCTGATGAAGCTTACTTAATCATTAGAGGGTTAAGAACATTAGACACTAGACTAAAACAACATGCCGAAAATACTAAAATGATAATAAATTTTCTTAAAAAACAAAAAAAAATTAAAGAAATTTTATACCCACATAATCCGGGTAGTAAAAATTATAAACTTTGGAAAAAATATTATTCTGGAGCAACGGGGTTATTATCAATCGTTATCAAAAGTAAAAATAAATCTTCAGTGATTAAATTTGTAAATTCTCTCGAATTATTTGGTATTGGTTATAGTTGGGGTGGATTTGAAAGTTTGGCGATACTTCAAGAGATTAAAAGCCAAAAAAAAGACGAGTATTTAAAAGGGAGACAATTTTACAAATTTAAAAAAGATGAACATATTGTTAGGTTGCATGTAGGTTTAGAGGATCCAAAAGATTTGATTAATGATTTAAAACAAGGTTTAAAAAAAATTAAGTAATGAAAAATTTTTTTCCTAACAAAACTGCACTTTACGCTTTGATTGCAGCATGCTTTGTTGTTTGTGCTACTATGGGTGTTAGGCAAACTTTTGGTCTTTACTCAAGCGAGTTCGAAACATCTGGGGGAACTTCTAATACAGAGTTTGGTCTGGCCGTTGCCTTACATGCAATATTTTGGGGTATTTTTACTCCAATTTTTGGGAGAGTTTCAGATAAGTTAGGAGGTTATGTTGTCATAATACCAGCTTTAATTTTTTATTCTGCTGCGATGTTATTAATGGGAAATAACTATATTTCTGGAATATGGCTTCAAATGAACCTTGGTTTACTCGTCGGTTTAGGTTTAGCTGGAGCGGCAGGAACAATCTTAACTCCTATGATCTCAAAACATTTTCCTAATGAGAATAGAAGCAAGGCTGCAGGTATTGTTACCGCTTGTGGAGGATTAGGAATGTTTATATTTCCTATAATAGCAAATACTTTTAAAAATATTTCTACTTGGCAAAGTTCATTTATTTTGTTTTCAATTATATTATTTTTAATGTGTATACCTGGTTTCTTTGTAAAATTACCAAAAAACATAGAAACTATTCATAGTTCTAATGTAGATAATCGTAGTTTGACTGAAGTTTTAAAAGAGTCATTTGCACATAAAGGTTTTCGCTTACTAATATTAGGATTTTTTGTTTGTGGTTTTCAAATTACTTTAATTGCAACTCATGTTCCAAGGTACGTACAAGATAAAGGATTAGCTGACTGGACAGGGATGGCAATTTTAGCATTAATAGGTTTTTTTAATATAATTGGTACTCTTATAATGGGTTACTTAGGTGACAAATACAGCAAGAAAATTCTTTTAAGCGGCTTGTATTTTTTAAGAGGGATAGCTCTTATACTTTTTATATTTTTACCGGCCTCAAATCTTTCTGCAATTTTGTTCGGTACATCATTTGGACTTCTTTGGCTTGCAACAGTTCCAGCTACAAATGGTATAGTCGCACAAATTTTTGGAACAAAAAATTTAACGCTTTTATTTGGCATAGTGTTTTTGAATCATCAATTTGGATCTTTTTTGGGAGCCTATTTAGGAGGTTATTTTTATGATAATTTTGGTAGTTTTGATTATGCTTGGTACTTAGCAATCATTTTATCATTTATAGCTACAGCAGTGCATCTACCAATTGATGAGAGGCCTTTGAAAATTGTGAATAAAACTATCTAAGGTTGTATTTTGAGTCCCAAACTGAATCAAAAGTGAATCAAAACATGAACATTTAGTATAGCACAACTGTTAATTGTGGATAATTTTTTTATTTAATCATCAGAGGATATTTTATAGGCTCTAGATAACAAAGGAGCAAAATGTTTTCACAAAAATTAGGAAAAAAATTAGACAAATACCATTTACTTAAACATCCTTTTTATCAGATATATTGGAATGAAGGAAAACTTAACAGGGAAATTATAAAAGATTACGCTGAACAATACTACCAACATGTTAAGGCTTTTCCAAGATACATTAGTGCAACTCATTCGATCTGCGAAGATATTGAGAAAAGAAGAATACTTTTAGAAAATTTGCAGGATGAGGAAAACAAAGATGGTGATCACCCAAAACTTTGGAAAAATTTTGCTAAATCTCTTGGTGCAGATGAAAAAGAAATAGAAAATGTCACTCTTGATTGGTTTACAAAAGATATGATTGATAACTTTTTTGCACAAGCGAGAAAGTCGTATGCTGAAGGTTTAGCTTCTTTATATACTTATGAGAGACAAATTCCTGAGATCGCAGAAACAAAAATTCAAGGACTAAAAAGATTTTATGGAGTGAGCTCTAAAGAAGGATTGGAGTTTTTTGAGGCGCATAAATCTGCTGACGTAATTCATAGGGCAGAGTGTGAAAAACTTCTAGATGGGCTATCAAAAAATGAGCAAGAAAAAGCTGAAAACGCTTCTTTGTTAACTGCTAGATACCTTTGGAACTTCTTAAGTGGAATGGTGTCTAAGCATAAACTCAAAGCTGCAGCTTAGGATTTCAAACTCAGGATTGACAATTTAGTCTAAGAGGAATACCTATGAAATAGGTATGGAAATTTATCTTCCTATTGTACAAGTTCATATAGATATCATTTTAATTTTATTTATTAGCTTTGGTGTTGGAGTACTTTCAGGTTTGTTTGGAGTTGGAGGTGGTTTTTTAATGACTCCATTTTTAATTTTTTTAGGCATTCCACCTATCTATGCTGTACCAAATGAAATAAATAATATTTTAGCGACCTCAGTATCTGGGTCTATGACACACTGGTTTAAAAATACATTAGATTATAAAATGGGTTTGATGATTATTATCGGAGGTATAGCCGGGACTGTAATTGGTATTATCACTTTTACCTTTTTTAAAGAAACAGGGAAGCTAAGTTTAATTATTTCGTTATCCTACATGTATCTTCTTGCAATTATTGGTACTTTGATGCTTATCGAAGGCGCAAAAGAATTAGATAGAGCTAGAAAAAAACTAATATTAAAACAAAAATTACATACTCATTATTGGATACATGGTCTCCCATTGAAGCTACGTTTTCCAAAATCAAGACTGTATGAGAGTGCTTTCACTCCAATTATTTTAGGAGTTATAGTAGGTTTTGTTGCTGCTTTAATTGGAGTAGGTGGAGCTTTTTTAATGGTACCAGCAATGATCTATCTTATAGGAATGCCTATTAAATTAATTCCAGGAACATCTTTGTTTGTTACTGTATTTATAAGTGCACTAGTTACAATTCTTCATGCATTTAATTATGGTTCTATCGATTTAATTTTAGTTATTATTTTAGTAGTAGGCTCTATTATTGGTGTACAAGTAGGTCAAAAGGTCGGACAATACCTGGATAGTTCTCATTTAAAAACATTATTTGCCATGTTATTGTGCGCTGTCGCAATTGCCATTGCTTACGATACATTTTTCTATGAGGGAGCAAGGCAGTTGAAAAATACAGAAATAGTAAATGTTGAAAATCTTAATTTTTTTTCAAAATTTATTTCTAAATTATCTGATAATAATCCTCTACTATACGGATCTTTGGCAATACTTTTAGCACTAGTATTAGGAATAATAGGAGCAGGGACTAGACAATTACTAAGCAAATATAAATATTTGTTTGTTATCAAAAAAAACTAAATTAAAATTCTAATTATACCAAAAATTGAAACTAATATTAAAAAATATAGTACATATTTTTTATAATTTTCTTTAGAACTTCCAGTAAACAACTTTGTACCAATATAAATACCTATTGGGACCACTAAGATTAAAGGCAAAGTTCTATAAAAAATTTTGTAATCTAAAATATCTTTAAAATATGCAAGCAGAAGAGCATAAAAATCAGTAAAAAAAAATAATGCCGCAAGTGAGGCTCTTATTACCGCTGGTTCGGCTGCAATTATTAAAAAATATAATGCGATTGGTAGACCTGCCAAAGTTCCAAATCCATTGACTGTTCCAGCGATGACACCAACAAAGAACTTTGATAAATTGTGATTTAAATCTCTATTTTTATAACCTCTTAATAATAAAAAAGCGAAAATTAATACAGTAATTGAAATTATTAAATGTGTTAACTTAGGTTGTAACACTGAAAGAAGATGAATTCCTAAAGGTGTACCAAACAATACTCCTACAAGAAGAAATAAAACAAATTTCCAATTAATCTTATTCCATATACTTGGGATCATAAAAAAACTAGCAATTATTTCTAACAAAAGAATAATTGGCACTATTTCTTTAGGCGGTAGTATAAATGAAAGAAGAGAAACGCTAGATGCTGAAAAACCGAATCCACTAAAACCCCTCACCAGGGAAGCAAAAAGAATTACACTACAGAAAAATAAAAATTCTAAAAAACTCAGATTTATCGTTTCTAAATATTCCATATAAAGATGGGTTATCTTAATTTTATTTTACTTTACATAAAACAAATTTAAATGATATTAAGCTTTAATTATTAATTATAATGAGTTTTTATGCACAAAAAATCATCGAATAGAAGTTTTGGGATATTATTTTTCTTTGTATTTTTGGGTTTTGGATTGTGGCCATTAACTAAAGATCAACCGATAAACTTTATTTTAATATTTATCTCAACTATCTTCCTAATTTTAGGAGTATTCTACTCTAAAATTTTATCTCCACTTAACAACTTATGGATTAAATTTGGAGAACTTTTGGGAAGAATAGTTGCACCAATCGTTATGGCCTTAGTTTATTTTGTAATTCTAACCCCTATAAGTTTATTAGTAAGAATTTTCGGTAAAGATTTATTAGGACTTAAATTTTTAAAAAAACAAAATTCATATTGGATTAAAAGAAATAAAGATTTGGGAAAAATGGATAAGCAATTTTAATGATAGAATTTTTAAAAGAGTTTTGGGAATTTTTAAGAGAGAGAAAAAAATATTGGCTATTGCCTATTATTACTGTACTAGCATTATTTGGTATATTGATAGTTTTGAGCCAAGGTTCTGCAGTAGCCCCATTTATTTATACAATTTTTTAAGTGACCTCTATTCTTGGCATATCAGCATTTTATCACGATAGTGCAGCGGCATTAATCATTGATGGAGATATAATTGCTGCAGCACAAGAGGAAAGATTTTCAAGAATAAAGCATGATTCTAGTTATCCCTTTCATGCAGTTGATTATGTTTTAAAAGAAAAAAATCTAAGCATAAACGAAGTTGACTATATTGTTTTTTTTGAAAAACCATTTTTAAAATTTGAAAGACTACTGGAAACTTATATGGCTTTTGCCCCAAAAGGTTTTAAATCTTTCAGTCTTTCAATGCCTATTTGGTTGAGAGAAAAATTGTTTCAAAAAAAATTTTTGTTTGAAAAACTTAAACAACACGATGAAAAATTCAATAATATAAGTAAAATAAAGTTTTCTGAGCATCACTATAGTCATGCCGCTAGCGCGTTTTATCCATCACCATTCAAGGAAGCAATAGTTTTAACTTTAGATGGAGTTGGGGAATGGGCAACAACAACAGTGGCTATTGGTAAAAACAATAATTTGCGAATGATAAAGGAAATACATTTCCCACATTCTCTTGGATTGCTATACTCTGCTTTTACTTACTACACAGGTTTTAAGGTTAATAGCGGAGAGTATAAAGTAATGGGTTTGGCTCCTTACGGAAAACCAAAATACAAAAATTTAATAATTAAAGAATTAATGGATTTAAAAGAAGACGGTTCTTTTAAATTAAACATGAAATACTTTAATTACGCAACAGGTTTGACAATGACAAATGAAAAATTCTCGAGTTTGTTTGGTCAACCAGTCAGAGATCCAAAAAAAGATTTGTTAACAGATTTTCACATGGATATAGCGTCTTCTATACAAGCGGTTACAGAGGAGGTCGTATTAAGATTGACTAAAGATATAGCCAATGAATATAAAATAAAAAACATATGTTTGGCTGGAGGAGTAGCTTTAAATTGCGTTGCTAATGGTAAAATTTTAAAAGAAAAGTATTTTCAAAATATATGGATCCAGCCAGCAGCCGGCGATGCAGGAGGATCTTTGGGAGCAGCTTTAGCTTATTGGCATCGAGAATTAGATAAACCTAGAGAAGATTTAAAAGATAAAATGAAAGGAGCATATCTAGGACCTATTCTTAAAGAGGATTCTATAGAAAAAAACTTAAAATCTTTAAAAGCAGCTTACACTAAGAAAACATATTCTGAAATTTCCAAACTAGTAGCTAAAGAGCTTGCAAATAGTAAAATTGTTGGCTGGTTTCAAGGTAGAATGGAATTTGGACCTAGAGCTTTAGGTGCACGTTCAATCTTAGCAGACCCAAGATCAGAAAAAATGCAGAAAGAATTAAATTTGAAAATAAAGTTTAGAGAAAGTTTTCGTCCTTTTGCCCCTTCAGTGTTGAGAGAAGATGTTAACGAATGGTTTGAAATTGACTATGATAGCCCATATATGCTTCTAGTTTCTGATATTAAAAAAGAAAAACAAATTAATATGTCAGAAAATGATAAAAAACTTTTCGGAATCGATAAATTAAATATTAAAAGATCATCAGTACCAGCTATCACCCATGTAGATTACTCAGCAAGAATTCAAACTGTTCACAAAGAAACAAATCCTAAATATCATGATCTTATTAATGAGTTTAAGAAAATTACTAATTGCCCAGTGCTTGTAAATACCTCTTTTAATGTTCGTGGTGAACCAATAGTATGTACTGTAGACGATGCATTTAATTGTTTTATGGGAACTAATTTAGATATTTTAGTGATTGAAAATTTTCTTCTTTTTAAAGAAGACCAAGATAAATCTTTGTTAAAAGATTATAAAAATAAATTTGAGTTAGATTAATTTAAATTTAAGACAGAGGCAGGATCTAACTTTATTTCAAACCAGTTGAGTCTAATATCTAAATGTGGACCAGTTGCTCTACCACTTTGCCCCAGAGTTCCAACAATCTCACCTTTTTTCACTCTCTGACCTTTCTTAACATTAATATCTCTCATATGCATATACAGTGTACTAATTCCATGCCCATGATCGAAAATGATTGTTCCGCCAGTAAAGTACATGTCATTTTCTACTAACGTCACAACTCCATCCATCATAGATTTTACCGGAGTTCCCTCTGGTGCATGAAAGTCTATACCATAATGTGGTCTTCTTGGTTTTCCATTTAAAATTCTCTGACTGCCGTAAACTCCTGTAATAATATATTTATCAATAGGATAGATAAATTTATCTTTAAAGAAAACCAATTTACTATCTATTGCTCTAGCCTTTCCAATTAAAATATTATCTTTTTTAATTCTCTCATAAACTTCTGGTGGAGGTGTTACCTGTTTTGGTGGCAGACCATCAATTCTTTGTATTTTATATTTTCTTTTAACAACTTTTTTTTCAATCAATTTGGTTTCTTTCTTATTTATTATCTTAATTAAAACGTTATTTTTTCTATCTCTATCTAAACCAAAAGCAAAATAACCATCATTCGAAACTCTTACTTTTCTATCATCAATAAAAACTTTTGAATTGGGATCTGTTTTTCCTAAGATAAAAGAACCTTGTTTGAAATTCCCTAAAAATTCAACCGCGTGAGAAATATTAAATATTAATAAAAAAGATATTATAAATTTAATCATAATAAAATTCGTAGATCTTCATAGATCAATTGAAAAGCTACAAAAAGAATTGCAATTAATCCAACCCAACTAATCCAAGAATATTTTTTTATGAGTTTTGCAGTATAATTAGCTGCAAAAGCCATTAATAATATTGAAAGTCCTAAGCCAAAAGCAAGAAGAGTATAGTGATCTCCAGCTGCACCAGCTACACCTAGAACATTGTCTAAACTCATTGTTACATCTGCAAGTATTACTGTAAAAATTGCTTTTTTAAGATTTGAGTTGTCAACTTCGATATTTTTTTCTTCAATTTTATTCTTAATTACATCTCTGTAAAGTTTGTAGCAAATATAAAGTAATAAAATTCCACCAATTAATCTTAAACCAGAGATTTGTAATAAATAAGCTGTAATAAAAGTGAAAAGAATTCTCAAAACAACCGCTCCGCCAATGCCCCAGAAAATTATTTTTTTTCTATTTGAGTCTTCGAATTTTGACGCAACCATCCCTATAATAATTGCGTTATCTCCTGCTAAGACTAAGTCAATAAGGATGATTTCTATCAATATAATTAGTTGCTCTGTCATAATGAAATTTATATTCTATTAATTGATGAACTATAAAAATATTAAAGTAGAAAAGCGAGAAAATTACGCAATTATCGAAATTGCTAACAATAAAAATAATAGTTTAGATCAAAAAACCCTTAATGAGATTGGTGATGCAACCAAAAACTTGAATGAATTAAAAGAAATTAAATGTATTGGTTTAATTGGAGGTCCAAAGTTTTTTTCACCTGGTGCTGATATTAAAGAGTTAGAAAAACTAGACTCCAAAAAAGCTAAAAAAGAAAAACTTTTTTCTAAAGTTGATGATTTACAAAAAATCGATATACCTATTATTTCGTTTGTCGAAGGTTATGCTCTAGGAGGTGGTTTTGAGCTGGCGCTTTCAAGTGATTTAATAATTTCGAGTTCTGAAGCAAAATTTGGTTTGCCTGAAATCAATTTAGGATTAATCCCAGGTATTGGCGGGACACAAAAAACAAAAAAATTTACTTCAAATCAAAATGTAAAATATTTAGCGATGTCTGGAGAAATTATTGATGCTGAAACTGCAATGAAATATGGGATTGTTTCGCAAATTATTCCTAAAGAAAATTTTAAAGAATTTACTTTAAACTTTTTGAATAAAATTTCATCAAAGCCAAAAAAATCACTTCAAATTATTAAAAATTTAATTAACTCAGAAGAAAATTTAAAAAAATCGCTTAAAAAAGAAAGACAAGAGTTTTACAAATTGCTTGATAGTGAAAATAAAAAAATTGGAATAAAAAGTTTTCTTAATAAAACAAAGCCTAATTGGAAATAAATCATCTTCAAGTTGTAGACAATTTGCATACCTGTAATTATATTTTAACATAGTTAATCTGAAGTTAATTTAAATAAACTTAATCATGAAAAAAATTACTTTAATAATATCTTTTCTTATTTTCACTTCTGCAAACGCAGGAATGAGCGATAAAGATAAATCAAAAGCGTGGGATTGTGTTGGGATTTATATGGCTAATTACTTTCTGCCATCAGGAGAAAAGTTTGAATATGGTATGAAAGAAAAATCTATTTCAACGGTAAAGGTTTTAAAAACATATGCACTTGAAATAGGAATACCAGAAAAAGAATGGGATGCGGGAGTAAACAAGGCAGTAGATAAGCATTATGGTTCAAAATATAATGAAGCTAAAACTGAGAAGTGCCATTCTTTTGTTGAAGCTTTAGTTCCTAATGGAGCTGAAAGAGTAAAAAAAGTAGTACAAACATTATATTAAATAATGAGCGGGTACGTGATAGCCAATATAGATGTTAAAAATCCTGAAGCTTATAAAGAGTATGTTGGAAAAGTAGTTCCAACAGTGCAAAAATTCGGAGGGGAATACCTTGTGCGTGCCGGCGAGTACAAAGTTATAGATGGTGAGTGGAAATACCCTAGAACGGTAGTAATTAAATTTCCAACTTATGAAAAAGCTTTAGAGTGGTATGACTCTGAGGAATATAAACCGGTAAAACCAATTCGATTAGCAAATTCAGTTGCTAATGGAATAATAATTAAAGGAGTATAAATGAAAAACTATATGGTAACGCATACTTTTAAATCTGCTGAAATGAAAAAAAAATTTACTGATACAGTGGCTTCTATGAAGATGGAAGATATTGTTAAGAGTATGAAAAGTGACAATGCTGCTTGTCAAATGACTTGGAATACACCGGGAGAAACGATGGAAATGTACTGTTGGTGGAAAGGAAAAGATGAGCAAGCAATTATTAATCAACTAGGTCAAATGAACGATTTTTTCACTCCACATAAGTTTGTTGAGTGTACAGATCAAGTCATGGACTATAACGCATAGGATATTTATGATCGATAAATTTGGAAACGCATTTTATTTAATAATTTACTTAGCACATTTTATTATAGTTGGTAGCTACGCTTACCAGTTAGTCTTTGATACTAAAAAATTTCTTAAGGGTAGAGGGGTAGATAAAACTGCAACTTTAATTACAAGATTTGCAGGTTCATTTATGATTGCTACTGTTTTAATGGCAATATATATCGCTTTTATAAGATCAGGCGGTGTAGAGGCTACTTGGGCTTTCTTTAACTTAGTTTTTATAATGAATGTTTCAATATTGGTTGTAAATTTTTACACATTAAAAATTGATAAAACAGGTTTAACCAAAAAAACTAGAAACGATGGAATATATGCTCCACTCGTTCTTGTTATTATCAGTGCTATTCTTTGTTACGGTTTGGCTGATAAAATTTACGTTTAAGGAAACAAATGGCAAAGTTTATGAATATTGTTAGATGTAAAGTGAAATCATCTAGCAGAGAGGAATATTTAAAAAAAATAGATGAGATGCCAAAGTTCGATGGGCAAATTTCAGCAAAATACGTTGAAACGAAACCTAATGAATTTTTTATGATAGGTGAATGGAATTCTGAAGATGATATTGCTAAAGCAAGACCAAAAATGATTGCATTTTTGGATACACTTCGGCACACTTTAGAAGAGCTGTCATCAGATTTAGGAGTAACTGATCCTCATTCTGGTACAGTTGTAATCGAGAAATAGGAAAGGGGTAACAATGGCAAAATTTTATACACTTGGATGTTACACAGCTAAAGGTCTGGGAGGGTTTGTAAGCAATCCGTCTACAGACAGAAAAGCTGCTACATCCGCACTTGCCGCTTCAGTAGGAGCTAAAGTGACTCAATACTCAGGCCTAAGAGGAAAATACGATTTTATGGCAGTGATTGAAGGAACTTTTGAACAAGCTGCTGCAGCTGCAATGGTTGCTGTTTCTAGTGGTGCTGTTTCAGATTTTACAATTTTAGAAGACGTAAATCTAAATGAAATAGCTAAGACTGCTCAGAAAATGGCTTCATCATATAAAGAGCCAGGAAAATAATTATTTTCTATAGCTAATACATTTTAGGGTATCAGTGAATTTTATTTGATTTTTATACTTTAATTTAATTTCACTGATACCAAATTTAATTTCTTTATTACTCATGTTTAATAAGCATGAAATGTATCTTTCTCTAATCATTCTTATGTATTTTTGTTTCGAGATATTTACTTTAAAGTTAAAGTTTGTGTAGTTAATTTGTTTTAAGTTTTTTTTGATAACCTTAAATAAAACTTCATCTCTTTTTAAACTCTTTTCTAAATTTTTTCTCATCTTTTTAAAACAGGGTATTTTATTATTATTTGTTTTTAGTGAAAAAATTAATATTTTGCCTTTATTATTTAAACTTTTTTTAGAAAGACTTAGAAAGCGATTTAAATTTGATTTTGAAAAAAAATGAATAGTTTGTTTGATTAAAATTAGATCGTATTTTTCTTTTTTTTTTAGATATTTTAAGGCACCAATTTTCTTAAATATAATATTTTTTTTAACATTCTTATTCGCAACAATATCAATCCCTATGGGTTTATTTCTAAATTTATATTTCTTTTCAAGGGCACTAATAATATTTGCTCTTCCACATCCTATGTCTAATATTTTCGAATTTTTATTTAAATTTATTCTTCTTTTAAGAAATTTATTAAATTGAGAGATATAAGGTTTAGATGATAACCAAGTTTTATTATCCCAGTTTTTTAGTTTTTTCATAATATTTAGATAGCATTCAAAAAATTACTTTGCTATAAATTATTAATGAGTTCAGCCTTTCAAACTAAAATACCTAACTCTTTAAATGAACATTGGATGCCATTCTCTTCCAATAAAGACTTTAAAAGAAATCCAAGAATAATAGTAGAAGCAGAGGGTATTTATTTAAAAACCCATCAAGGTAATACTTTAATTGATGGTAGCTCAGGTTTGTATTGCAATCCTTTAGGGCATGGAAGAAAAGAAATAATTAACGCTATCAAAAGCCAACTAGAGAAATTAGATTATACAATGCCTTTTCAACAAGGTTATGGAGGTTCATTTGAACTAGCTACAATGATAGCGAAGAAAACCCCAGAGGATTTAAACAGAATTTTTTATACGATTTGTGGATCTACTGCAGTTGAAACAGCAATTAAGATTTCAGTAGCTTACTTTAGATCTATTGGGCAGCATAATAGATTTAAATTTGTAGGAAGAGAACGTGGTTATCATGGAATGAATATTGGTTCTTTAACAGTTGGGGGTATTCCAAATAATTCAAAAGAATTTAAAAATATCCTAATGCCTGGTGTTGAACATATGAGACATACATTTTTACCCGAGCATAAGTTTGTTAAAGGCCAACCTAATACTGGATCAGAACTAGCTAACGATTTAGAAGCCATAGCAAAAAAATTGGGTGGTGAGAATATAGCGGCTTGTGTGGTCGAACCAATAGCTGCATCTACGGGAACTTTGATTCCTCCAAAAAATTATTTGCAAAAGTTAAGAAAGATTTGTGATAAGCACGGAATTTTATTAATTTTTGACGAAGTAGTAACAGGCTGGGGTAGGACTGGCTCAGCATTTGCTGCACAAGAATTTGGTGTTACTCCTGATTTAATAACAATGGCTAAAGCAACGACTAATGGAATTGTTCCTATGGGAGTAGTCGCAGTTAGAGAAAAAATTTACGACTCTATAATGGACGCTTCTCCAGATGGCGCAGTTGAATTATTTCATGGTTATACTTACTCTGGAATTCCAGTTGCTGTTTCAGCTGCAATAGCTGTACAAAAAATTTTTGAGAGTGAAGATATATTTAATAAAGTAAAACAAATGTCTAAATATTTTGAAGATGGAATACACTCCCTTAAAGATTTAAAATGTATTGATAGTATCCGTAATTACGGTTTATTAGGTGGAATAGATATTAATATGAGGGATAAGCCAGGTAAAGCGGGATTTAACGTTTATAAAAAATGTTATGATGCGGGAGTAAATATTAAACCCACTGGTGACGCCTTGATCATTGCTCCACCATTTGTATGTGAAAAAAAACATATCGATGAAATAATCGAGAAACTTAGGGTGGGTATCTCAAATCACATAAAAACAAATTAATTTTTAATCATTTTGGGTCAAATTTATGATTGAAACCCATTTTGCTCAAATTAAATATTTTAAAATATCTTAATTGTGATTTAATTTAATTATGAGTTCTCAATATAAGACAGACCAATCTGTTGAAGATATAAAGTCTCAAAGCAAAGTAAAGCTTTCAGATTTGTTGAATAGAATTAATGAAGAGCGAAAAATTGAAAGAAATAGAAACTTAGCTTTAAGTATCGCTGCAATTTCTGCAATAACTGTTTTTGGAATAATTCTCACACTGTAATTTAAAAAAAATCAATAATATATGTATAAACTAAACTGATGATTTAGTTTAACAAATATAATATAAAAATATCTTTGGCGAGGTAGCTCAGTTGGTTAGAGCACAGGACTCATAAGCCTGGGGTCGGCGGTTCGAATCCGCCCCTCGCTACAAATTATTTAACGTACTTATTAACTAAACTACTTATATGTTTTGCGTCAGATACAGTTACCTTATGGTGGAGAGGTAAAACTAAATATCTGTTTTCTAAATAATCCATATTTGGAAATTTTTTTCCTCTTACAAATTTTCTAAATATTGAATATTTATCATTCCTAAAATGAACTTGGTTAGTTTCAATATTGTGCTCTCTTAATTTTCTTTGAACAAAATCTTTATTGCTAACATTTATCGTAAATAACCAAGCACCATGAGATTTTTTCTTATCGAAGTCATGTATACATTTTATTTTTTTATTTTTTGAAAGCTCTTTTAAATAAGTTTTATAAATTTTTTTTCTATGATTAATTATATAGTTAAATTCTTTGAGAGAGTCTGATCCCATTGTGGCTGCAATATCAGTCATTTGGTATTTATATCCAATTTCATGAACATCATTTTTCCATGTTCCTTTTTGTTTACCTTTTCTATCAATCCCAAACCATCTTATTCGTTTAGCTTTATCTTCTAGTTTTTTGTTCTTAATAGTTAAAATCCCACCATCACCTGTTGTGAAATGCTTAATTGCTTGAAAACTAAATGTAGTGAAGTCACTTATATTACCAATAGGTTTCCCTTTATATTTTGCTCCTATAGCATGCGCTGCATCTTCGATTAAAATTAATTTATTTTTTTTTGCAATCTTTTTTAAATCATCCATTTCACAAGGCAATCCTCCGTAATGTACGCATACTATTGCCTTGGTTTTTTTTGTAATTAATTTCTTTATACTTTTAATTGATATATTCATTGTGTCTTTATCGATATCCGCAAATTTAATTTTAATACCCATATAGAGTAGTGGTATATTAGTTGCAGTACATGTAAAAACTGTTGTTATAACCTCATCCCCTTTTTTGAGTCCAGCAAGAATGTATGCTAAATGTAAAGAATCTGTGCCAGAACCAGTTGCAATTACAGAGTGGTTTTTTGCAAATTTTTTTTTGAAATCATTTTCAAATTTATCTACTGCAGGACCTTGACCTAACCATCTGCCAGCAAGTTTTTTTTTAATATTTCCTGCCGATTTTTTTGAAACATATGGATAAAAAAGTAAAACACCTTTACTTTTATCTCTCATTATTGGTAATTCTTTAAACGACATCTTAATTTAATAACATATTGTTAATTTATTAATAGTTTTTTATTTTTTTTAAGTATTGATAATAATTTATTTATACTCATAGACATATTTTTTTTATATTGAACTTTTGTCACATTCTTTGCCAGTATTTTTTTAACATTAGGGTTCGATTTTTTTGCAAAATTATAGACAGTTTGAGCTGGCCCACCTACATTAATAACACCTTTCCTTTTAATAATTATTGGTAAAATATTTGCTATTTTTTCTTGAAATATGAAATTTAGGTAAACATCAGACAAAGCATACTTATGTAAGAAAGGTTTTTCAGTCATACATACTCTCAATATCAAAGAATTTTTAATCATATGAACCGCAGCTTCAGCACCAAGCTTAGACCATGCATAATTGCTGGCAGGAAGCAAAGGATCAGTTTCTTTATACATGCCTTTAACTCCAGGATAGACATAATTAGTTGAAAAAAAAATTAATTTTATTTTATATTTTTTACAAATTATTGCTAAATTACTTGTCCCAATAATATTCAATAAAATACTCTTTTCAGATTTTTTATCATGTATTTCCAAAGGCCTTGAAAGTCCAGCTAGATGTATAATTTTGCCTGGTTTAATCTTTTTAACATACTTCTCAATGGAGGAAATTTTTGTAATATCTAATTGATTTTTAGAGGGATATATAAAGTTTTTGTAGTTTTTTTTCTTAAGAATTTTTCCAAATCTTCCAGATCCACCAGTAACTAATATATTATTTTTTTTCGAATATGAGGTCATACATATCTATATTTTTATATTTTTTTTTGAGATTCTTAAAGTTAATAAACTTAATAACACGATTGTGGGTCATAGAAATTAAATTAAATTTATTTTTTTGAAGAAACTTTTTGAACTTTTGATAATTAATTAAATAAAGATAATTCAATGCATAAGATAAATTTAATTGTTTCAAGATAATATCATTTTGAATGTTTTCATTAAAGTGAAAAGGAGTTTGACTAATAATTATAAATTTAGTTTTTTTAAAGATTTTTTTTAGGGCACTTTTATAATCATTTATATATTGTAAGGAGCCTCCAAAATATACAAAATCAAAATTTAAAGATTTATTTTTAAAATTTTTTATTACTTCTAAATTTTTTATCTTTTTATCATTTTTTATTTTTTCAATTAATAAATTATATTCATTTTGATCATGATAAAAGTATTTAAGCTTGCTCATATTTTTACTTAAGTAAGCGAATAACTCCAAATTTCCAGCTCCAAAATCTAAAAATTTTATTTCCCTTTTTTTAAATTGTCCGCTTAGTTTAATTATATCTAAAATATGTGAGTAAGATACAAATGGTCTTAGCTTAGTTTTTTTTACTAAATTATATTTTTTTAATTCTTTTTTGTAATCAATCTCTAAAGGATGATTTAAAACTGGTAATTTTTCAAAATTTGTTTCAACAAAAAAAATTTTAAAAAGTTTAAAAATTTTAGGGCCTAACACTTTATGAATATTGTTATAAATCTTGAATTTTAAAAAAAAGCTCACAAGTTCTCTCATAAAACTATTTTGTTTTTGTTCGTATCATAAAAAAATATTGGCCAAGTTTTAAATTTTGTATATTTTTTAAACCAAAATGATATGTAACGCTCTGCTAAAAATGCATACAATCTAGTTTGACTATAACCTTTTAAATCAAATCCAAACAATTTTTCACATTCTAAAAGCCAATTAAAGACAGACGTAAAGTAATCATTTATAGTTTTTTTAGATCTGCAAAAAAAAAGATTTTCCCTATTAAAAGACTTCTGGCTATTAACAAAATCTTTAAAGTCAACCCTATCGTCATGATTTAAAACCTCAATAGCTCTATCAAGAATATTCTGGCCATGAAAAATATCAAAATGTAGCTTTATATTTCTATTTTTTTTAAGAAAATATTTAGGATTCTTTAGAAAATATTTCCCCCCATGTTTTAAAATTTTACTTAATTTCCAATTATCTACAAAAATTTCCTCTCCTAAAATAATTTTAGTATCACCCCATTCTTTAGGAATTTCTTTTAAGATATAATCTTTGAAATTTTCTTTATTAATAATTTTACTTATTGCATCAGATGAAAATTTATTATTGTTACTCCAATGATATCTGTATCCTGTGAAACCAATCCAAGTATTATCGTTTAAGGTATTCAAAATATTTTTCCAAAACCAATAATAAAAAGTGTATTCACCATAATAAGAATTTTTTTCAGAAATATTTATATCTTTATTATCCCTCAACCATTCAGAGGAAAAATTATTTTTACCTAGACCTACTGGTACATAGTTTAACTTTTTGAGATTTGATAAATGATGTTCATGTAAGCACATGCAATATATTTTTGAATTTTGCATTTATTTAATTTAAAAATCTCTTTAAATATTTTGAGTAGTTGCAGTTACCGTAAAATTTTATAGCATTTAATATATCTTTTTTTTCAATCCATTTATTTACAAAAGCTATTTCTTCTAAACAAGCTATTTTGAGCCCTTGTCTATTTTCTATTGCAGCAACAAAGTTGGATGTGTTGTAAAAATCTTCAATATTTCCTGTATCTAGCCAAGCTCCTCCTCTTCCAATGAATTCAGCTTTAAGTTTACCCTTTTTTTTATATTTATTTAAAAGATCTACTATTTCCAATTCATTTCTTTTTGAAGGTTTTAAGGTTTTACTCAAATCAATAACATTATTGTCAAAAAAATATATTCCTGTAACTGCTAAATTTGATTTAGTTTTTTTTGGTTTTTCTATAATTTTTAAAATTTTATTTTTCTTGTTAGTTGTTGCAACACCGTATAAATTTGGATTATTAACGGGGTGCAGGTAAACTTGAGCACCGTACTTTAATTTAACAGATTTCTTTAATTTAGAAGAAAAATTTTGCCCGTAAAAAAAATTGTCACCTAGAATTAAAGCAACATTATCTTTACCAATAAAGTTTTTTCCGATCAAGAAAGCATCTGGCAGTCCTCTAGGTTTTGATTGTTCTTTATAATGGATATTTATGCCTAAATTATTTTTTTCAGGTAATATTTTTCTGAATTGACTTAATTGACCTTTGTTTACAATTATTAAAATATTTTTTATTCCTGCTAACATCAAAACAGATAATGGATAATATATTAAAGGCTTATCATATAAAGGAAGCAGTTGTTTATTGACTGCTTTTGTAAGAGGGCTCATTCTTGTCCCTAATCCACCTGCTAAGATAATTCCTTTTTTAATCATAAGTTTAAACCTAATCTTTTTTCATATTTATTTTTTGCTATTTTTTTTAAAAATATTTTATTTTTTAAATACCAATTTATAGTATTACTAATTCCTACCTCAAATTTGATCTTCGGTTTCCATTTTAATTCTTTTTTAATTTTTTTATTATCTAGTGCATATCTAAAATCGTGGCCTGGCCTATCTTTAACGAATTTGATTTTTACCTTTTTTCCTATCTTTATTTTTTTTATTTTAAAATTTTTCAGAATTTTTTTTACTAAATCAATATTTTTCAAATTTATACCTGTACCTACATTATAACTTTCTCCTGATTTACCTTTCAAATATAGCGTGAATAAGGCTTCACAATGGTCATCTACGTGTATCCATTCCCTAGAGTTTTTACCTCTGGCGTAAATTGGCAGCTCTCTATTTTTTAAGATATTTGATATCATTTTGGGTATTAATTTTTCTGGAAATTGATATGGACCATAATTGTTACAACAATTAGAGATTACCGCATTAAGCTTGTATGTTCTTATGTACGATTTCACCAAATGATCAGCACTAGCTTTAGAAGCTGAGTATGGTGAACTTGGCTCATATTTAAAATTTTCATTAGATCTTAAATTATTTTTTAAGTCTCCATAGACTTCATCTGTAGAAATGTGAATTAATTTTGTACTAATATTCTTTTTTTTTAAATATCTCAAGCTTTCCAATAAACTAAATACGCCATTAATATTTGAATGAATAAATGTTTTTGGACTATCTATAGATCTATCAACATGTGTCTCAGCCGCTAAATTAAATATCACTAAAGGCTTAGTTTTTTTAATTACACTAATCAATCTTGAAGTATTGTTTATATCAAACTTAAAGAGCTTATAATTTTTTTTAGTCCTAATTTTATCATCGTATTTATTTGATGAATAAGTAAGTTTATCAATATTTATGACAAAATATTTTTTTTTAATTAAAAAATTTACTAAATTGCTTCCTATAAAACCCGATCCTCCTGTTACTATGATTTTTTTCATATTAAATTTAAAGAATTATATGTTTAATGTGTTAAATTAGTAAAAGAATTATCTTTTAAAATCAAATATTATATTATTATGGAATCAAACGAACTGACTATAGTAATTGTAACTTTTAAAAGCGAAGGTAAAATATTTACATGCTTAGACTCAATTCCAGGTAACCTGAAGGTAATTATAGTTGAGAATTCAAATAACTTTAAATTTAAGGAAAAAATTGAGAAAAAATATCAAAATGTAACATGCATTTTATCAGGAGAAAACAAAGGATATGCTTCAGCAAATAATATTGGTCTTAATCGTGTACAAACAAAGTTTGCTTTAGTATTAAATCCAGATGCTGTTTTAAGAAAGGAAACAATTAAAAATTTTTATCAATCATCAAATAATTTAAAAGATTTTTGGCTTTTAGGACCCTCTAATAATCAGTCTCAAAATTATTTTTTCAATAAAAATGAATTTTTAGAAGTCAATGACTTAAAGGGATTTGCAATTTTTTTTAATGTAGAGAAATTTAATAGAGAATTTTTCGATGAAAATTTTTTTTTATATTTTGAAGAAATAGACTTATGTAAAATGGTAAAAAAAAAAGGAGGAAAAATCTACTTATGTAAAAATATTTTAATTGATCATTTGGGAGCTAGCTCTGTTGCAACTAATAATGAATTGAATTTAGAAAAAAATAGAAATTGGCACTGGATGTGGTCAACATTTTATTTTCACAAAAAACATAAAGGCTTCATGGTTTCCTTAATTTTAATTTTTCCAAAACTTTTATCATCATTTGTAAAATTCATTTTTTATCAAATGATCCAAAACAAAGAAAAAAAAGATATATATTTATGTAGATTGAGTGGACTTTTTAATTCTATAATTGGAAAAAAATCCTGGTATAGACCAACTTTGCATTGATTTTACAAGATTAAAAATATAATAACTAGCAAAATGTCAAACTCTAAACTTAAAATCTTCATTACTGGTACTGCAGGTTTTTTAGGTTCTCATTTAGCAGAACATCTAGCAAAAATGGGACATAAGATCATCGGGGTAGATAATATGATTGGTGGATATGAGGATAATATTCCACCTAATATAGAATTTCATAAAACAGATTGTTGTGATTTAGATAGAATGAGAGAATTAATGAAAGACGTTGATATTGTGTATCACTGCGCTGCCACAGCCCATGAGGGTCTTTCAGTTTTTTCTCCTTATGCAATAACTAAAAATAATTATCTTGCATCAGTTTCGGTTTTTAGTGCTGCAATAACTCACAAAGTAAAAAGAATTATCTATTGCTCTTCAATGGCAAGATATGGATCTCAAAAAACACCTTTTATTGAAAATATGGCACCATTACCAGAAGATCCATACGGTGTTTCAAAAGTTGCTGCGGAGAATGTTTTAATTAATTTATGTGAATTAAATAATATTGAGTGGGTAATAGCAGTTCCTCATAACATTATTGGTCCAAGACAAAAATATGATGATCCATTTAGAAATGTTGTTTCAATAATGTTGAATAGAATGTTACAAGGTAAAGCTCCTATAATATATGGAGATGGAAAACAAAAAAGATGCTTCTCATTTATTGATGATTGTATTAGCTGCTTAGTGCCTATGATGAATCAAAAAAATTTAAATAAACAAATAATTAATATTGGACCTGATGAAGAATTTGTTACGATAAATAGAATTGCAGAAATTTGCTCAAATTTAACAGGAGTTAACTTAGAACCTATTTACAAGAAGGATAGACCCAGGGAGGTTAAATACGCGACATGTTCTGCAGATAAAGCAAGAAAACTTTTAAATTACAAAACGAAAACTAATTTAGTTGATGGAATAAAAGAAACATTAAACTATATCAAGAAAAGAGGTGCGAAACCCTTTGATTATCATATTGATCTTGAGATAGATAATGAACTAACACCTTCAACTTGGAAAAATAGAGAAATTTAAATTTTAAAATTATTTCTTCGCTTGATCTAAAAGATAATCTAAATTTGGCTTTGACTTTACTACTGATAAAAATTGGAAAGCAAAAACTGTTTTAGAGATAAAATTTAAATACTTAAAAAAATTTAATAAAAATTTTGAAATTAAATTATTTTTAATCGCTAATGGAAAAGGTGGGGGTATAGCAATTGTTTCTTTTATTAAAAAATTATTTTCTAATATTATTTTTTTGAAACTACTTAACGTGAATAATCTAGTATGAGTTTTATCTAAAATACCCCTTTTTCCATAATTAAAATTACCAATTAATAGACTTAACCGAATAAAGATATTTGCAATATTAGGAGTCGAAATTATTAATTTTTGATTTGGGAAAAAACCCATTTTATTACTTAAAGAATTCATAAATTCTTCAGGTTTCTTTAGATGCTCAATTACATCTAAAAATAAAATATAGTCATATTTTTTAAAATCCAATTCAAAAATTTCCCTGTCGTAGTTAATTACTTTAAAACTATTTAAAAAGTTAACCCCTTTAACATCAAAACTATCTAAACCATCAACAATACAATTTTTTTTTTCTATAAGTTCTTTTTCTAAATCAGCATTTCCACAACCAATTGATAAAATCTTTGAATTTTCTTTTATTTTTTTAAAAGCAATTGAATGAGTGCTTAGAAAATTTAATTTTGGTAAATAATTGGAAGGTCCGTCTTCACTAGAAAAACTAAATTTAATATCATGAAAAATTCCAAATTTTTGTAAATAAAAAATTATTGTAGTTTTAAGAATTGCAAAACCATATTGGATTGACTTAAGAGATGAAATTTGCTCACCGTAGAATGTTGGTATTGGAATTTCTAATATTTTTTCATTCACAACCTTTAGCTGTAGTAAAATTTGAGTATCAAAATGAAAATAGTTTGAGTTAAGATTAAATGGAATTTTTTTTAAAGCTTTCACACTATAAGCTCTGTAACCAGAATGGTATTCACTCATTTTTAATCCTGATAACAAATTTTGAACATATGTTAAAAAAATATTTCCAAAAAATTTATAATATGGCATCCTGCCTTTAAGAGCGTTCATTTTTTTTATCATTCTTGAACCTTGTACAGCAGAGCATTTATTTTCAGCTAAAGGTTTAATCATATCTATTATATTTTCAGGAGCATATTGACCGTCTCCATGAAGCATAACTACGTAATCAAAATTATTTTTTATTGCATAGTGGTAACCAACCTTTTGATTTCCACCGTAACCTAAATTAGTTTTATTTGTTAAACATGTAATTTTAAATTCTTTAAAATTATTTTTAATCTCAGTCATTTTTTGCAAGGTATTATCACTAGAAAAATCGTTGATTATCAGGATTTCAGGGTTATAAGATTTTATTTCCTTAGGAATTCTCATAACTACGTTCTCTAAGAACTTTTCAACATTAAATGCGGTTATAAGAACTAAGGTTTTCATTAATGATCTATTATATTATAATTCATTGCTAGGCAAAATGATAAATAAAGAACATTTAGATAATATTAAAAATTTAGCATTAGATTACAGTAATGCTGCGCCATTTAAACATGTCGTTTTTCAAAAATTTTTAGACGACAAAATTTATGACGATGTTTCAAAAGAGTTTAATCTCTCTAAAAATAATACTATGGCTTATAAGCACTTTAGCCAAGATAAGTATGCTTTAACAGATCTAAAAGAAATGGGATCACAAACTCAAAAATTAATTAATTTCTTAGCATCCAAAGAATGTATTAGCTATCTAGAGAGAGTAACAGGTATAAATAATTTAAAATTCGATCCTTCGTTACATAATGGAGGATTACATGAAACGAGAAGAGATGGTCATTTAACTCTACATAGAGATTTTAATACTCATCCACATCATCCAAAATGGCGAAGAAGGATCAATATTATTATTTATTTAAATGAAATATGGAGGGAGGAATGGGGAGGATCTTTGGAATTATGGGATGATAAAAGAAAAAATTGTATTAGAAAAGTGAGTCCGACAAAAAATAAATGTATTCTTTTTGATACAACGAATTCTTTTCATGGATATCCTGATCCGATCAAATGTCCTGAGGATATTACTAGAAAGTCTTTAGCAATTTTTTATTTTACTGAGGAGGAAAAAGATTTAGAGAGTATTTCCACTTTTTACACAACTAGATCAACAGATAGTATTAAAAGAAAACTTATTATTTTTTTTGATAGGCAGCTAGTAAAAATTTATAATTTTTTATTAAGAAGATTTAAGATTAAAAACAAAACCATTGAGAAGTTGCTGCTATTTTTTTTCAGAAATAAAAATGACACAAAGTAAAAGAAGACAAAAGTCTATTAAAAAAAACTTTATAATATCCACTATTGAGGAAATATTTAGATCAAGTGCATATGGATACGGCTTATCAAGATACTTGGCTGGAAAATACTTTTATAAATATTTAGGAGAGTCGGACTTTGAATTTTTTAAGTTCGTAAATAAAAAAGAAACAGAATTATTTTTAGATGTAGGTGCCAATGACGGGATCTCTGCACTTACATTTAGACTATATAATCAAGATTATAAAATTTTATCTTTAGAACCAGATACAAAACACAATAATGCATTAAATAATATAAAAAGAAAAGATAAAAACTTTGAATTTAAGAATATCGGTCTCGGTAATAAGAATGAAACAAAAACATTATATATCCCAGAATGTAATGGCATTTACATAGGGCAACTTGCATCTTTAATTAAAGATGAGGCTTTTAACAATGTACCAAAAATAATTTCACAAAAAAACATTTCGTCAAAGGTAAAGATAATTGAAAAAAATATTGAAATTAAAACTATTGATAGCATGAATTTGCAACCAGAAATAATTAAGATCGATGTTGAAGGATTTGAGTCTCAGGTTTTAGAAGGGGGAATAGAAACAATTAAAAAGAAAAAACCTTTTTTAATGATAGAAATTAACGATGTTTCTGTAAAAAAAGTAGGCTCAATATTATTGGATCTTGGATATCTTGTTTTTACTTATAATAAATCCACAAAAAAATTAAACAGTTTTGATTTAAATGATTTAAACTTGGAGGACTTTGTAATTAATATAATTTGTATAAATAAAGATAGAAAATCAGAAGTTGAATCATTAGTAGAATAACTTTAATGACCTGGGAATTCAATTAAACTCTCAGTTTTATAGCCTTTACTTTTAAGCAAACTATTTCCAGGTAAATCAAAAAGATTGATTACAAAAATAAACCCTGCAACTTTACCACCTGATATTTCAATTAATTTAGCGGCAGCTTCAGCAGTGCCTCCTGTAGCAATTAAATCATCTATTACAAGTATTTTTTCATTTTTTGAAATGGAGTCTTTATGAACCTCTATTGTTGCCTTTCCGTACTCGAGTTCAAAATCAACAGAATGCACATCTGCTGGTAGTTTATCTTTTTTTCTCAACAAAACAAAAGGTTTTTTTAATAGGTATGAAACTGTTGATGCAAATACAAAACCTCTAGACTCTATAGCTGCCACTTTATCAAATTCAATTTTTTTGGATAATTCGATAATTCTATCATTTGTAAATTTAAAAGCGTCTGCATTCTTAATCAAAGTCGTTATATCTCTAAACAAAATTCCTTTTTTTGGATAATCGGGAATAGATCTAATATATTTTTTTAAATCCATATTTATACTTCAAGTTCTAACAAAAAAGGATTAATAATTAAATAATGAAAAAAAGAAAACTCGGGATAATTGGTGGAAGTGGTCTTTACAAAATGGATGGTTTTGAAAAGACAAAATGGAAGAAAGTTAATACTCCTTGGGGGAAACCTTCAGATGAAATTTTAATTGCGAGCCTAGGAGAAGAGGAAATTTGTTTTATTCCTAGACATTCAAGAGGTCACAAAATTAGTCCAAGCAAAATAAATTTTAGAGCAAATATTGATGCGATGAAACAGTTAGGTGTCACTGATATAATCTCTGTTTCAGCAGTTGGATCTTTAAAAGAAAACTTAGAACCAGGTAAGTTTATTATTATTGATCAATTTATAGACAGAACATTTGCGAGAGTAAAAACTTTCTTTGATGAGGAAATAGTAGCACATGTTTCAATGGCAAAACCAACAAGTGCTGGCTTATCTAAATGCTGTAAGGCTGCATTAAATAAATTAAATATCAAAAATGAATTTGGTGGAACTTACGTTGTAATGGAAGGACCGCAATTTTCTACTCTAGCCGAGTCAAATTTATATAGATCTTGGGGAGCCGATGTTATTGGTATGACTAACATGCCAGAAGCTAAATTAGCTAGAGAGGCAGAAATTAGATATTGCACGGTCGCAATGGTTACAGATTATGATTGTTGGCATCCTGATCATGATGAAGTCGATGTAACTATGGTAATTAAAACTTTGATGCAAAATGCAGTGAATGCACAAAACATGATTAAAGAAATAATAAAAACTTTTAAAGATTATTCTATTGAAAAAGATCCGGCAAATAATTGTTTAGATGTTGCTATAATTACTGATCCAAAATTAAGATCAAAAAAAACCATAAAAAAATTAAAAAACATTGCCGGTAGAGTTTTAAATAAATGATAATGAAAAAGTTATCTTATTACTTTCTCTCAATATTTATTTTAATATTTTTTATTTTATTAATTGATTTTACTCTGAGTAATACAATATTAGATTATAAAAGCTGCTATAAATATGAAAAACTTTATTATGAATTAAAAAAAAATTGTGTAGGCAAGTATAGATTCAAAAAATCTTTTCCAATAGTCAAAACAATCACTGATGAAATGGGATTGAGGGTTGGTGAAAAAAGTTTTCCAAAAAAGAAAGAGAAAAAAAATATATTTTTGTTTGGAGACTCTTTTACATATGGAATAGGAATAGAATTTGAAAAAACATTTGCAGGATTGATTGAAAGAAAATTTAGTAATTATAATGTATATAATTTTGGAGTTGGGTCTTACAGCCCGTCCGTGTATTTATATAAATTAAAAAAAACTCTTAATGAGAATATTATTCCGGAAAAAATATTACTATTCTTGGACCTTACCGATTTAATCGATGAAGCTAGTAGATGGGTATATATTGATGGTATCGATAAAGTTAAGTTAACAAATGATCATGTATTTCAAAGATCAAAAAAAAAAGAAAAGTTTACGAAAAGAAATTTTAAATTAATAAACAATTTATTATCATACATAAATTACTATTCTAGGAATTTAAAAGAGTTGGCTAATATTAGATTAAGTGAAAAAAGAAAAATTAAAACAAGTATTCAAGGTAGTTTTACGTATACTGAGCAAGATTCATTAGATAAAAGGTTTTGGAAAAATGATACCTTTCTAAAAGGAAGGACTAATTTAAAAAAAAGATTACTCCAAATAGCAGACATTTCAAAAAAAAATAACATTGAATTTTACTTAATAATTTATCCTTGGGCAGAAACTTTAGAATTTGGACAAAAAAAATTTAGTTGGTCTGAATTTGGTAAAGAAATATGTTCAAATAGAAATTGCCATTTAATAGATGCTTTTCCTGATTTCCAAAATTATAAAAATAGAAACATTAATTGGTCTACAGAACTTTATTTTCTTAATGACGAACATTTTAATGAAATAGGAGCAAATCTTTTATTCAACGCTGTAGTCTCAAGGATTAAAAAATGAAAATTAATGGTAAAAATTATCGTACAATTTGGTTTGAAAATAATTTAGTAAAAATTATTGATCAAACGAAACTTCCCCATAAATTTGTAATTAAAGATTTAAGAAATATAAAAGATGCAATAAATGCCATAAAAACTATGGAGGTTAGAGGAGCCCCTCTTATTGGAGCTACAGCGGCCTACGGATTGGTTCTCTCTATTATCGAAAGAAATGATTTATCATTTTTAAAAAAATCTAGTGAGGAACTTATTTCCTCAAGACCTACAGCAATTAATTTAAAGTGGGCTGTCGATAGAATGATGAAAAAAATATCTGGAGTTAACAAAAAAGATTTATTGAAAATAGCCCTTAACGAAGCAAAATCTATTTTGGAGGAGGATATAAAATTTTGTAAAAATATTGGTCTTAATGGTGTTAAAATAATTGAAAAAATTTCAAGCAAAAAAAAGGATACGGTAAATATTTTAACTCATTGCAATGCAGGATGGCTTGCAACTATTGATTGGGGAACTGCAACATCACCTATTTATCATGCTCATCAAAAAGGTATCAAAGTACATGTTTGGGTTGATGAGACAAGACCACGAAATCAAGGAGCAAACTTAACCTCATATGAATTAAATGAGGAAGGAATTTCAAATACTGTGATAACCGACAATGCTGGAGGAATATTAATGCAAAGAGGAGAAGTAGATATGTGTATAGTTGGGACGGATAGAACTTTATCTAATGGTGACGTGTGTAATAAAATTGGAACTTATCTAAAAGCTCTATCTGCAAAAGATAATAATGTTCCTTTTTATGTTGCCTTACCGAGTTCAACTATAGACTGGAGCATCAAAGATCATAAAGAAATTCCAATTGAAGAGAGAAATTCAGAGGAGTTATCTCATATTGAAGGAATTGATGAAAACAATGAAATTAAAAAAATAAGAATTTACCCAAAAAAAAGTAAGTCTTTAAATCTAGCTTTTGATGTTACACCTGCTAAATTAGTTACAGCTTTAATCACAGAAAAAGGAATTTGCGAAGCTTCAGAAAAAAGTTTGAAAGGTTTATTTAAATGAGTAAATTAAAAGCTGAAGTTATTAAATATTCAAAAAAATTAAATATAACAAATTTATCTACCTTAAGATCAGGGAATATATCTGTAAGAGCAAAAGAAAAAGGAGTTGATGGATTTTATATAACTCCATCTGGACGAAAATATGCCTCCTTAAAACTCAAAGATATTGTCTTCATTTCTCTAAAAGGCATCTATGATAAAAAAAAAGGTAAACCGTCATCAGAATGGAGATTTCATCAAGATATTTATGTGAATAAAAAAGAGGCCAAAGCTATTGTTCACGCTCACTCTACTTGTGCGACAGCTGTATCTTGTCATCAAAAAAATATTCCGGCATTTCACTATATGGTTGCAGTAGCTGGAGGAGAAGACATTAAGTGTAGTAAATACGCAACTTTTGGAACAAAAAATCTTTCAAGAAATATTATAAAAGCTTTGAAAAATAGAACAGCATGTTTAATTGCTAATCACGGTCAGGTTGCTTTTGGAGAAAATTTAGAAAAGACATTTGAGCTAGCTCAAGAAATCGAAAATATTTGCCATCAATATATAAATGCCATAAGAATTGGAATACCTAAGATTCTTTCGAAAAAAGAAATAAAAATTGTCTTGGGGAAATTTAAAAATTATAAAAAAGGATAGTTTTTTATGATTAAAGTTGGTGAACACATTACCATTGATTTTCTTGGTGTAAAAAAAGACTATTCACCCGAATTCTACGAAAAAGTTATTTATAAAATAGCAAAAGCTGCAAAGGTCGAAATACTTAATGTGGCATCCCATAGATTTCAACCTCAAGGCTTCACTTTAGTAGCCTTGTTGTCAGAAAGTCATTTTAGTTTTCATACATTTCCAGAAAGAGGCGTGATCAGTTTTGACTTTTTTACATGCGGAAAGGTTAATCCTAAAGTAGCTCTTAAGATTTTAAGAAAAGAAATTGAACATAAAAGAGTAGTAACCAATGCTTTTGATCGAAGTAGTGTGGGTTTATACGATGATATATATAGCACTCCGGGACAAAAGAAATTTTATGTAGTAAAAGACGTTTTAGAAAAATTTACCTCTAGAGTAGGCCAATTTGTTGAAATTATGGATCTAGAAGAATTTGGTCACGCTTTATTTATTGACCATGAAATACAAGTAGCTGAAAAAGATGAAAAGATTTATAGCTCAAATTTTTTTAAATCTAGTTACGATTTAAGTAAAAAAAATAATAATGTTGCAATAATTGGAGGGGGTGATGGAGGAGTAGCCAGGGCATGTTTAGAGAATAATTCCAATTACATAGATTGGTTTGAATTAGATCCAGAGATTGTAGATGTTTGTTATAGGCATTTACCAAAAGTTTGTTCTAAAGTTAAGAAAAGTAACAAAATTAAAACTTTTTGGGGAGATGCTTTTAAAAGCATCAAAGAAATAGAGAATTCAAAATATGATAAAATTTTTGTAGATTTAAACGATGACCAATACTGTATTGACCTGGCTAAAAAAAATATGAAAGGTTTAAAAAGAATACTTAAAAAAGGTGGTGTAATTACTGCTCAAGTCGGAAGTAAGGATAAAAAACCTAAACAAGTTGATAGCTGGTGTAAGGTTCTAGAAAAAAGCTTTGGAAACGTTAAATTATCCGGGGCTTATATCCCTAGTTTTGACTGTAAATGGAATTTTGCTTCATCTATAATGAAGTGATGTTTCGTGTTTCTTGTATTCAATTAAAATCAAATAATGATATTCATTTTAATTTAGACAAAACATCAAAACTTATTAAAAAAGCAGTAAAGCAAAAAACTGATTTCATAATAACTCCAGAAGTTTCATCACAATTCTCTTTAAACAAAAAAGAATTGCTTAAAGTTTGTACGTCAATGCAAAATGATATTTATCTTAATGGCATAAAAAAACTTGCAAAAAAGTATAAGAAATGGATTTTGATAGGATCTTTAATAATTAAGATTTCAAGAAATAAATTAGTTAATAGATCTGTTTTAATTGATAAGATAGGGAGGATAAGAACTTACTATGATAAAATTCACATGTACGACGTCGTTTTAAGCAAAAAAGAAAAATATTTTGAGTCAAAGAGTTTTAATCCAGGAAACAAAGTAAAGTCTTTCAAATTACCTTGGGGAAAGATTGGTCTAACCATTTGTTATGACCTTAGATTTCCAACTCTATATAGAAAATTGGCTAAGGCGGGATCATTATTTTTAACCGTTCCATCTGCTTTTACCGAAACTACAGGAAAAAAACATTGGCATTCTTTATTAAAAGCTAGAGCTATAGAAAATTTTTGTTATATTTTCGCTCCCGCGCAAGGTGGAACACATTATAACGGAAGAAAAACTTTCGGTCATTCATTAATAATTTCTCCAGATGGAAAAATATTAAAAGAATTAAAAAAATCAGAAGGTGTGATCACAGCCTCTGTAAATCCCAAATTATCAAAAAATCTTAGATTAAGAATACCTAGTTTAAAGGGTCACTAACTATTCGTAGGATTTTACCTCTTTTATATTTGATCCAAGAGCATTATTAATTTCTAATTTGATTTTGGCTCTTTCATCATTAAATTTATATACATTTCTAGCAAGCTGAATAAATTTATCGTCAAATCGATTATTTTTTTCGGCAGATCTTTTTCCGTCTTCAATGTCCCAAAGTTTTAAATTTATATTTTTAAGATCTCGCTTAAAACCTAAAATCTTATTTTCATCATTAATGGAGTTTTTTAAAGTTTTACTTAATGAAGCTAATTCTTTCTCAACTTCTGTTAATTTTTCTTTATTACTTATTTTATCTTTTTTAATTTCTAAAATAGTAATTTTATCTATTAATTCCCCAGCCGATATTTCTGCCAATATTTTGTCCATTTTCTTGCTCATATTACTATTTGACTATATTAATCATTAAATATACTTCGAAATAATAATGTCAAATATATTAATAATAAAGCATGGTTCTTTAGGTGATTTAATTCAAGCTAATGGAGCCATAAAAGATATAAAAAAATTTCACAAAAATAGAAAAGTTTTTTTACTTACAACCAAGCCATATGCAATTTTTATGTCAGAATGCCCTTATTTGGATGGCGTTATAATAGATAAAAGGCTACCTAGATGGAATTTATTTTATTTAAATAACCTAAAAAAAAATTTAGCAAAATATAATTTTTCAAAAATTTATGATTTACAAAATTCAAGTAGAACAAAATTTTATAAAAGATACATTTTAAAAAATGCAGAATGGTCATCTACTGAAACTTCATTAGAGCCAGGTCAAAAAAAAAGTGATTTTGATAAAGAACCTGTTCTTGACAGAATGGAAGTTCAATTAAAAAAAAGTGGTGTGCAAACTGAATTTGTAAAAAATATAGATTTGAATTGGGCTATATCAGATATCACAAGGTTAAAAAAACAATATGCAAATAGTGACTATATATTATTATTTCCTTTTTGCTCAAAAAAATTACCTCAAAAAAAATGGCCTTTTTTTAAAGAATTAATTTCAAGATTAAAACAAGATTATAAAAATAGATATCCAGTTTTATTAGCTCCAGGACCGGATGAAATCGATGAAGCTAATGAATTAAATGCTAAAGTGGTTCTAGAAAATAATGAGTCGATCAACATTAAAACTTTGATATCTTTGATAAGTAATGCCAAATTTATTATTGCAAATGATACAGGACCTGCTCACATAGCTTCACATTTAGATAAAATAGGATTTGTACTTTTCGGTACCCACACAACTGCAAAGAAAGTAAGTATCGAAAATTTTAATTTTAAAGCAATAAGCGTTGAGAATTTAAATGATTTGACAGTCGAAACTGTTTTAGAGAAAGTCAAATCTAAATTAAATTAATATAGTTTTTAATAATTTTTTCCCAACTAAACCCTTTTGAAAATTCGAATGCATTTGCTCCGAGCTCCTTATATTTTTCGTTTGATAAAATTTTAAGGAGGGTGTCATAAATAGCATTTAGATCATTACCGTTACAAAGATATCCCGTAATACCAGATTTTATTGCGTCTCCTTCGCCCCCATAGATTCCACCGATTGATGGTTTACCGTATGACGCAGCTTCAATATAAGTTATACCAAATCCCTCGACTGATTTTTTATAAACAACTGAGGGCATTACAAATACATCTGATTGTTCAAGCAATCCAACTTTTTCTTGCTCTGTAGAATTGAAAATTAATTCAACATTTTTTTCCAAACCTAATTCTTCCCTTAATTTTTGAAGATTTTTTCTTTCATCTCCATCACCAATTGAAACATATTTTAAATTTGGAAACTTTGGTAAAAGATTTTTAATCGACATTAAAATATTCTGATGACTTTTACGGCCGTCTAATCTCGAAACAGTAATTAATTTAGGTGACGCATTACCATAAATTTTTTTAGAAAATTTCCTAGCTGTTTCACTTACAACAATAGGATAGTTACAGCCAGGATTGATGACATGAATGTCTTTTAATCCGAGTTTTAATCCTAATTCCTTCGTGAATTTTGAATTTGCAATTACAAAATCTGCTTTTCCTAACGATTTTAAAACTCTTTTATTTAAAGAAGAACTAACAGGATGATTTATTTCCTTTGAGTGAATTAAGCAGAAAGATTTTGTTTTCTTAAGAGTTTCTAATTCAATATTTTCAATACTTTTCCAGTGATCAAAGAAACATGCTCTAATTTGATTTTGGTTAATAAAATCTTTAACTAAATTAGCTTTTCTATATTTTCTAAAGATTTTAAAACCTGAAATTCTTTCAATGTTTAATTTAGAATTTTGATCGTATGTATTTGCATTCTCATGATTATCTGCAAAAACTTTTACTGGACCATGATTAGTAAGAGCATTAGACAAACCTTCCATGAGGTTTTGCATACCACCAAGTTCAGGTGGAAAATTTCTTGTAGAAACTAAAAACATTAATTAAACCACTTTATATTACATCCCATACTCGGAGTTTGTTCCTTTGGACCAGCTTGAGTCCTAGAAATCATTTTCATGGCTACTTTTAAATCACTATCTCCGCTTGAAATAGGTTTTAAATCTTTAAGTTCTCTAAATCTTCCTCGATATTGAAGTTTTAAATCTTTATTGTAACCAAAAAAATCAGGCGTACAAACAGCGCCATATTTCTTTGCTGTTTCTTGGTTTTCATCAATCAAATAATTTATTTCACCAAAATCATTTGCCCTAGCAAATTTAATCATGTTATCGAACGAGTCTTCAGGATAATTTTTAGTATCATTTGACATAATTGCAACAGAGTTAATCCCGTTTTTTTTTAATTCATTACAATCTTTTACTAAATCACGAATAATCGCTTTCACGTAAGGGCAGTGATTACAAATGAACATTATCAATGTTGCTTTTTCACCTTTTATATCATTTAGAGAAATTAGTTTATTTTCTGTCGATTTTAGTTTGAAATCCTCAGCTTTTTTTCCAAAATCGCAAACTGGTGTCTTTGTTAAAGCCATAATATATTATAAGATAATTAATTATACATTACAGCAAATTTATGATTTACGATGTTAACGGTCACACTCCTAAAATCGATCCTAACAGCTGGGTAGCTTCTAATGCAGTTATCATTGGCAGAGTAGAATTAAAAAAGAATTCAAATATTTGGTTCAATGCAACTTTAAGAGGTGATTTAGAACCAATTATTATTGGCGAAGGTTCGAACATTCAAGATGGTAGCGTAATACACACAGACCCAGGCTGTCCTACAATTGTAGGAAAAGGAGTTACTGTAGGCCATATGGTAATGCTTCACGGATGCGAAATTTCAGATGATTGTATTATAGGAATAGGTTCAACTATTTTAAACAAAGCAAAGATCGGTAAAAACTGTATCATCGGAGCAAACTCATTAGTAACAGAAAATAAAGTAATTCCAGATAGATCATTAGTCCTTGGAAGCCCTGGTAAAGTAGTTAGACAAGTAACGGACGAGGAAATAGAACATATCAAAGAAAACGCTAGAGATTATGTTAAAAATATTAAAAAATATAAGAAATAGTTTTTTTTTATTTGCCATTTTATTATCAGGCTTTTCAGATTTGGAAGCCAAAAACAGTAAAGACGTCTCTAATACTGAGGTAAAAAGAAAAACCATCTCTCACAAAAAAAAATATTCTTTAACTTTAGCAAATAGTAAAGATGGTCATCCTGTAAGATCTGGAAAAAAATCCTACAGATTTGAAGTAAGATTAGGTGATTGTGGTAAAGATAGCGGACATGATGATTGCAAAAAAGATAGACAAAGAACTGAGCTTCAATTCAAAAAATATCAAATGGGTAAAAAAGATCATTGGTATTCTGCATCAATTTATTTACCCGAAGACTATCAATCAGTAGCCCCTGTTAGAACTACTTTTGCTCAACTTTATGAAAAAGGCTGGAAGCCTATTCTTATGGTTACAGATAGAAGTGGTGAATGGTTAGAAGTAGGAAGAATGTGGAGTGGCGAGTATGTTGAAATGAAAAAGGCAATCAGGATAAATGACATGAGAGGAAAATGGACTGATGTACTAATTAATGCCCGGTACTCAAGAGAAGAAAATGGATTCATGAAAGTTTGGATTAATAATAAATTAATATTAAATGCTGAGAATATAAAAAATATTACACCATATACAAAAAGAGGTGTAGGACTAGATTTTGGAATTTATCAGACATTTGTAAGCGGGTGGAAAAGGAAACATGGAGATAAACCCTATCCAAATATGGTTGTTTATTTTGATGAAGTTAATTTAGGCTCGACAAAAGAAAAAGTTACCAAAAAATTAGGGAACTAACCAAGTAAATTTTTTAGAACCATTCAAATCAATTAAAGCTCTTCGATGGCCCTTGGCTGCTAAATAAAGCCATTCAATACTTTTAATTTTACACCTAATGACGCAAAAGTTTTTATATCCGGCTTCGCTTTCTTCTTTAGTAAAATCAAAATTATCAAACTTATTATTTAACCCTGAGGTCGGTTTTTCAGATTCTGTTCCGGGTCCATTAGTAACCAAGTAACATTTTCTACTGACATGGCCAGTTTTTTTCCAAGACTCTTTTGTTACATCATTATTATAATTTACTTCACATTCAGCCTTTACTCTAAGCTGTATTTTTTCTTCTTTACCGTAAAATAAAATAGAGCAGTTAGGATTTTTTTTTATTTTTTCAATTTTTGATGATCTAATATCGCTATGGTACTGAATAAAATTATTTTGTTGATCTGCCTTTCTAAGAACAACAACCCTACCATCAAGATCTTTATCATTTCCGCAAATAAATACTGGAGTTCTAAATTCGGAAGATCTATCTTTGACAGCTTTTGATAATAAATCCCAGATTTTTTTTTCAATCTCTTTTGAATCTTCGTAGTAACTGACTGCTTCTGACACGATTTATTTTCTAAATCTTTTAATTAAACTAGAAGTATCCCATCTTTGACCACCCAGTTTTTGTACTTCAGCATAATATTCATCAATTATTTTAGTGATAGGTAAAGGTGAGTTATTTTTCTTAGCTTCATCCATCGCTATTTTTAAATCTTTTCTCATCCAATCAACTGCAAAACCATAATCAAATTTATCTTCAATCATTGTTTTATGTCTATTTTCCATTTGCCAAGATTGAGCTGCACCTTTTGAAATTACCTCAATCACATCATGCATGTTTAATCCTGCATTCATTCCAAAATTAATTGCTTCTGATAATCCTTGTACTAAGCCTGCAATACAAATTTGGTTTACCATCTTAGTTAACTGACCACTTCCTGATGGACCAAGAAGTTTAATCTTTTTACTATAGCAATCGATAACTGGTTCAGCCTTATTATATGGAGCTTCATCTCCTCCAACCATTACGGTTAAAATTCCACCCTCTGCTCCAGCTTGTCCGCCTGAAATAGGGGCATCCAAGAAATCAAATCCTTTTGTTTTTGCCTCTTTATAAAGTTCTCTTGCGATATTTGCAGATGCAGTAGTATTATCTACATAGATTGCACCTTTTTTTGCAGTTTTAAATAAACCTTTGTCACCTAAAGTCACCTCTCTTAAATCATTATCGTTTCCGACACATGTAAAAATGAAATCGCAATCTTTTGCAGCATCCATTGGAGTATCTGCTATTTTACCTTTGTATTCTTTGACCCATTTTTCTGCTTTAGCTTTTGTTCGATTATAAACAGTTACATCATGACCACCTTTTGATATATAACCTGCCATAGGGTAACCCATGACACCCAAACCTATGAAAGCAACTTTACAACTCATAAATGATTAACCTCTCATTAAATAAAAAAGTAATTATATTTGGATTTATATTTACATTTTTTTCAAGCTTTGGACAGAGTTTTTTTTTGGGATTGTTTAACGCACCAATTCGAAATGAACTAGGTATTACTCACGGACAATTTGGAAATATTTATGCTACTGCAACAATATTTTCTAGTCTTTTACTTATATGGGTTGGAAAGAAAATCGATGAATATCAAATAATATATTATTCTTTTTTTGTTATTTTATTATTGTTTTTTTCATCTTTATTTTTTTCTTTCATCAATAGCATTATTTTTTTATCAATCGGTATATTTTTAATGAGATTTTCTGGCCAAGGTTTAATGAGCCACACTTCAACGACAACAATTTCAAGATTTTTTGAAAAGTCTAGGGGTAAAGCTCTAAGCACAATTTGGTTTGGATTGTCATCTGCAGAATTTATTTTACCTGTATTAGTAACTTATCTTTTTGTAATTTATTCTTGGAGAACTGTTTGGCAAGGAATAGCAATTATCATCATCATATTTTTGCCTTTTGTAATTTTTAATACAATTAAAAAAATTAAATTAGATTCTAGAGAAAAAGATTTAGATCCTAAAAAAAATTTTAAAATTAAAAGCTGGAGGAGGAAAGAAGTTATTAAAGATTATAGATTTTATATTGTCTCGCTTAATATGCTTGCAATGCCTTGGATAGCCACTGGAGTATTTGTATATCAGTCATTTATTTCAGACTCAAAAATGTGGAACATTTACACAATACCAAAAGCATTTATGGTTTATTCGTTAGCGTCAATTATAACTTTATTCTTCTCAGGTTTTTTAGTCGATAAATTTACAAGTAGAAAATTAATTCCAATTATGAATATACCTCTATTAATATCAATGTTTGTACTATTTTATTATCAACAAGAAATTTCGGCGTTTATTTTTTTAGGTTTAGTAGGTATTTCAAATGGATTAGCTAACGTCCTTGGATCATCTACTTGGGCTGAAATATATGGAGTAAAATTTATTGGATCTATCAAAGCTTTGACCACAGCTTTTATGGTGTTTTCAACTGCATTTGGAACAGCTGTATTTGGTTTAATGATCGACAATGGTTTTTCAATTGAAAATATTGCTTTTGTATCAGGCATATACATAGTTATATCGTTATTTCTTTTAATATTGATAAGAAATAAGCTTGAACCTATTAAGCTTAGAAAATAATTGATTTCTTAAGATTATTTGAATATATACTCTGCATCATGGCAAGAATTACCGTAGAAGATTGTTTAGAAAAAGTTGATAATCAATATGATCTAGTTTTGTTAGCTAAAGAAAGAACAGTTCAATTAAATGCTGGCGCTCCAATGTTAGTTGAAGAGGATAATGACAAACGAACAATTATATCATTAAGAGAAATCGGAGATGGAAAAATAGATGTTAAGGAAGTTGAAGCAAGCGCGATTAAAAGATTAAGAAAAGAACCAGATGAGTCTGAAGAACAAGAGGAAATCGAAGAGGAAACCAACGACGATTTTGAAAATTTATATAAAGGGCAGGTTTCTAAAAGTGGTGTAGCTATATTGCCTTCAAAAAGAACAAGAAGAATTCCTGAAGTAAAAAAACCTAGCTTGGCTGATGAAGCCATTTCTGAGCTAAAAGCAGAGCAACCAGAGATTAAAGAGGAAAACTTAGACACAGAGGAAGCTCCTCTTGAATTAAGCGAAGAAGTTCCAGCAGAAGAAAATAAATTAGAGTAGATTATGAAAAAAACTGTTTCAGTTGCGCCTATGATGGATTGCACTGATAAGCACGAAATTTATTTTTTAAGTCTTATAAGCAAAAACATACACTTATACACCGAGATGATTGTTGCTAATGCAATTATAAGAGGTGATAGATCTAAACTACTTTCCTTTAAAAAAATAAATAATCCAGTTACACTTCAAGTCGGTGGATCGAATCCAAACGAGCTTGCTGAAGCATGTAAGATTTCTGAAGACTACGGATATAAGGAAATAAATTTAAATTTAGGCTGCCCAAGTAAAAAAGTTCAAAAAAATAAATTTGGCGCATGTCTCATGCAAGAACCAGATCTTGTAGCTAAATGTATTGAAGCAATGACTAAAGCAACTAAATTACCTGTTACAATCAAAACAAGAATTGGTTACAACGATGTTGAAAATTTTGAATTTTTAAAATCTTTTATTCAAACCACTAAAGATGCAGGTTCAAAAAAATTTATAATTCACGCAAGGAAAGCTTTACTTAAAAAACTAACACCAAAAGAAAATCTAAATATTCCACCATTGAAATATGATTTTGTTTACAAATTGAAAAATTATTTTAAAGATGATGAGATAATTATTAATGGAGGAGTAAAAACAACAGAAGAAATTAAAAATCATTTAACAAAAGTAGACGGAGTGATGATTGGTAGAGTTATATACCACTCACCTTATTTTTTGGCAGATATTGAAAAAGAAATTTTTAAAAATGAAAATGTACCGACAAGAACAGAAGTAATGGAAAATCTAATTCCTTATATTCAAGAACAAACATCAAAAGGTGTGCAGTTAAATCATATTATGAGACATACGGTTGGTTTATTTCATGGGCAAAATGGTTCAAAAACTTGGAAACAATATCTATCTAAAAATATGTGCATAAGAGATGCGGATTTACAAAAAGTAAATCATATTATGGATCAAGTTAGAAAAACTAATCCTGTTTCTTTAGAGAGATAGTTTTGGATATCCTTTCTCAATCAGAAATAATTTATTTAGTTTTAATAATGATTGCTACAGCAATACCTGCAGGGTTTGCGGCTGGACTTTTTGGTATTGGGGGAGGATTAGTAACAGTCCCTATATTGTTTTATATATTCAGTTTTTCTGGAATAGAAACAGCTTATGTTATGCATTTAGCAGTAGGAACCTCATTTGGAATTATTATACCTACCTCAACAGTTTCTGTACTAACTCACCATCAACACAAAGCTGTAGATTTTAGTATTGTAAAAGGTTTTGGGTTTTTTGTTGCTACTGGAGTAATTCTAGGAACAATTTTCGCTGCAAGCTTAGAAACAAAACCTTTGATATTATTTTTTACTATAATTGTATATGTTCTTGCGTTTTACTTACTTTTCTTAAAAGAAAAAGAGACAAATATAGAAATCAAAATAGGATTATTCTCAAAAGCCATTTCAGGTATTGTAAGCGGTTTTATTTCTGCACCAATGGGCATTGGTGGAGCTGTTATGAATGTACCAATTTTAAAATTTTTCGGTTATCCAATAAATAAAGCTATTGGTAGTGCAGCTGCAATTGGTTTTATTATTGCTTTATTTGGCGCAGGGGGGTTTTTAATCTCCGGCTCATACCTAGATGCTGATTTACCTTTGAGTATTGGATTTTTAAATATTCCTGCCTTTTTAGTTTTTTTTCCTATTACCGCATTCATGGCAAGACTTGGAGCAAAAGCTAGCCATAGAGTCGATAAAATGAGAATGACAAAATATTTTGGACTGTTTCTTATAGTTATTGGAACTAGATTTTTATACGAATATTTTAAACTCTAAATTTTTTGATCATAATCTCCAATCTTTCCAGTTTTTTGTAAAAGATTATCAATAAATTCAAATATTTTTTTTTTACTCTCATTAGATTTGGTGCTCTCAGTCACAATAACTAAAGAAGGCTTATTTGATGATGCTCTTATTAAGCCCCATGACCCATCCTCTAGGGAAAATCTCACACCATTAACTGTCAATACTTCTATAATACTTTGATTATCAATTTTAATATCCTCATCTTTTAATTTATTTACCTCTTTTACCATTTCATCAACTACTTTATATTTCTCTTCATCTTTACAATAAGGAGCCATTGTTGGGGTTTGATAAGTTACTGGTAATGATCTTATAATTTCACTCATTTTTTTATTTTGATCTACGATGAGGCGGCAAACTTGTATTGCTGAATTAATCCCATCATCATAACCATAACCTAAAGGTTGATTAAAGAAAAAATGCCCACTCTTCTCAAAACCTGCTAATGCTTTTTCCTTATTAACTTTCCTTTTGATGTGTGAATGTCCGGTTTTCCAATATATAGTTTCGCAATTATTTTCTTTCAAGATTTTATCATTTTTAAATAGCCCAGTCGATTTTACATCAACGATAAATTTTGAATCCTTATGTTTACTTGAAAGATTTCTTGCAATTAGTAACCCAATTTTATCTGAGAATATCTCATTTCCTTGCTCATCTATGACTCCACATCTATCTCCATCTCCATCAAAACCAAATCCAATATCTGCTTTATTATCTTTTACAGCTTTTGAAATAGCATGGAGCATTTCAAGATCTTCAGGATTTGGATTATATTTTGGAAATGACCAATCTAAATTACAATCTAATTCTATGACTTCGCATCCAATACCTTTTAAAATTTCCGGTGCAAATATTCCTGCCGTCCCGTTTCCACAAGCAACTACAGCTTTAATCTTTTTATTTAATCTATTCTTCTTTATTAAATCGTGAATATATACGTCCTTAAAATCATCAATTTTTTTTACTGAACCTTTTCCATTTAAAAATTTTTCATTTAAAGTGATATCTTTTAGGTTTGCCATTTCCTCTGGTGCATGTGTTAAACCTTTTTGAATGCCCATTTTAACTCCTGTCCAACCGTTTTCATTATGACTAGCAGTTACCATAGCTATTGCGTCTGAATTTAAATTAAACTGAGCAAAATAAACCATTGGAGAAAGAGATAAACCTACATCTTCAACATTGCATCCAGTTGAAATTAAACCCTCAGTTAAAGCTTTTTTGATTTTCTCACTGTATGACCTATAATCATGACCAACTGTTACTCTCGGATTATTTTTTTTGGTATGACTTATTATTTGAGTTCCAAGGCCTTTGCCTAAATTAGTGATTCCCTCAATATCGATATCTTTTTCAAAGACCCACCTAGCGTCGTACTCTCTAAAACCATTTGGATTGATTTTCATTAGTAATAAATACTAGAGAATATAGGTATTTGTTATTAAATGTTTATTAACAAAACTTTCCACTTGCAAAATTAATCAGATGTTCTTATAATGTTCTATTGATTTCGATGTTATATAGTATATTAACATAATTGTAACACAACATGTAGTTGTTTTGTTAACAAATCAAGTAAAAACAAGGAAAATATGAATAAAAGTGTATCATTGGCAATAGAGAAAGCTGTCGGCTCAATAAGCCAGAAAAACCAAAACGAACTAAAAAATAATGGACCTAAAAAACCTGATTTATTCTCTTTATCTGGAGAGACCGAATTATTTCAGAACGAGAAGGGTATCACTATCAAGATTGATAGATCGAGAGATGAGAACCTAACTGATTTTGGAAGAGCTACACTAACAGACAGGTACTTAGGTCAGAACGAAAGCTTTCAAGATTTATTCGCAAGAGTTGCAAGTGTTTACGCTGATGATAATTTACATGCACAACGAATTTACAATTACATAAGCAATTTATGGTTTATGCCTGCTACACCTGTTTTATCTAACGGTGGTACAGAAAGAGGATTGCCTATTTCATGTTTTTTAAACGAGGCTAGCGATAGCTTAGAGGGAATAACAAATCTTTGGGAAGAAAATGTTTGGCTTGCAGCTAGAGGCGGTGGTATCGGAAGCTACTGGGGTAATCTAAGATCAATTGGAGAAAAAATTGGAAAGGTCGGTAAAACTTCTGGAATTATTCCTTTCATTAAAGTGATGGACTCCTTAACATTAGCAATTAGCCAAGGATCATTAAGAAGAGGATCTGCTGCATGTTATTTGCAAATTGATCATCCTGAAATCGAAGAATTTATCGAAATGAGAAGACCAACTGGTGGAGACGTGAATAGAAGATCTCTAAATTTACACCACGGTGTTTTAGTAACGGATGAGTTTATGAGAGCAGTAGAAACAGGCGGTCAGTGGGCATTGAGAAGTCCTTACGATGGATCTGTTCAACAAACTATACCAGCAAGAAATTTATGGATAAGATTATTGACTGCAAGAATTGAGACAGGCGAGCCTTACATTGTTTATATTGATACAGTTAACAGACAAATTCCACAACACCATAAGCTTGCCGGATTAAAAGTTAAAACATCTAATCTTTGCAGTGAAATTACACTACCAACTGGAGTTGATAATGAGGGAAATCAAAGAACAGCTGTGTGTTGTTTATCATCATTAAATTTAGATACTTACGATCAGTGGAAAGATGATCCACAATTTGTTGAAGACGTAATGAGATTTTTAGACAATGTTATGACTGATTTTATTAATAGAGCCCCAGATGAATTTGCTCACGCAAAATACTCAGCAATGAGAGAAAGAAGTGTTGGTCTTGGAGTTATGGGATTGCACTCATACTTCCAGCAAAAAAATATTCCTTTTGGATCAGTAATGAGCAAAGTTTGGAACAAAAAAATATTTCAAAATATTCAAGAGAAAGTTGATGAAGCCTCAAAGACTTTAGCTGACGAAAGAGGATCATGCCCTGATGCAGCAGAATATGGAATGAAGGAGAGATTTTCAAACAAAACTGCAATAGCTCCAACAGCTTCTATATCGATTATTTGTGGAGGATCTTCTCCAGGGATAGAACCTATTGCTGCTAACAGCTACACTCATAAAACACTTTCAGGTTCATTTAACGTCAGAAATAAATACTTAAAGAAGATACTTCAAAAATATAATAAGGATACAGATGAAGTTTGGTCAACAATAACAACCAATCAAGGATCTGTTTCACACCTAAACTTTTTAACTGCAAATGAAAAAGATACATTTAAAACTGCTTTTGAAATCGATCAAAGATGGATTGTTGAACTTGGTGCAGATAGAACTCCACACATATCTCAAGCACAATCAGTTAATATCTTCGTACCCGCAGATATACATAAAAAAGAACTTCACGATATTCATTTTCAAGCATGGAAAAAAGGTCTTAAAAGCCTTTATTATTGTAGATCCAAATCAATCCAGAGAGCTGAAAATGTGAACAATGGATCTTCAACAGATGTGACAAAAAATGTTTACTCTGGAAAACAAGAATCAAATAATGAGAGCAATAACTATGAGGAGTGTTTATCATGTCAGTAGCAGAAAAAACTAAACCAAAAATAATTCAGCCTAATAAAATGGGCTTATTAGTAGAAAACCCAGTGTACAAACCATTTAGATATCCATGGTGTTACGACGCCTGGTTAACTCAACAGAGAATTCATTGGTTACCGGAAGAGGTGCCACTAGGAGATGATGTTAGAGATTGGCAGAAAAATTTATCGGTTGAAGAAAAAAATCTTTTAACACACATATTTAGGTTTTTTACCCAAGCAGACGTTGAAGTAAACAACTGTTACCTAAGACACTACACAACAGTGTTTAAACCTACAGAAGTTTTAATGATGATGACAGCCTTTGCGGCAATGGAAACAGTTCATATTGCTGCTTACTCTCATCTATTAGATACAATTGGAATGCCAGAGACAGAGTACTCAGCGTTCTTACAGTACAAAGAAATGAAAGATAAATACGATTACATGCAAGGGTTTGATGTAAAATCAAAACATAATATTGCGATGACAATGGCAGTGTTCTCGGCTTTTACAGAAGGATTACAATTATTTGCAAGTTTCGCAATTTTATTAAACTTCCCAAGATTTAATAAAATGAAAGGTATGGGCCAGATAGTAACCTGGTCAGTAAGAGACGAAACTCTACACTGTAATTCTATGATTAGACTTTTCAGAGATTTCGTTAAAGAAGAGCCACAAATCTGGAATGATAAATTAAAAAATGAAATCTATGAAGCATGCAAAACTATTGTCCATCACGAAGATGCTTTTATTGATCTAGCTTTTCAAATGGGTCCAATGCAAGGTTTAACAGCGGAAGAAGTTAAACAATATATTAGATTTATTGGAAATAGAAGATTAGAGCAATTAGGTCTAGAGCCAATATACGATGTTAAGAAAAATCCATTAACGTGGTTGGACACTATGCTTAACGGTGTAGAGCACATGAACTTTTTTGAAGGTAGAGCAACAGAATATTCTAAAGCTTCTACAAAAGGCACATGGGGCGAGGTATTTGCTTAGTATTTGCAATTAAAATATAAAAGTTATTGGAGAAAATCTGGTTTAAAAGGAAAATGGGGAAACATTTTCCTTGAAAGACTATCAAAGCACAATCCAAAAAACATTTTAGAGATCGGTGTTTTTTGCGGCGTAACCGCAAAAAATACATGCGATTTTCTATACAAATCTAATGGAAATAATTTTACTTACACAGGGATAGATTTATTTGGAAGTAATCAGAGCGATGAAAGAGATGAGATTAAACCTAATTTTTTAAAAAATCAGAAATTTTCTAATCCGTTAAAAAATATTTATTATAATTATATTCTGAAAGAAAATTTGAATTCAATTGAAAGTGTTCAAAAACTCCTAAAGAAATACAGTCAAAATATAAAGCTAATCGCAGGCGATACAAATAAAGTTTTAAAAGAAATAGATTTACAAAAAATCGATTTCGTCTTCCTTGATGGGGGACATAGTTACGAAACTGTAACTAATGATCTCATGATTTTATATGGAAGCATGAAAGATCAAAAGAAAGTTATTTTATGTGATGATTATGGTAAAGAAAGTTATATTTCAGAAGTAGAAAAAGCAATTAACGATTTCACTAAAAAAAATAATCTTAAATTAAATTTAATAGAGAATAGATTTGCAGAAATAATTACCTAAGAAAATTATTCCCAATCAAATTTAGGAAAAGTATCAAAAACTTGCAAAACTTTGTCTGACCACTGATTGCAAATTTTTTTATAATCCTCATCAGATGTATTCAAACATTTGAGATAAGATAATTTTTTTTGATCTTTCTTATAAACAGCTATATCTATGGGTGGACCAACTGTTAAATCACTTTTTAGTGTGGAGTCCATAGAGATCAACGCACATCTTGATGCATCGCCAATAGATACATTTGGAGTTATCACTCTGTCGAGTATTGGTTTACCGTACTTTACTTCGCCAATTACTAAATAAGGCTTACTATCTGCAGGTCTAATGAAATTTCCTTGAGGATAAACGAGATACAATTCTAAATCCTGACCTTTTATTTGTCCTCCAATAATAAAAGTGGCTCCTAAAACAAGGCTGTCCGTGTTTACTCCGTCAGGAGATGAATGTTTAATCGTAAGTTTTCCAACATATGAAGCTATTTGCTCAAAATCTTTACATTTATTTAGATTCAAAGCAGAATTTTCCTTAATATCTTTTTCAATGGACTTAAAAACTGCCTGTGAAGTTGCTAAGTTTCCAGAAGTAACAATTACCACTGTTCTATCCCCCACATCATAAGTAAGCATTTTAGAATATATATTTACATTATCTAAACCAGCATTAGTTCTGGAGTCAGAAGCCAAGACAACACCTTCATTAGTCTTAATACCAATACAATATGTCATGGTGAATTCTTATTTAAAAAACAGTAAATATTCAATTCTTAATTATCATAGCTATTATCGAATTTGTGCATTTGATAAAGGCATCAAACTATTAAGAATTATAAAATGGTTAATTTGTGGAAAAAATACGATTCTAAAAAAACTTATGACGAGTACTTAAACTCTGACCATAAGTTGCGTAGGCAAGCTGTTATTATCTCTCACATTTTAGAGAGACATGGTATCAAGAAGTTAAATGAAATTGAAAAGAACTGCGCAAGTACAATAAATGCTAGGGGAATTAATTTTCGAGTTTATTCATCAGGAAAAAAACTCCAAGAAAAAAAGTGGCCTTTAGATATTATTCCTAGAATTATTCTTAAGAAAGATTGGGCTAAGGTTTCAAAAGGACTACTTCAAAGAGTAAAAGCTTTAAACCTTTTTATAGACGATGTTTACAACGACAGAAAAATTTTTAAAGACAATATTATTCCTGAAGATTTAGTTTTTAATTCTCCATTTTATTTAAGAGAGTGCTATGGTTTTTCACCAAAATATAAAGCTTGGTCCAACATTTCAGGAATTGATTTAATAAGAAATATCAATGGTGAGTTCATGGTTCTAGAAGATAACTTGCGTGTTCCATCAGGAGTTTCTTACATGCTTGAAAATCGAATGGTAATGCGAGATGTCTTTCCTGAATTATTTACAAAATACAAAGTTTCTTCAGTTCATCAATATCCAAACAAATTATATCACTGTATGCTTGAATGTGTCCCTCGAAAAACAAGAAACCCACACATGTGTGTGTTAACTCCAGGAAGATATAACTCAGCTTATTTCGAACATAGATTTTTAGCTGAACAAATGGGTATCGCGCTTGTAGAGGGGAAAGATTTATTCGTTGAAAAAGATTTTGTTTATATGAAAACTGTAACAGGCCCTATGAAAGTTGATTGTATTTATAGAAGAATAGACGACAACTTCTTAGATCCAAAAGTTTTTTATAAACATTCTTTGCTTGGAGTACCCGGTTTATTTAAATGTTGGCGTAAAGGTAATGTTGGTATTGTAAATGCACCTGGGACAGGAATAGCAGATGATAAAGCTATCTATTCTTACGTTGATAAGATGATTAAGTTTTATTTAAACGAAGAACCAAAACTAAAACAAGTAAAAACATTTTTATGTAGAAAAAAAATCCATAAAGATCATGTTATCGAAAATATCTCTAAATTAGTTGTAAAACCTACCAATGGATCAGGTGGTAATGGAATATTAATTGGTCCGATGGCCTCAAAGGATGAGAGAGAAAATATGATTAACAAGATAAAAGCTAATCCTTGTGATTATATTGCTCAACCATTAGAAATTTTATCCACTAACCCTACAATTGCTGAAGAGGGAATTGAGCCAAGACATTTAGACCTTAGACCATTTGTATTAACCGGTAAAAAAACCTGGGTTACAACAGGTGGATTAACTAGAGTAGCTCTTAAAAAAGGAAGCACTATTGTAAACAGTTCTCAAGGTGGTGGCTCTAAAGATACTATGGTTATTGAAAGATAAATTATTTAACAACTCTTAAAAGAAGCATACATATTTCTTATTAAATCAAAGTATAAATCTTTTCCTGGATCAAGAGTTGCTCCTAATGGATCTATAACTCCAGTCTTAATATTGGTATCTTTTGCAACTGCTTTTATAATATCTGGATTAAATTGAGGTTCTGAAAATACACAAGTTACTTTTTCATGTTCAATTATTTCTCTGATTTCAGCCAATTGCTCAGCTCCTGGTAATACATCTGTATTAACTGTAAAAGCTCCCAAAACATTTACATTAAATCTTTTTTCAAAATACTGGTAGGCATCATGGAATACAATAGATTTAAAATCTCCTTTTAGCTCAGATTTAACTTTTTTTGTAAGATTGTCTAAAGCTTTATGAGCCTTCTTTAAATTAGCTTTATAAGCAGATGCATTGTTTGGATCTTTTTCAATTAAATGCTCTGCCATCTCACTTAAGATTGCTTTTGCGTTTATTGGATCAAGCCAAATATGCGGATCGTGTTCGCCGTGAGCATGCTCGTGATGATCATCATGTTTATCCTCTTTATGACCATGTTCTTTATGATCATCATGTTTATCCTCTTTATGACCATGTTCTTTATGATCATCGTGTCCGTGATCATCATGCCCTTCGAATATGTTTCTTTCTCTGAATTCTAATTTTTTTACACCCTTGATTTCCATTAATTCTATTTTTTCAGCTTTTTTTGCTATTGATTTTAATGGTTTTTCTAAAAAAGTTTCTAAGTCTTCGCCAACCCAAAATATTAAGTCAGCATTTTGCAACATTTTAGCGTGTGATGGTTTTAATGCAAATCCATGTGGAGAATTATATCCATCAACAATTAAATCTGGTTTACCCACTCCATCCATCAAATAACTAGCTAGTGAATGTATTGGTTTAATAGAAGCCACAACTTTAATCTCTGCATTGGCAGAAAAACTTAGAGTTAATGTAAAAAATAAAGTAATTGTAAGCTTAATAAATTTGTTTATCATAGTGTTATAATATAACGTTTGTTATAATATAACATATTTGAGGTCAAGGTTTTTAATATGGAAAATAAAAATAAAGTTCTACTAAAGGTTGAAAATGCTGGCGTTTCTATAAACGACAAATCTTTAGTTAAAGGAGTTTCATTTGAGATTAAACAAGGTGAGGTAGTCACTTTGATAGGTCCAAATGGCTCTGGGAAATCAACAACAGCAAAAATTGCTTTAGGAATTTATAAAAAGATAGATGGCAAAGTTAAAAAATATACTGACAAAATTGGATACGTGCCTCAAAAAATTTCAATAGATTGGACCTTGCCAATAAGAGTATTGGATTTTATGAATTTGACAGAAGAATTAACTCAAGATCAAATTAATATTGCTTTAAATTTAACTGGTGTTGAACACCTAAAAAATAAAAGTTTAAGTAATTTATCTGGAGGAGAGTTCCAAAGAGTTTTGATAGCAAGAGCTATTTCTAAAAAACCAGAATTATTAGTTCTTGATGAGCCAGTACAAGGTGTTGATTTTAAAGGTGAAATTGCTCTATATGAATTAATCAAACAAATTTCAGAAAAAATGAAATGTGGAATTCTTTTAATTTCACATGATCTACATGTAGTAATGTCTGCAACTGATTTTGTATTATGTTTAAATGGACATGTATGTTGTTCTGGAGCACCTCATAAAGTCGTTAAAGACAGTAAATATAAGGAATTGTTCGGAGATAGAGCTTCCAATATCTTATCTTTATATGAGCATAAACATGATCATACTCACTCTCAAGATGGAACAATAGATCAAAAATAATATGCTTAATGATTTTTTTATAAGAGCTTTACTTGCAGGAATTGGAATAGCTTTAATAACAGGTCCAATAGGATGCTTTGTAATTTGGAGAAGATTGTCTTTTTTTGCAGGTACACTTGCGCATTCAGCTTTATTAGGTGTAACTATGGCTTTGGTATTTGAACTTAATATTGCTTTTTCAGTTTTTTTAATATCAGCAGTTTTAGCAATTTTTCTCCTTCAATTACAAACTAAAACAAATCTTCCTAACGATGCTTTGTTAGGTTTATTAGCCCATTCATCGCTAGCAATAGGACTTGTAATTATTGGATTTTTAACAACTATTAGATTTGATGTTATGGGTTTGTTATTTGGCGATATATTAGCTGTAAGTCAAAGTGATTTGTTATTAATTTGGGGTGGTGGCGTATTTATTTTAATAATTTTAAAGATTATTTGGAAACCTTTGTTTGCTTCCACAATAAATTATGATTTAGCTAAAGCAGAAGGGATGAACCCTGATAGGTATAATGCAATATTCACAATTTTGATGGCAGCAATAATTGCTATTTCAATTAAAATAGTCGGACTTCTTTTAATAACTGGAATGCTAATAATTCCCGCAGCTCTTGCAAGAAATATATCTAACAATCCATTACAGATGGTTATTTTATCGACAATTGGAGGACTATTATCTATTTTAATAGGATTATTTTCTTCTTTAGAATTTAATACCGCATCAGGTCCATCAATAATAACCGCAGCTTTAATACTTTTTTGTTTTTCACTTTTAAATTTTAAAAAATATTCCGAATTGAAAAAATGATAATTTATTAGTAAATTATATTTATGGCAAGAGCACAAACACTTTCTAGAAACCAACAAATAGTTTTAGATATTATTGAGAAGGCAAAAGGTCCTTTAAAAGCTTATTCCATACTATTTAATGTACAAAAAAAAGGAATTAACGCACCTCAACAAATTTACCGAGCTTTAGATAAGTTGATTGAAATGGGCAAAATTCATAAAATAGAAAGCAAAAATGCTTTCGTCGCATGTAGAAGTTCAGATTGTGAAATTTCTAAAGCTACAGCGTTTTCAATTTGTGAAAGTTGCGAAATGGTTGATGAAATAAGTGACGCTAAACTTTCAAAATATATATCGAGTTTTAATCATAAAAAAGGAATGAAATTTAAGAGATTTAACCTAGAATTTTTTGGTTTATGTAAAAAATGTAAGTAATTTTTTCTATATAAGCCATCAAATAGATCTCAGACGTATATATTCCATATTTCACTTTTTAGTTGTGTTCCGGTTACAATACACACTACATTTTGTTACATTAAATAAAAAATTAATAACTCTAGGGGGGTTAAATGAGATCATTAACTAAACTTTTGGCAGTTATGTTCGCTGCCTTGTTTTTCAATAATATCGCAAATGCTGCGTGTGGAAAAATCACCTATGCAAATATGAACTGGGCTTCAGCTTCATTAATGGCGAATATTGATAAAATTATTTTAGAAAAAGGATATGGTTGCGAGGTAGAATTATTACCTGGTGATACAATGCCATCATTCACTTCAATGAATGAAAAAGGTCAACCGGATGTTGCACCTGAGCTTTGGGCTAATTCAGTAATGAGTCCGCTTAAAAAAGCTGTAGGTGAGGGAAGAATTCATATTGTAAATAAAGGTCCGATAACTGGACTTGGGGAAGGTTGGTTTGTTCCGCCCTACACTATGGAAAAACATGGAATTAAAACTGTTCAGGACTTGTTAAAAAGACCTGATCTGTTTCCGCACCCTGAAGACAAATCGAAAGGTGCGTTTGTCGGATGTCCAGCTGGTTGGGGATGCCAACTAATTAACAATCAACTTTTTAAAGCTTTCGATATGGAGGCAAAAGGCTGGAAATTAGTTGATCCAGGATCAGCAGCAGGACTTGATGGTTCAATCGCAAAAGCTGTTGAGAGAGGAGAAAACTGGGTTGGTTATTACTGGAGCCCAACTGCAATAATTGGAAAGTACGATATGAGACTTTTAGATTTTGGAGTTAAGTGGGGTGGAGATGATAATTGGCATAAATGTGTGGTAAAACCAGAACAAGAGTGTGCTACACCAAAAAAAACAAGATGGGTAGACTCAGAAGTTTATTCAGTTGTTACCGATAACTTTAAAAAATCTGCAGGGCCAGAAGCTATGAAGTTCATGAAAAACAGAATTTATCCAGGAACAGTGATGAATTCAATGCTAGTTTACATGACTGATAATCAAGCTGAAGGTGAAGATGCAGCAATTGAGTTTATGAAGAAACACGAAAAAGTTTGGTCTAAGTGGGTTTCTTCATCTGTTGCAAAAAAAATTAAAGCAGGAATTTAATTTAAATTACTGTTTTAGATGCAACTCGAATTCTTCTTAAAATTTCCCTCAATGGAGAGGGAAAGTTTAAGAGATTTGAAAAAAGGTATTGACCTTACCTTTAAAGACTTTTCTCGAGAGTACGGAGATTCAATAGAGGGCTTTTTTGGCCCTCTATTAAAATTTTTAGTTTGGTTTGAAAAGTTTCTAATTACTACTCCTTGGCCATTAATTATCTTTTTATTATCATTTTTAGCCTGGTTAAGCTCAAGAAGTCTTAAGTTATCAATAGGAACAGCGATAAGTTTTTTTGTAATCGGTTATTTTGGCATGTGGAAAGATACTATGTCTACAATGGCAATCATATCTGTAGCCACTTTAATTTGTTTAGTAGTAGGTACACCTATTGGAGTTTTAATGGCTAGATCTGAAAGATTAAAAAATATTTTATCTCCTGTGTTAGACATGATGCAAACTATTCCAACATTTGTTTATTTAATACCAATTATTATGCTTTTAGGCATAGGTAAAGTACCAGGATTGTTAGCCGTCTGTGTATATGCGATACCACCAATTGTAAGACTTACAAATTTAGGTATTAGGGAGGTAGATAGGAGAGTAGTTGAGGCAGCGAAAGCTTTAGGAATAAAAAAAAGAATAATCTTATTTAAAATTGAAATACCTTTAGCGTTACCTTCAATCATGACTGGAGTAAATCAAACTATAATGATGGCATTAGCTATGGTTGTTATTGCTTCCATGATTGGTGTAAGCGGTTTAGGAGTTCCAATTTTAAGATCTATTTCTAATCAATTTCTTGCATTGGGTTTAATGAACGGATTAGCTATAGTTGCACTAGCAATAATATTTGACCGAATTTCTCAAAATTATGCTAGAAGAATTCAAAAACATAAAGAGGCAAAAAAATAATTACTTCAAATTGTTTAAGTATTTAATATGCCTAGGAGTAATTTCACAACATCCTCCAATAATTTTTGCACCCATGTTCTTTAATCTTTTGCAAATTTCAAAGAATTTTTTAGGAGTAAGATCTTTTCTTTTTCCAAGCTGAACCTTAGGATTGTTCGAGTCCGGTTTCCAGCCTGGCGGAATATGTTCAAAAGCATTGATTTTAAATCCAAATGGAACTTTAAGTTTTTTAGCATCCTTCATTACTTCATTTAAATCTTCAAACGAAACACAAGAAGCCATAATTCCAATGGGCTTATGTTTTTGGACTTTTTTTGCAACAGTTATAAATTTTTCACCTGAGGGCAATAATCCTTTACTCCTGATGTGGATACCAACTAAAATTTTTTTCTTGTATTTTTTAATTGCGCTCAAACCCAATAAACACTCTTTCCAACTACTCATTACGTCTAAATAAAAGAAATCAACATTTGGATTGAGATATTTTGCCTGGGATCTAAAACTTTCTTTTATAAATTTAAGATCTTTTCCAAGATCAGCAAAATAAGTAAAATTTTGAGGCGGAAGACTTCCAGCAATTAAAATTTTTTTTTTTGATATGGCTACGGCTTTTTTTGCCAGTTTTCCTGCTAGAACATTCAGATTTTTATATTCTTTTACTAAACCATTTTCGATAAGCCTTCTTTTTCTGCTACCAAAGCTATTAGTCACTATAATTTCTGCTCCGGCTTTTATAAAATCTAAATGTGTTTCGACGACTGTCTTATGATATTTTCGATTATATAATGCTGAGGCTCCCCACAGAGTTCCATGAGGTTTTACTCCACGGTTAAGTAGCTCCTGACCCATTCCGCCATCGAGAATTCTAGTCTCTTGAAAAAAATTTTTAATTAATGACACTATTAAATACTAAGATAACCACACCAAAAATAGTAAACCAAATAAACCACTGTCCGTAGAGTTTAAAACCTGAGCCCTTATCAATACCTTTCCAAGGCATAAATGTGTAAGTGGCTAGTGTGACTAGAATTAAAAATAAAAGTAAATCTGTTAAGGTAATCATTATCTTTGGTTCAAAAGCATTACTTCTCTTACTTCTGCTCCTCTATATTTTGATAAAGGCCTAATTAGTTTATTGGAGGCATGCTGTTCCATGATGTGAGCAGACCAACCAGTAATACGAGACATTACAAATATTGGTGTATAGAAATCTATATCGATACCCATCATGTAATAAGTTGGACCACATGGAAAATCTACATTTGGATGGATATTTTTTCTTTGTAACATTACTTTTTCCAAAATTTCATACATTCTCGTATATTTTTCTTTTTTCAAAAGCTTAGCTACTTTAAACATGTAATGTTTCATTGTTGGTACTCTCGAGTCTCCTGTACGATAAACTCTGTGCCCAAATCCCATTACTACCTTTTTTTTATTTAATGCATTTTCAATCCAAGCTTTTGCTTTTTCAGGTTTTCCAATTTCTTTCATCATATGCATCACTGCTTCATTAGCTCCACCATGTAATGGACCTTTTAAAGAAGCTATAGCTCCAGTTATAGCGCCATGTAAATCAGATAAACTTGATGTAATAGTTCTTGCTGTGAATGTCGAAACATTGAAACTGTGTTCAGCGTATAATATTAACGAAATATCAAATGCTCTTACAATTTCTTTATCTGGAACTTTGTTGAACATCATTTTAAAGAAATTTTCTGAAAAAGATAATTTTTTACTTGGAGCTATAATTGATTTACCTTTTCGTGTTCTAAAATAAGCAGCAACGGCTGTCGGTGTTTTAGCAAATATTCTCATTGCCTTTCTCATATTTGCTTTTGGAGAGTTATCTTTTGTATCCTTATCTTCTAATGCCATTAAACTTACGCAAGTTCTAATTACATCCATAGGATGAGCGTTTCGAGGCATTTTTTTAATATCGTTTAATATTTGTTTAGAAAGTTTTCTTTCTGATCTTTCTTGTTTAATAAATTTTTTTAGCTGACTTTTGTTAGGAAGCTCTCCGTTAAGCACTAAATATGCTACTTCTTCAAAATCACATTTATCGCAAAGTTCTTGAACTGTATAACCTCTATAAGTTAAGGCACTGAGTTCTGGAACTACATGCGAAATTGTTGTTTCATCAACCACTATACCTAACAAACCTTTTTTAATTTCTTCACTCATTATTCATGTCCTTCTGTAGAAAAATCAGTTATTTTCTTATCAGGTGTATTGTATTTGTCATATTCTACTAACTCGTACAACCTTTTTCTAGTCTGCATTTTGTCAATGATATTATTTTGATGGCCATCCTTAAATATTGATTTTAGACCTAATTCAACATTCTGCATGGCGAGTCTTTGTGTTGTCACAGGGTAAATAACTATATTATATCCTAAATTTTCTAACTGTGATCTATTTAATAATTTGGATTTCCCGAACTCTGTCATGTTAGCTAGCAAATATCCTTTTGATATTTTTCTAACTTTTTCAAACTCCTTTTCATCTTTCATTGCTTCTGGAAAAATCATATCAGCACCAGCATCTTCATAAGATTTTATTCTTTCCAATGTTTTATCTATACCTTCAACAGTATTTGCATCAGTCCTTACTATAATTAAAAAATTTTTGTCTTTTCTAGCATTAACTGACTCTTTAATCTTTTTTACCATTTCATCTTTTGAAATAATTTCTTTGTTATCTAAATGCCCACATCTTTTTTCAGCTATTTGATCCTCTATATGGCACCCAGCTAATCCCTTAGCCTCAAAAGTTTTTATTGTTTCTGAACAACTCGTAAAACCTGTGTCGGCGTCAACAATAGTAGGAAGATCTGTTACTCTTGATATTTGGTTTGCTCTATAACTTACGTGATCTAAAGTAGTTAAACCAATATCTGGAAGACCAAGATCATTAGACATTACACCCCCTGAAATATACACACCATCAAAACCTATTTCGGCAATCAACTTTGCACATAGAGGATTATAAGCACCAGGAAATCTTAAAAGTTTTTTTGATTTTAATTTTTTTACAAATGCTAATCTTTTTTCAGATATATTTTTTTTTGTAAAATGCATCTGAAAAGCTTATATTAAAGAGACTAGTAAAAATCAAAGCTATTATTTTATTAAAATAAATATCCCTGTTAAAACCAATAAAATTGCAAGCAAGTATTCAACTATTTTTTTTACTTTTGTATTCCCCACAAATTTTCTTAATCCGCTTCCAAAAAGAGCCCAAAGACTTATAGTAGGAAAGCATATAAAAGCAGCGGTAATTGTAACGAAAGAAATTCCAATAAAGATATTTTCCTCTGTGGGAAAAAATCCAGAGGCTACTGTTACAGCAATAGACCAGGCTTTTGGATTTATAAACTGAAATAAAGAGGCTTCATAAAACTTTAATGGTCTTCCGGATTCTTTTTGTACCACACTAAAAGATCCGATCATTTTCCATCCTAAATAAATCAAATAAAGAAAACATAAAATTTTCATATAAAATTGAACCTGCGGATAAAATAAGAATACATTCGCTAAACCAAAACAAGTCAGTCCAATTTGTACTATATGTCCTAAGGGTATTCCAATTAAGTGAGGCAAAGTCCTAACAAAACCAAATTTCAAACCAGAGGCTGTAAGCATTGCATTATTTGGGCCCGGGGTAAAAAACATTGTAAAATAAAATGTTGCTAAAGCCGAAAATAATGTGAAAGTTATCATATATATTTTTGAATTATCTTTTCAAATCCTATAAAATCAGAAATGACTTCATCATGTTTTATTTCTTCTTCAGTTTTTTCAGTATACCCTTCTCTGACTAGAACAAATGGTAAGTTTGCATTATGTGCCGAAGTTGCATCGACTTCACTATCACCGATCATCATAGTTTTTTTTAAGTCTCCACCAATTATTTCAATTACATCCGTAAGATGTCTAGGATCTGGCTTGTTGTATGAAAAAGTATCCGATCCAGCGACATACTCAAAGTATTTATAAATATCTAATTTTTTTAATAAATCCACAGCTAATTTTTCTTGTTTATTTGTACAAACTGCCATTGAAATATTTTTACTTTTAGCCCATTTAAAAAAATCAATAGACCCATCAATAGGAATACTATTTCGGTCAATATTTTTTGAATAGAAATCAATAAATTCTTTTGTCATTTCTTTTTTCATTTTTTCATCTTTAATTTCCTCTTTAAATGATCTTTGCATCATTACCCATGCTCCTCTCCCTGCCAATGATTTGATATCCTCAAGTCTTTTCTCTGTGTGACCATACTTTCTCATCACATGATTGTGTGCCGCCATAAGATCAGGAGCCGTATTAACTATTGTTCCGTCAAGATCAAAAAGAATGGTGTATATTTGAGTCATTTTTAAAAAGTATTAAAAAGAAATATTTTGTGACTTATTTCAATTACAATATTAATGTAAAGAAAATTTTAATGAATACAAATAATAAATTAAAAAGAGCAAACTCATACCGCCTTCAACAAGAACTTTTGAGAAACAAAGCTTTAAAAAAAGGTGTAAATTTAATCGCACCCGAAACAATTTTTTTGTCTAAAGACACTATATTTGGAAAAAATGTTACTGTTGAGCCTTATGTTGTTTTTGGACCCAAAGTAAAAATTGGAGATAACTCTTATATAAAATCATTCACCCATGTTGAGGGAGCAAAAATTGAAAAAAATGTAACCATTGGCCCATATGCTAGATTAAGAGAGGGAACTGTTTTAAAAACAAATTCAAAAATAGGAAATTTTGTTGAAACTAAAAAATCAAACATAGGAAATAACTCTAAAGTAAACCACCTCTCTTATATTGGTGACACTATCATTGGGAATAAATCAAATATTGGAGCTGGAACAATTACATGTAATTATGATGGTATAAAAAAATATAGAACAAAAATTTCGGATGAAGTTTTTGTTGGTTCAAATAGCTCATTAGTTGCACCAGTAATATTAGGAAAAAAAAGCATAATTGGCGCCGGGTCAGTAATAACAAGAAATGTAAAGAAAAATTCACTTGCTTTAACTAGATCATCTCAAGCAGAAGTGAAAAATTATAAAAGGAAAAGCAAATAATAATGTGTGGAATAATTGGTATAGCTAGCAATAAACCTGTCTCAGTAAATATTATTAATTCCTTAAAGAAATTAGAGTATAGAGGGTACGACTCAGCTGGTATTGCAACTTTATCTGACGGATTTATCAATGAAAAGAAATGCTCTGGAAGAGTGGATGAGCTTGAAAAGATTCTTTTTAAAACACCATCTAATGGAAATATTGGAATTGGTCATGTTAGGTGGGCTACTCATGGAACTCCAAGTACAATTAATGCTCACCCGCACTCTACAGAAGAAGTTTCAGTTGTTCATAATGGTATAATAGAAAATTCTGATGAATTAAAAAAAAAACTGGAGAATAGGGGATTAGCATTTAAATCTCAAACAGATACAGAAGTTATTACATTATTAATTACTGAGGCTTTAAAAGAGTCAAATCCTCTTAATGCAGTATTTACAACAATACAAAAGTTAAAAGGTAGTTTTGCATTAGGAATTATATTTAAAAATTTTTCAAATATAATTATTGGGGCTAGGAGAGGAAGTCCATTAGCAGTAGGGTACTCAGAACAAGAAAATTTTTTAGGATCTGACTCCTACGCTCTTAAATCTATGACAAATAAGATTTCATATTTAGATGATGGTGAATTATGTGTTTTAACAAAAGATAGAGTTGATTTTTATGACACTGAACAAAAAAAGATTAATAAAAAGATCCATTTAGTTTCAGATGAAGATAATACTTCAAATAAAGGTAGTTACAAAAATTTTATGTCTAAAGAAATATTCGAACAGCCTATAGCAGCAAAAAAATGTATAAGTGAATATATTGATAGTTTAAAAAAAGATATTAATATTTATAATTTTCCAATTGATCCAAAACTAATCAATAAAATTATTTTAGTTGGATGTGGTACAGCCTATCATTCATGTTTAGTTGCAAAATATTGGTTTGAAGAGTTAACAAATGTTGAAGTTGAAATAGATATAGCCTCAGAATTTAGATATAGAAAAATAAAATTTAATAAAAAAAACCTTTATATATTTGTTTCTCAATCGGGAGAGACCGCAGATACAGCAGCAGCTTTGGACATTTGCAAAAAAAATAATGTCAAAACTTGTTCAATTGTAAATGTAGTTGAAAGTACAATTGCAAGAAATGCTGACTGGGTTTTACCAATTCACGTAGGTCCAGAAATTGGGGTAGCTTCAACAAAAGCTTTTTTGGGACAATTAATAGTATTATATATATTATCTTTAAAAATCTCGTCTTTAAGAAATAATATTTCAAGTGATTTTTATAGTTTAAGCATTGAAAATTTAAAAAAGATTCCCGAAAAATTAAAAAAATGCTTGGAGACTGAGACAAATATTCAATTAATGGCTAAAGAATTTTTAAAAGCTAAAGGCTCAATGTTTCTTGGTAGAGGATCATCATTTCCAATTGCATTAGAAGGTGCTCTTAAGCTGAAGGAGTTATCTTATTTGCATGCCGAGGGTTATCCTGCCGGTGAGATGAAACACGGCCCTCTAGCTTTAATAGAGGAAGGTTTGCCAGTGATTGTAATCGCTCCAAAGGATAAATACTTTGAAAAAACATTGTCAAATATGCAAGAGGTAATAGCAAGAGGAGGAAAAATTTTTTTCATTACTGATAATAAAAAAAGTTTGATCAGTGAAAATATAAGATCTGGAATTAGGGTCCCTTTTTTAGGTGATTTGTTATCTCCCATCATGCTCACAATACCATTACAGCTATTAGCATATCACGTAGCTCTCTTAAAAGGTTGTGATATAGATAAACCAAGAAATTTAGCTAAATCAGTTACTGTAGAGTAAAGAATAATGGTTAACTATTGAATAGTTGAATCTTATAAACTATACATATCTCAATATGAAAAAATGGAGTTTAAATAGTTGGTCTAAACTAGAAGCAAAACATCTTCCAGTATACGAAGATAAAGCTGAACTTGATTTAGTATTGAGTAAAATTAAAAAATATCCTCCTTTAGTTTTTGCAGGAGAGTCAAGGTCGTTAAAAAAAGCCCTAGCACAAGTAGTAGAGGGTAAAGGATTTTTATTACAGGGTGGTGACTGTGCCGAAAGCTTTGCCGAATTTCACCCAGATAATATTAGAGATACATTTAAAGTTCTTTTACAAATGTCGTTAGTCTTAACAGCTTCCGCTTCGGTTCCTGTTGTTAAAGTTGGAAGAATTGCAGGCCAGTTTTCAAAACCAAGAAGTGCACCAACCGAGAAAAAGGACGGAAAAGAACTACCAAGTTATTTAGGTGATAATATAAATGGTATGGAGTTTACAGAAAAAGCTAGAGTCCCTGATCCAAAAAGATTATTTAGAGCTTACTCTCAATCAGCCTCAACGCTAAACCTTTTGAGAGCTTTTTCACAAGGCGGTTTTGCAGATTTAAGACAAGTCCATCTTTGGAACTTAGGTTTTATTAAAGACAAAACTAAAGGTAAGTATAAAGAAATTGAAGACAAGATAAGTGACGCGCTAGCTTTTATGGAGTCGTGCGGTATAAACTCCGATAATAATAGAAGATTAAGAACTGTAAATTTTTATACTTCTCACGAAGCATTATTACTTCCATTTGAAGAGTCAATGACAAGAGTTGATTCAACAACGGGTGAGTATCATGATACTTCAGCTCATTTTGTTTGGATTGGTGACAGAACAAGACAACCCGACGGTGCACATGTTGAGTTTTGCAGAGGGATAAAGAATCCAATTGGACTTAAGTGTGGTCCAAGTCTAAAACCTGAGGAGTTAATAAATCTTTGCAACATTCTTAACCCTAATAATGAACCAGGAAGAATGACTTTAATTTCCAGATTTGGTGCAGACAATGTTGAAAAGTTTTTGCCTAAACTAATAAAAGAGGTAAAAAAAGAGGGATTAAATGTTGTTTGGTCTTGCGATCCAATGCATGGAAATACGATTAAAGCAGCTACCGGTTTTAAAACAAGAACTTTTGACAGCGTTGTGAAAGAAGTTAAAAATTTTTTTGCAGTACATCAGTCGGAGGGAACTTATGCTGGTGGTTTACATGTTGAAATGACAGGTCAGGATGTGACGGAATGTACAGGTGGAGCGCAAAAAATCTCTGAAAACGACCTGTCAAATAGATATAGAACACACTGTGATCCTAGGCTTAATGCTGATCAAGCTTTAGAATTAGCTTTCTTAATATCTGACGAAATTAAGAAAAATTCGAAAATTTCAAATAAAATTATTCAAGCCGCGTCTTAATAATTATTGTAATTATTAAGACCAAACCTTAAAAGAGAGGTAAGGTATTAATTATGGAAGTAAAAAAAAGAGCTAAAATCATCACTGAATGGATCAATAACTATTGTGATTCGGCCTCGTATAAACCGAAAGCATTAATTGTTGGAATTTCGGGTGGTATTGACTCTTCTGTGGTTAGTACTTTGTGTGCAAATACTGGACGTAAAACAATTGTGTTAACAATGCCAATCAAACAAATTAAGTCTCAACATGACTTGAGCTTATTACATGCAAAATGGTTAAAAAACAAATTTGAAAATGTAGAACATCACTTGTTAGAGATGGATAAAGTTTTCAATTCATTTTCTGAAGTTTTAAACAACTTTGATAATGAGCATGGATACGCCAATTCAAGAGCCAGGCTAAGAATGGCAACATTATATCAAGTCGCGGCTGCAAATTCGGGTATAGTTGTTGGGACTGGAAATAAAGTTGAGGATTTTGGTGTTGGATTTTATACTAAATACGGTGATGGAGGGGTTGATATATCTCCAATAGCAGATTGTACTAAGACACAAGTTTGGGAGCTAGGTAGACATCTAGAAATTTCCAAAGAAATCATTAATACACCTCCGACAGACGGATTGTGGAACGATGGTAGAAATGACGTACAACAACTTGGAATGTCTTATGAAGAATTGGAAAAAGCTATGAAGAATAAGAATGACCCCAACTATAAGAAATATTTAGAGATAAGAGAAAAAAACCTACACAAAATGAAACCGATACCAGTTTGTACATTCAATGAATAATTTATACTTAACAAACTCCTTAACTAGAAAAAAAGAAATTTTTAAACCAATAAATCATGAAAAAGTTTCTTTGTATGCTTGTGGACCTACAGTATATGACAAACCTCATGTTGGTAATGCCAGAGCTTTAGTTATTTTTGATCTTTTGTTTGGAATTTTAAAAGAAATTTATGGCGAGTCTAAAGTTACTTATGTAAGAAATATCACTGATATAGATGATAAAATTATTGATGCCTCACAAAAAAAAGGGGTAACAATATCAGAACTTACTAATAAAATTACGAAAGAATTTCATTCGAACTGCTCATCATTATTTTGTAGTCAACCTAATTTAGAACCTAAAGCCACAGAACATGTAAATGAAATGATTTCCATGATCAAAAATTTAATGAAATTAAATGCTGCTTACGAAAAAAATAGTCATGTATATTTTTCAGTTTCGTCTTTTAAAAACTATGGGAAACTCTCTAATAAAAAAATTGATGAGTTAAAGATTGGGGCAAGAGTTGAAGTTTCAGAATTTAAAAAAGATCCTTTAGATTTTGTTTTATGGAAACCTTCTAAAAAGGATGAGCCAGGTTGGGACTCTCCATGGGGAAGGGGCAGGCCGGGTTGGCATTTAGAGTGTTCAGTAATGAGTGAAAAATATTTAGGGAGTCAGTTCGATATTCATGGTGGAGGTTTAGACTTAATTTTTCCCCATCATGAGAACGAGATAGCTCAGTCATGTGTAAACAATAAAACTGAATATTTTGCTAATTACTGGGTTCACAACGGATTTGTGACATTTAATAAAGAAAAAATGTCAAAGTCTTTAGGAAATATTTCCACAATTTCCGATGCTAGTAATAAATATTCAGGTCAAGTTGTAAGATTAGCATTGCTAAGTGCACACTACAAACAACCTTTAGATTGGAGTGATGAACTCTTGATATCACAATCTAAAGTTTTAGATAAATGGTACTCAATTTACTCCTCTGATGTTAGTGAAAAATTGCCTGAGTGTTTTAATGTATTACTAGATGATATGAATACTCCACTTTATATTAGTAAATTGCATGATTTATTTACCCAATCTCAAAATGGTAATTTAGAAAAAATAAAAGAGTTTAATAAAGCTTGTAGATTAATAGGGTTATTTCATGAAACAAAAGAAGATCGAGAAGAATTTAAAAAAAGTAAAATTAAAATAAACGAGGAAACAATTTTAAGTAAAATCAAAGAAAGGGAAATTGCGAAAAAGAATGGAAAATTTGATCTTGCAGATAAAATTAGAGATGAACTAAGCGAACAAGGTATTGATATTAAAGACATTAAAGATAAAACTATTTGGAACTATAAATGAAAAAAGAAAAAATTTATATTTTTGATACAACTCTCAGAGATGGGGCACAAACAGAGGGCGTTGATTTTTCGATTGAGGATAAAAATAAAATAGCTAAAGTTCTATCTGAGATAGGAGTGGATTATATTGAAGGTGGATGGCCTGGCGCTAATCCGGTTGATACTAAGTTTTTTTCCAACCCACCTAAAATGCATAAAACACTATTTACTGCATTCGGAATGACAAAAAAAACAGGAAGAAGTGTTGAAAATGATCCAGGACTAGCATCTCTAATGAATGCAAATACATCTACCGTTTGCGTCGTAGGAAAATCGTGGGATTTTCATGTAAAAGTAGCTTTAGGTATAAATAATGAAGAAAATTTAGAAAATATTAGAGAAACTACAAAACATTTCGTAAAAAATAAAAAAGAGTTTCTATTTGATGCCGAACATTTTTTTGATGGATATAAAGCTAATCCAGAATACGCAGTAAATTGTCTCAAGCAAGCTTATGACAATGGAGCTAGATGGGTTGTATTGTGCGATACGAATGGAGGAACTCTTCCAAATGAAATTAGGGAGATTGTTTCAAAAGTTTCAAAAATAATTCCTGGTTCTAATCTAGGAATACACGCTCATAATGATACTGAAAATGCTGTTGCTAATTCACTAGCAGCCATTGAATGTGGTGCAAGACATGTTCAAGGTACTATTAATGGTTTAGGTGAAAGATGTGGTAATGCGAATTTAATGTCTATAATTCCAACTTTATGTTTAAAGAAATCCTTTAGCGATAAATATGAAATTAACATTGATAAAAAAAAGTTATCATCATTAACAGAATGCTCAAGATTATTAGATGAAATTTTAAATAGGAAGCCAAATAAGAATATGGCGTACGTAGGGGCGTCAGCATTTTCTCATAAAGGAGGATTGCATGTCTCTGCTGTGAAAAAAGATCCTAAAACTTATGAGCATATTGATCCTAAATTGATAGGGAATCATAGAAATATAATCGTGTCAAATCAAGCTGGTAGATCAAATATAATATCTAGACTTGAACAGTATGGAGTTAAGATAGACTCAAATGATAATAAAGTACAAAAAATTTTGAATGAGGTAAAAGATAGAGAGTTTAGTGGGTACTCTTATGACGGTGCTGATGCATCATTTGAATTGTTAGCCAATAGACTTTTGGGCAAAGTTCCAGAGTATCTAAAAGTTAAAAGTTACGATGTAAATGTTTCTAAGTCTAATAAAATACAAACTAAAGCAAATGTAATTTTTTTAATTGATGGCAAAGAAATAGAGTGTCACGGAGAAGGAAATGGTCCAGTAAATGCGCTTGATAATGCAATTAGATCTAATTTCAAAAAAGTTACAAAATACTACAATTATTTTTCCGATTTAAAACTTTTAGACTATAAAGTTAGAATTTTAAATACTGGTACAGAAGCTACCACAAGAGTTTTGATTGAAAGCACAGACAAGTCAGGAAAAAGTTGGTTTACTGTCGGTGTATCTCCTAATATTATTGAAGCCTCATTTAAAGCTTTGATTGATAGTTTAGACTATAAACTTTACAAAGAAAAAGCACCTGCAAATTTAAATGAAAAATAAATTTGGGTTTATCCTGGTGAGACCTCAACTTGGAGAAAATATCGGCGCTTCTGCAAGGTCTATAAAAAATTTTGGATTTAAAAAATTAAGTATTGTAGCTCCAAAATTTAATTTTCCAAATCATAAAGCCAAAACAACCTCTGTCGGAGCGTTTGATGTTATTAATAAAACTAAAGTATTTAGTAGTATTGATAAAGCAGTTGAAGAGTTTAATATTGTTATTTCTTTGAGTGCTCGAAAAAGAGATATAAACAAAAAAAATATTAATTTTGAGGATTTATATAAATTATTAAATACTAGAAAAAATTTAAAGTTCGGGTTTATGTTTGGACCTGAAGCATCTGGCTTATCTAACTATGATTTATCATTTTCAAACTATATTCTTCAAATTCCAACCTCAAAAAAATTTAAATCTCTAAATTTATCACATTCGGTAACGATAATATGTTTTGAAATTTTTAAACTTCTTAATGATGTATTTTTTAAAAAAAAATCAAAAAATTTAAAGGTGTCATCAAAAAAAAAGATAATTTCATTTACAAATCATTTAACCAATTTATTAGAAAAAAAAGGATTTTTTTTACCCATAGAGAAGAAAAAGTCGATGTTATTAAATATCAATAATTTAATTTATAGATTAGAGCCAAATGATAAAGAACTGAGGATTTTATCAAGTATAATAAGCACATTAAGTAAAAAAACTTCTAAACCATAATTGACAAATCAAAATGAAACTTTATAAACAAACACAAAAAACATGACAAAAAGATTAAAATCTAAGCATAAAGTAGACCGAAGGTTAAAAGCTAACATTTGGGGAAGGCCAAAAAGCCCATTTAACTCTAGGGCTTATCCTCCAGGACAGCACGGCCAGAATAAAAAAGGTAAGCCAACTGATTATGGAGTTCAATTACAAGCTAAACAAAAATTAAAAGCATATTATGGAAATATAAATGAAAGACAGTTTAGAAATATCTACCGTAAGGCTTTGTCAAAAAAAGGTGATACTACCGAAAATCTAATCGCTCTGTTAGAAAGTAGATTAGACACAATAATTTACAGAGCAAAGTTTGCTCCAACAGTTTTTTCAGCTAGGCAAATGATTAACCACGGTCATATTAGGGTTAACAAAAAAAGAGTTAATATCGCTAGTTATGTTGTTAAAGGTAGTGATCTTATAGAAATAAGAGAAAAATCAAAAAAATTAGTTATTGTCGAAGGCTCTATTCAAAGTAAAGAAAGAGATGTACCAGAATACATCCAAATCGACGATAAGAATAAAACCGCAAAGTTAATTAGAGTTCCTAAATTTTCTGAAGTGCCCTTTCCTGTAGTAATGGAACCTAATTTAGTTATAGAATATTATTCTAGATAAGAATAAATAAATTTTTTTGTTTTGTGAAAATAGCAAATAACATAAAAAAAAATTACTTTTATTATATATTAACAATATTTCTAGCTGTAGGAATGTTATTATCGCTAAAAGTAGGTATAACTCACGATGAGTCACATAATAATTTAGTTTGGGAATTCAATAAAAAAAAATTCTTTAATATATTCTTTAATAAAAACTTTGATGTTAGTTTTCTAGAAACCTACCATGGTTTTTACGGTGTAGGCTTTTACTATCTATCATCAATTCTAGAATTATTTACATTAAACTTTATAGACAAAGAAAACTTAAAAGAAGAAGGCGTTTTATTACTAGCGAAACATCCAACCGTATTTCTTTTTTTTGTTTTATCAGGTATTTACTTAAGAAAATTAATTTATCTTTCTACGAGAAATAAAAATTACTCAAATCTTTGCTGTTTAATGTTTCTCACTTATCCATATTTATTAGGTCATAGTTTGTTTAATGTAAAAGACGTACCTTTTATGTCCCTATGGGTAATTTGTACTTACTATATTTACAACGTACTTGATGATTTTTTTTTAAAATCAAAAATTAAAAAAAAGAAAATAATTATTTTTGGTATACTTACTGCGTATCTCTTATCAATCAGAGTTAGTGGCATATTAATTTTTTTGGAATATTTGTTTTTTTTAATACTATTTTTGAAGTCTTATAATTATAGCTTCAATAGATTTTTAAAAGATTTCTATAAAAATTTATTCATCTTTGCCCTTTTTTTCTTTATTTTTCTTTATATTTTTTATCCAAGTTTCTGGAATAATCCTTTTAAATTTTTTTACTCAATAATCTTTATGAGCGGGCATATACAAACTGTTTGCACAATCACTCTTGGTGAGTGTATGAAAGCTCAAGACTTACCTCCAACATATTTATTTATATGGCTATTATTTAAATTACCTTTAGCGATACTTCTAGGATTAGTATTGTTTCCATTAATAGAAAAAAAATTATTTCGAGAAAAAAGAAATTTAATAATTGTAGGATCATTAATGTTGACTATCTTCTCAATAATTTTAATTTTAATAATCCTAAATGTAAATTTATATGATGAATTAAGACAAGTTCTTTTTTTAGTACCCTTAATTTTTATTATATCTTTAATAACAATATTTAATTTCAAAAAAAAAATTTCTATTTTTCTGGTAAGTTTTTTTATAATTTTTTTTTCTATACAAAATTTAAAGATATTTCCTTATAATTATTTATGGCTAAATAATCTAAATATTTTTTTAAAAGTTAATGATAACTTTGAAAAAGATTATTGGGGTGCATCAACTAAAAATATAGCTAGAGTGCTTAACAATAATGTTAATAATAAAGATGCATGTATAATTTCCAATAGAAACGATGGTATCAATTACTTTATTAAAGATAACAATAAATGCTTTAAGCCATTTAATAATTTGTATAAAAAAAATGAAAGACCTTTTTATATTGCTTTTACGGAGAGATCTTTAAGAAAAGGTTCTCCAAATAATTGTAAGTTATTTCATGAAGAAAAAATAAAGATTAATTTATCTCAGGAAAATATAGTATTAGCTAAGATATTAGAATGTAATTAATTATTTAATTCTAATTCTTTTCTTATTTTGTTTAAAAAGTTTTTTATTAATAATCTTTCTTCTTCATCAAGGTAATTTTCTCTTTCATTAGCTTTACGAATTTCTTTTTTTAGTGAATTAATTAAGTCTTTTCTGCCCTCTGTTGTTGAAAAGAAATCAATCTTATTATTTATTTTTGAAATTTCTTTGCCAATAGTAAATTGAAATACTAAAATAATTGCTATGGAAGCAATTATAATTTTGTATATATAATTTCTCATTATATAAGCTTTTTTTCTTGTAAAAGACTCTTTAGTTCTCCTTTTTCAAACATCTCTTTCACAATATCTGATCCCCCAATAAATTCTTTTTTAATATATAATTGAGGTATTGTAGGCCAATCACTAAAATCTTTTATTCCTTGTCTTAAATTATCATCTTCTAGTACATTAATTCCTTTAAAAGCAACATTAAGATGTTTCAAAATATTCGACGCTGCCATTGAAAAACCACACTGAGGATTTTCAGGCGTGCCTTTCATAAATAAGCAAACTTCATTCGTATCAATTAAATTTTGAATTTTTTCCTTTATAGTCATTATTCTGTTTTTGTTGTAATTGATAAAGCGTGTAATTCATTTCCCATTTTACCTTTAAGCGATTTATAGACTAGTTTGTGTTGCTCAACTTTATTTAAATTTTTAAAAATTTGCGACTTAATAACTGCAGAATAATGATTGTTATCACCCATCAAATCTTTGATTTCAATTTTTGCATCGGGTATGCCTTCTTTGATTAATTTTTTTATTTCATCTAAAGGTAAAGCCATTAGTAATTATTATACCATTGATTATTAATTTTAAATAGGTCATTTATGTCAATTTTAATCTCACCTTCAATTTCAAAATAATTTTTCTGAGTGATTCCAATATTTTCATAATATATGTTATTTTTTTTAAGTATTTTGTCTACATCAGGTAAACTATTTTCATCAATTTCTAAAATATATCTGCTCTGATCCTCTCCAAAAAAATATTCTGTTAAATTTATAAGTTTTTTTGGTTTATTGATTTTGACACCAAACTTAGATCCTATTGACATCTCACTTAATGCAACTATAAGTCCTCCATTTGAGATATCGTGAGAAGATAAGACAAAATTTTCTTTTATCAATTTTAGTACAACTTCTCCATTATTTTTCTCATTTATCAAATTAATTTTAGGAGGTTTACCGTCTTCAACGGCAAAGTTCTCTTTTAAGTAACAACTTTGCTCTAAGTGTCCAAAAGTTTTACCAATTAAAATTAATAAGCTTTTATCTTTTTTGAAATTGTGGTTAAGAGGTTGAGATAGTTTTTCAATTAAACCAACTCCTCCAATTACAGGAGTAGGATAAATGTTTTTTTTATTAGTACCATTATAAAAAGATACATTACCGGAGACCACCGGAAAATTTAAAAATTTGCATGCTTCTTTGATGCCTTCTAAACATTCAGCAAATTCACCCATCACTTCTTTATTTTCTGGATTACCAAAATTTAGACAATTAGTTATAGCGATTGGTTTGGCTCCAACAGTAATTAAATTTCTCCAATTCTCACACACAATTTGCTTTCCACCAGTTATTGGAAATGACTTGCAATAATTTGCTGAGGAGTCGACCGCTACAGCAATTGCTTTATCTTTGTTGTGTATTCTAATTATTGCAGCATCTGATCCAGATTTTTGAGCAGTATCGCACATTACCATTTGATCGTACTGATTTGTAATCCAACTTTTATTTGAATGATTGGGTGAAGATAAAATTTTAATTAAAGCCTCTTTTAGTCCTATTTTTTTAAATTTTTTAATATTGATACTTTTTGGAACTTTTTTTTTAGTCCATTTTCTATCATAAATCGGCGCTTTTGAAGCTAAGGCTTCTATAGGAATTTCTCCCACAATTTTATCTTTATACTTTAAAGTAAGCTTTTTTGTATCGGTTGTTTTTCCAATTATTACGAAATCTAAGTCCCATTTTTGGAAAATTTTTTTAGCGTGTTTCTCTTTACCGTCCTCAAGAATAATTAACATCCTTTCTTGACTTTCGGATAACATCATTTCATAGGGACTCATATTTTCTTCTCTACACGGCACTTTGTCCAAGATTAACTCAATACCTAATGATCCTTTTGATGCCATTTCAACACTTGAGGAAGTTAATCCAGCAGCACCCATATCCTGAATAGCTATAATTGAATCATCCTTCATTAATTCTAAACATGCTTCCAAAAGTAATTTTTCTGTAAATGGATCGCCTACTTGTACAGTAGGTCTTTTTTCATCAGAATTATCATCAAACTCTGCAGAAGCCATTGATGCACCATGAATACCGTCACGTCCAGTTTTCGATCCAACATAGACAACTGATTTGTTTATTCCCTTAGCTTTAGAATAAAAAATCTTATTTTTTTCAGCATGACCTACAGCCATCGCATTAACTAAAATATTATCATTGTAAGTATCATTGAATTTTGTTTCGCCAGCTACGGTAGGTATTCCTATGCAATTACCATAACCACCTATACCTGAAACTACTCCATTCAATAAACTTTTTGTTTTAGGATGGGACGGAGCTCCAAAATGTATAGAATTTAAAAGAGCTATCGGTCTAGCTCCCATCGTAAAAACATCTCTTAAAATACCACCAACACCTGTGGCAGCGCCTTGATAAGGCTCAATAAAAGAGGGGTGATTATGACTTTCTATTTTAAATATAATAGCGTCATTGTCTCCAATATCGATTACACCAGCATTCTCTCCTGGACCTTGTATGACTTTATCACCCTTTGTTGGTAGTTTTTTTAGATGAATTCTAGAGGATTTATATGAACAATGTTCATTCCACATTGCAGAAAAGACACCAAGTTCTAATAAATTAGGATCTCTTTTAAGCAATTTTTTAATGACTTTATATTCTTCAATTTTTAGACCGTGTTTTTCAATAATTTTATTATCAATTCCCATTTTTAATCTAATAAACTAGAAAATAAATTTATTCCGTCAGAATTAGAAATAAGCTCATCTACCATTCTCTCAGGATGTGGCATCATTCCTAAAATATTTTTTTTGTCATTAAAAATACCTGCAATATTTTCAATTGCTCCATTCGGGTTAAATTTATCATCAGTATTTCCATTACTATCAGAATATTTGAACGCTATTAAATTATCCTTTTTAAGCTGTTCTAAATGATTTGAGTCAGTATAATAATTACCTTCATTATGCGCTATATTTAAATTTAAAACTTGGTTTAGTTTGTATTTAGAAGTAAATCTTGTTTTATTATTCATAACTCTAATATTTACATCTCTATTAATAAATTTTAAATTTTTATTTCGTAACAAAGTTCCTTTTAGCATTCCGGTTTCGGTTAGAATTTGAAAGCCATTACAAATACCTAAAATTAAGCATCCAGACTTAGCAGCTTTAATAACCTCATTAATAATAAGAGATTTTCCCGCAATAGCGCCTGATCGCAAATAATCTCCGTAAGAAAATCCCCCGGGTATAACTATAAGATCTGATTTTGGTAAAGAAGTTTCTTTGTGCCAAATCATCTTATTCTTAAATTGCATTCTTTGCAAAGCTACAGCTATATCTCTATCACAATTCGAACCAGGAAACACAATCACGGAAGATCTCATTTTACTATATCAATTTTATAATCTTCAATTATTAGATTTACTAAAAGCTTGATGCACATTTCATTAACTTTTTTTTTGGCCACTTCTTCATTCTTTTCTTCAATTTCAATTTCAAAAAATTTACCTTGCCTAATACTTTTTAAATTAAGCATACCTAGATTTTTTAATGTATTTTCAACTACTTTTCCTTGAGGATCTAATACATTTTTTTTTAATGTAACTGTTACAGAAAATTTCAATTTATTTTTTTTTGAATTTTATTGGTATAGTTTTTCCAAAATTAACTTCACTAATATTTGTTTCCTCAGGCATGATTCCTAATCTTCTTGCAACTTCTTGATATGCTTGAATAATATTTCCCAAATCTTTTCTAAATCTATCTTTGTCGAGTTTTTTCTCAGTTTTAGCATCCCATAATCTGCATGTATCCGGGCTAATTTCATCAGCGAGTACAATTTCTTTTTTTTCAGTATCTTTATTCCAGGTTTTCCCGTACTCAATTTTAAAGTCAACTAGTTTGATGCCAATTGCTCTAAACATTCCTGTCAGCAAGTCGTTTATTCTTAAAGTCATTTTATCGATAATTTCAAT
>CACJFE010000002.1 GCA_902592655.1 uncultured Pelagibacteraceae bacterium | reverse complement strand
TAGTATCTATGTCAAAAATCCAACAAAATACTCTCTTTTTTTTGCTAAATTTTTAATGGCATATAATTTAAAAATATATATATACCATATTTGAATGTACCTAAAAAAAATAGCAACAATTTTATCGTTCTTGCTCATCCTAAATGTGAGCTTTAATAAATTAGGAGCTACAGAGGAGTGCTTTGAGGGTATTAGTAGGTCCGTATTTAAGTTCAATATGGCATTTGATGATATTCTGTTAGAACCAGTTGCAAAAGGTTACAGTAAACTACCAAAACCTATTCAAAAAGGCACAAGCAATTTCACTTCAAACATAGCAACACTACTATCAATTCCTAACAATTTATTACAAGGTAATTTAAAACAATTTGCTCATTCAACAGGAAGTTTTTTTATAAATACAACAGTCGGTATTCTCGGATTCATGAATCCAGCAGAAAAGATGGGTCTTAAACCTCATAAAGAAGATGTTGGGCAAACTTTAGGAGCTTATGGAATAGGTTCAGGTTGTTACTTTGTGCTGCCAATTCTAGGTCCAACAACTTTGAGGGACTCTGTAGGTTTAGTAGCAGATACTTTTATAGATCCTTTTGCGCACATTACAATAAGAGAAAACGAACTTTTAAGCGCCTCTGGTAATAATTTGGATTTCTATTCAGTTAAAACTGTAGACGCAGTTGACTTTAGGGCAGAAAATATTCTTACTTTTGATAGTTTAGAAAAAAATTCTATAGATCTATACTCATCGATGAAAAGTGTTTATCTCCAAAGCAGAGAGAGAAAAATCAAAAATTCTACTGGAGATACAGAAGATTGGGATTTAGATAATTAACCACTTTAAATGAAAAAATTTGCAATTTTTTTTACTTCGGCATTAATATTTTTTAATACTTCTTTTGCTGTTGAGTATAGCTCTGATCCTAAAAATTTTGTTTCTGAATTAGTTTTAGATGTAATAGAGAAATTATCAGATAAAAATTTAAGCGACGAGCAAAAATCAAAATTTATTGAGGATGTTGCCATAAATAATGTAGATATTAGTGCGCTTGGACTATACACATTAGGTGAGTTACGTAAGTCTTCAGAAAAAAAGGATATTGAATTATATCAAATAGCGTTTGAGAAATACTTTTTAAAAAGTTTAACATCCAGACTATCTGATTATTCATCGAGTGAGTTTGAATTAATAGAGGCGGATAAAAAAAGTTCAAATTATACAATTATCAAATCAAAGATAACTCCGAAAAATGGCAATCCTGAAATTAAAATAGATTGGAGAATTTATACAAGAAATCCTGATAAACCCTTAATAAGAGACTTAATTGTTGAAGGTTTGAGCTTAGCAAGGACTCAAAAAGAGGAGTTTTCATCTATTTTAAATTCAAATAATAACGATTTATTGGTTTTAATTTCCAAACTTGAAGAGTTTGTTAAAAACTAAATGGTGGGCCCGCCAGGACTCGAACCTGGGACCAATACATTATGAGTGTACTGCTCTAACCAACTGAGCTACAGGCCCAATAATAAATACTTATACCTGGGTTTTAAAATTTTTTCAAATTAAGAGTTTTAAGATTATTTTTCTAAGAAACTTTTCAACTGTTTAGATCTGCTTGGATGCTTTAGTTTTCTCAAAGCTTTTGCTTCTATTTGTCTAATTCTTTCTCTTGTAACTGAAAATTGTAAACCAACCTCCTCTAAAGTATGATCTGTATTCATACCAATTCCAAATCTCATTCTTAAGACTCTTTCCTCTCGCGGTGTTAGTGAAGCTAAAATTTTAGTTGTTGACTCGCTTAGATTTGATTGGATGGCTGTATCGAGTGGTTGAAGTGCATTTTTATCTTCTATAAAGTCTCCTAAGCTACTATCTTCCTCGTCGCCTACTGGTGTTTCTAAAGAGACGGGCTCTTTTGCAATTTTTAAAACTTTTCTAACTTTTTCGAGTGGCATAGCTAATTTTTTTGATAACTCTTCAGGAGTGGGCTCTCTACCAAACTCACTCATGATTTGTCTTTGGGTTCGTACGATCTTGTTTATTGTTTCAATCATATGAACTGGTATTCTTATAGTTCTTGCTTGATCGGCAATCGATCGAGTTATAGCTTGCCTTATCCACCAAGTCGCATAAGTAGAAAACTTATAACCTCTTCTGTATTCGAATTTATCTACTGCTTTCATAAGACCAATATTTCCCTCTTGGATTAGGTCTAAAAATTGAAGACCACGATTGGTATATTTTTTTGCTATTGAAATTACTAATCTCAAATTCGCCTCTACCATTTCTTTTTTTGCTATTCTAGACTCTCTCTCGCCTTTTTGAATTCTACTTACTAATTTTTTAAATTCTCCAACTGACAAACCAATTTTTTTACTAAATTCAACAAGTCTATCTCTTATTTCGCTAAAGTCTTTTTTATATTTCTTAAAAAATGCTTTCCAGCTTGGGTTTTCTTTTAAAAATGACTCAAACTTTGGATTAATCTCATTTCCAATATAATATTTTAAAAATTCTTCACGTGATATTTTGTTATCTAAAGCTAATCTTAAGAGAACTCCTTCTAAAGAAACAATTTTTTTATTTTCTTTGTAATGAGATTGAACAAGTTCCTCAACTACATGTGGTGCTAATTGTAAATTCTTAAAATTATCAACTAAAATTTCTTGTATTTTTTTGAAGTTTTTGTTTTTTGATACTGAAAGTTCTTTAGAATTGAGTAAACAGTTTAATTTCTCTAATTGGTATTTTTGAAGTTTTAAATAATTCTTATTTAAAGAGTCTAGTATATTTAATATTTTAGGTTTAATTTCCTCCTCCATTTTGGCGAGTGAAACGTTAAATTCATCATCTTCTGCCTGAGAGTTTTCCTCATCTTTTTTTTCAAGATCTTTTTCATCCTGATTTTTTGTTTTTTTATTAATTTTTAATTCATCATTATCGTTTGAAGACTCAAAGTCTTCATAAGTAGAGTCTATATCGATGATGTCTCTTACTAAAAGTTGTTGGCTATCTATCTGTTCTCTCCATTCTTTAATCTTTTTTCCAACTATTGGGCTTTGCGTTAAGGCATTAATCATTACATCTTTACCTGCCTCAATTCTTTTGGCTATTGCGATTTCTCCTTCTCTAGATAGTAATTCAACACCGCCCATCTCTCTTAGGTACATTCTTATTGGGTCGTCGCTTTTTTCGGAGCTTTTTTCCTCGTTATTAGCTGTTGCCTCTTTTTTCTTATTAGATTGATACTGTGATTTTTTTTCAACGAAAGTAACTTTTTCTTCAACTAAAACTATTAGTGCTTTTTCGATATTTTCTGGTGTGCTATTTCTCTTACCTAAAGATTTTCCTAACTCCTCATAAGTTATAAAACCCCTGTGTTTTCCTTTATCCAATAATCTTTCAAATGATTTTGTAATTAATTTTTCAGCCATAAAAGAAATGTAGAGTATATATAATGACTAAGTTAGAAAAATCCACACAATAATTAATCCCTATTTAATTGGCTTTTAAGCTCAATTAATTCTGAATATGAGCTTTCGTCTAAATTATTTATTAATTTTTTTTCTAAGGATTCAATTTTTTTTAAATTGTTCTGCTCTTTAAAATCCTGAATTAACTCTTCTAAAAATTCTGTAATCTGTTCAGTATCTTTACCTTTTAAAATTATTTGGACATTAGAAAGATCCTGTATCTCTTTTAAAAGATCTTTATAATTTTCTATAAAATTAGATTTAAAAGCTTTAATATCATTTTCTGATGTGAGAAATTTTATAATTTCATTTTTAAGGTCATTATTTTTTTCTGAATAAAAATCTAATTGAGATAATTCTTCGATCTTATTGGATGCAATGTTTACATAGTTTAGAATAATGAACAAAATTGAAAATTCTATTATCTCTAATTTAGAAAAATTTTGTTTCTTTTGATAAAGAAGTTTCGTCTCTTTTAAAATTTTGAAATCTTTTTTTTTAAAAAATTTAGTATTCTTTTTAAACGATTGTAGAGGAGTTAGGTTACCTAATTTTTCTAAGAAATCTTCTAATACATATTTTTTTAAAGTTTCATCTTGAATTGAATAAGCTAAATTTTTAATTTCTTTTTCAAATTTAGACACTTCATAAGGACTCTTTAGGTCTATTTTATTTAAATGATAATTCCAAATATATGTTTGTATAATTTCTTTTCTTTTAAGCAGTTTCAAAAGACCAGACTTGCCATTTTGTTTTACAAAATCATCCGGGTCTTTACCTTTTGGCATTATAGAAAAGTAGATTTTATTTTTTTCATTAATAAAAGGAAATAATTTTTCTGCGATTCTTAAGGCAGCTTTTTGACCACTTTCATCTCCATCTAGACAAACAATAGGGTTAGAAAAGAATTTCCATATCAAGGAAATTTGTCTATCTGTAATTGCAGTTCCAGAATTAGCTATTACATTTTTTATTCCTGAAGAATACACACTAACTACATCCATGTAGCCCTCAACAATCAAAATTTCGTCAGTTTCTGATCTAAGATTTTTAGCTTTATCAAGATTAAAAATCATATTTCCTTTTTTATAAAATTCTGTTTCTGGAGAATTAATATATTTAGCTAATTTACTATCTCGAAATATTCTGCCACCAAATGCTATAGTATCACCTGTAATATTATTTACTGGAAAAATTATTCTAGAATTAAATCTATCAATGTATTTCCCTGTTTTATCACTTTTATAGTATAAACCTGTTAAATTAATTTCATCTTCAGAATATCTTTTTTTAAGATTATCGTAAAAATCATTTTTCCATGGAACATAACCTAATTGAAATTCATCAATTGTTTCTTTTTTTAAACCTCTTTTGTTTAGATATTCCAATGCTTCTTTGTTATTAGGATTAAATAATTGTTGATTAAAAAATTTAGTATAATCTTTAAAAATATTTTTATAAGTTTGAAATCGTTGGTCTTTCTTTTTATCAAAATTTGAAAATCTATATGGCTGCATACCAGCTTCAGATGCTAAAGTTCTAACAGCCTCACCAAATCCCATAGATTTTGTTTTCATTAAAAAATCAAAAATATTTCCATGTTCTCCTGTTGCAAAGCAATGATAAAACTCTTTTTCATCATTCACTGTAAAAGATGGTGTTTTTTCATTTTTAAAAGGCGATAAACCCACAAACTCTTTACCTCTTTTTTTTAACTGTACTGATTTTCCAACCACTTGAGATACTTTTAATCTTAATTTTATTTCATCAAGATATTCTTTTGGATATTTCATTAACTTAAAAGACCTTTTAAAATTGAGCTTACTTTTGAAAAATCCAAAGTATCGGCATGTTTTGATTTTAAGGCACCCATAATTTTACCCATATCTTTCATTGAAGAGGCTCCGATTGATTTAATTGTTTCTTGGCAGATTTTTTTTGTTTCCTCTTCACTTAGCTGTTTTGGTAAAAATGTATTTATCACATCTATTTCTTTTTTTTCGTTTTCAAGGAGTTCATTTCGCCCTGCTTTTTCGTAAACTTCACAAGACTCATTTCTTTGTTTTATCATTTTTTTTAATAGCGAAATAATGTCACTATCCTTTATCTCTTTTTGACCCTTCGTGCGTCCTGCAATTTCCGCATCTTTTATAGCCGAAACTATTAATCTTAATGTGGGATATATGTTTTTATCTTTAGCTCTTAATGCGTCATTCAACTTATCTTCAATTTTTTTTCTTAGAGACATAATTAAGTTTATTATTTTAATCACAATTCTAATGCAAAATAAAAAGAACTTTCTTGACGATTTTAATTCTATTTCATATGTTGCGCAAAATCATGTTTATAAGTTTTTTACTTTAACTCATGAGTTGTATTTGAAGAAGTCTAGTCAAAATATAAACTCTTATAAAAATCTTAAAAAGATCGACTCCACTGCTATTCTAGTTCTTCAAAACGGTAAGTTTTTTAAAGGCGTAGGTTTAGGTTACAAAGGCACTGCAACTGGTGAAGTATGTTTTAATACTTCTATTACTGGTTACCAAGAAATTATATCCGACCCTTCCTATGCTGATCAGATTATAAATTTTACCTTTCCACACGTTGGAAATGTTGGAACGAATAAAGAAGATCACGAGTCAGACAAGATTTGGACTAAAGGAGTAATAATAAATACGGAAATAACTAATCCATCAAATTACAGATCTTTAAAACATTTAGATCAATGGTTAAAAAAAAATAAGATTGTTGGAATAACTGGAATTGATACTAGAAATTTAACAAATTTAATTAGAGATAAAGGTGCCCCTAAAGGAACGATATCTTTTTACAACAAAAATAAATTAAATATTAAAAAACTAATTAAAATAACTAATAAATGGAGTGGCCTAAAAGACCTAGATTTAGCAAAAATGGTTACTACTAAAAAAAATTATTTGTGGCAAGATTATAAAACATGGAAAAAGGGGAATGGATATTTAAAAAATAAAAAAAAATCATTACATGTGGTTGCAATAGATTACGGAATAAAGAAAAATATTTTAAGATATTTTTCTGATTTTAATTGTAAAGTTACAATCGTACCATGCAAAACAGTTGCAAAAGATATTCTAAAACTCAAGCCTAATGGAATATTCTTATCAAATGGGCCTGGAGATCCGGCTGCAACAGGGAAATATGCAATACCTACAATTCAAAAATTAATCAAAAAAAAATTACCATTGTTTGGAATCTGTTTAGGCCATCAAATCTTAGCTTTAGCACTCGGTGCTAAGACAGAAAAAATGAAATTAGGACATAGGGGAGCTAACCATCCTGTTAAAAATTTGATTGAAGGTAATGTTGAAATCACAAGTCAGAATCACGGATTTGAAGTGGTAAAAAAAGGTATTCCTAAAAATATAAGGATTACTCACCAGTCTTTATTTGACAACAGCATTGAAGGTATCGAGTTAAAAAACAAACCCGTTTTTTCAGTTCAATATCATCCGGAGTCCAACCCTGGTCCTCAAGATAGTGTTTATTTATTTGATAAATTTGTGAAGAGTATGAAAAAAAATGCCAAAAAGAAAAGATATTAAAAAAATTTTAGTTGTTGGTGCAGGGCCAATAATTATTGGGCAAGCTTGCGAGTTTGATTATTCAGGCACTCAGGCCTGTAAAGCTTTAAAAGATGAAGGCTTCAAAGTAATTCTAATTAATTCAAACCCAGCAACGATTATGACGGATCCAAATGTTGCTGATAAAACTTATATTGAACCTATAACAATAGAAGTTCTTGAAAAAATTCTTATCAAAGAAAAACCTGATGCGATCTTACCAACCATGGGTGGTCAAACTGCTTTAAATTTAGCAATGGAGGCAGAAAAAAAAGGAATTTTAAAAAAATACAAAATTGAACTCATAGGTGCTAACTCTAAAGCTATATCCAATGCTGAAGATAGAAAAAAATTTAGAAAAAATATGATAGAGATTGGTTTAGACCTTCCCAAATCAAAAATAGTAAATAATTTTAAACAATCTTCAAAGGTATTAAAACAAATCGGATTACCGGCAATTATAAGACCGGCTTTTACTCTAGGCGGTTTAGGGGGTGGGATAGCAAAGAGTAGAAAAGATTTTTATAAAATTATAAAAAATGGGCTTCACGAGTCACCTGTTAATCAAGTCTTAGTTGAGGAGTGTTTAGAGGGTTGGAAAGAATTTGAGATGGAAGTTGTCAGAGATAAAAATGACAATTGCATTATTATTTGTTCAATAGAAAATTTAGATCCCATGGGAATTCATACTGGGGACTCAGTTACTATCGCTCCAGCACTTACTTTGACCGACAAAGAGTATCAAGTTATGAGGAATGCCTCTATAGCTTGCTTAAGAAAAATTGGTGTAGAAACTGGGGGATCAAATGTTCAATTTGCCATAAATCCAAAAAATGGAAGAATGGTAATTATTGAGATGAATCCTAGGGTTTCAAGATCATCAGCGCTTGCTTCCAAAGCCACAGGGTTTCCAATAGCTAAAGTTGCAGCAAAGTTAGCTGTTGGTTACACATTAGACGAATTAAAAAATGAGATTACGAAAGTTACACCAGCATCTTTTGAACCCACAATAGACTATGTGGTTACTAAAATCCCAAGATTTACTTTTGAAAAATTCTCATCTTCAGCTGCAGTTTTAGGAACATCAATGAAATCGGTAGGAGAGGCAATGGCTATTGGTAGAAATTTTAAAGAGTCTCTTCAAAAAGCTTTGGTGTCTCTAGAGACAGGTTTTTCAGGATTAGACCAAATATTTAATTTAAATACGAAACAAATTAGAAAAAAACTTAAAGAAAATATTCCAAATAAGATTTTACTTGTTGGAGAGGCTATAAGAAAAAAAATAAATTTAAAGGATATTAATAAACTTTCAAAAATTGACCCTTGGTTTTTAAACCAAATAAAAGAAATCATAGAGAATGAAATTAAAATAAAGAAAAAAGGTCTTCCAAAAAAATTTAATGAATTTAATTATATTAAGTCGATAGGATTTTCTGACAAAAAATTAGCTGAACTTACGAATATTTCAGAGACACTAATTAGAAAAAAAAGAATAGCTTTAAAAGTTTTACCAGTTTATAAAAAAGTCGATACTTGTGCTGCAGAATTTAAGTCTTTCACTCCGTATATGTATTCTACTTATCAAAGAAATTTCTCCTCTAATTTAGAATGTGAAGCCGATCCCTCTAACAGAGATAAGATTATAATTCTGGGTGGGGGCCCTAATAGAATTGGTCAAGGAATAGAGTTTGATTATTGTTGTTGCCAAGCTAGTTTTGCTCTTAAAGAAGCTAGATATGAAACTATAATGGTGAATTGTAACCCAGAAACCGTTTCAACAGATTACGACACCAGTGATAGATTATATTTTGAACCTTTAATAGATGAGTATGTTTTCAATATAATAAAAAGGGAGAAATCAAAAGGTAATGTAAAAGGTGTTATTGCTCAATTTGGAGGGCAAACTCCAATTAAACTTGCAAAATTTTTACACGAAAACAAGCTTCCAATTTTAGGAACTCAATATTCATCAATTGATCTTGCTGAAGATAGAGATAGATTTAGAGATCTTTTAAATAAACTTAATTTAAATCAAGCTGAAAGCGGTATCGCTAGAACATTTCCTCAAGCAATAAAAATTGCAGATAAGATTGGTTTGCCTTTAATGGTAAGACCTTCTTATGTATTAGGTGGAAGAGCTATGGAGATTGTTCACGAAAAAAGCCAACTTAAAAACTTTGTAAAAGAAGCATTTAAAGTTGCCGAAAAAAATCCAATCTTAATTGATAAGTTTATTGATAATGCAATGGAAGTTGATGTTGATGCAATATCAGACGGTAAAAATGTTTTTGTGGCCGGAATTATGCAGCACATTGAGGAAGCTGGAATACACTCTGGTGACTCAGCATGTAGTTTGCCTCCCGTTTCAATAAAATCTTTTTTAATAAAAGAAATTGAAAATCAAACAAAAAAATTAGCCTTAGCTCTTAAAGTTAAAGGTTTTATGAATGTTCAATATGCAATTAAAAAAGATCAAATTTTTGTAATAGAGGTTAATCCAAGAGCTAGTAGAACTGTTCCATTTGTTTCAAAAGCGAAAAATTTACCGCTTGCTAAGATAGCCTCAAGAGTTATGGCTGGAGAAAAATTAACTAAATTTAACTTAAAAAGTAAAACGAAAGACATGTTTGCAGTAAAGGAAGCGGTATTCCCATTCAATAAATTTCCAAATAGCGATCTTTTACTTGGACCAGAAATGAAATCCACAGGTGAAGTAATGGGTTTTGATAAAAATTTTGGAATGGCTTTTGCTAAAAGTCAGATTGCAGCTTCAAACTCTCTTCCAATAAAAGGCTTGGCTTTTATCTCTTTGAAAAATAGTCATAAAGAGGAAGGAGTACAATTGGCAAAAGAATTAGTTAAGTTAAATTTTAAGCTTTGTGGAACTGGAGGCACCGCTGATTATATAAGCCAGCATGGAATTAAGTGTAAAAAAATAAACAAAGTGAATCAGGGTTCTCCCCATATCGTAGATGTTTTAAATGCTAAAAAAATAGCTTTGGTGATCAACACCGGAGGCGGAAACAGTGAAACTCAGTTAAGCGATGCTGTAACTTTAAGAAGAGCTACTTTAGCCAATAAAGTTCCTTACTGTACCAATATGTCAACGGCTAAAGTTTGCTTGGAAGGAATAAAATCTTTAAAATTAAGAGATATTAATGTAACTTCTTTACAAGAAATCTAACTTTTTACTTTCCAATCAGTCTCGAAAGTAACATAGTTTATTTGGATACATCTTCTCTCTTTTTTGATTTCTTTTTTTTCCATTCCGTGCCAAGTGTTTGGTCCACTTGTAAAGAAATATCCATAATTATGTTTATAAGGAACTGTTTTAACTTTATTTAATTTTGCGTCATAAAAATCAGTCCCTAAATTTTCTGACTCGTTGTGTAAATTAACAAAAACTATTGAAGACATTAACTTCTCTTCAATATCACAATGAGGTTTTAGCCAAAATCCCTCTCGGTCACAAATCACCTCTAATCTCACATAAGAATTACTTAAATCTTTTCCAATTAATGAACCTATCTTTTTGTAAACATCTGGTGATCTCAATTCCTCAATAAATTTTGTTAAGTTAGGAAATTGACTAGAATTTTCTTTAGTAACATAACATCTAAGTTTTTTTGCTTTTCCGCCGTCTTTAATTCCAGCTCTAAAAGCTCCTTCCCCTCCATCAAGAGCTCTTGTTCCATCATAATTTAAATTTTGTTTTCTTGGATCGGCTATTTCAGCATTACAAATTTCTTTTATTGCAGTCCCAGTTAAAGGTTCATTAATTTCAAAATGCTTGAAAGGATCATTAAATTGTTTTGTTCGGGTCTGTAAAGATTTAAATAATTCCATTTAGTTTCATTTTTTCTTTTATAATTGGAGCAATTCTATTAACCTCATCTAACTTATCATAACTCCAATTGTCAATACTGCCATTTAGTTTTTTAGTAATTCCTAGTTTCTCAAATTGATCATAAAATCTGTAGAATCTTATACTTGGTCTTAAAGATTTCATCATGGCTACATAAACTGGTTTACCAGTCACGGCTGCTTCTGAAATCATAGACGTCGAGTCACAAGTAACAACTATATAATCAGCATTTGATAAAGAGCTCAAATAAGCTTTTTTATCAACTGTCTTAATAACATAATGATTAAATCCAAAAGCTTCGTTTGCTTTTTTTATAATACTCTCTGGGGTTCTGTAAGATGGAATGACAATTAACTTATATTTATCAGTTGTAAATAAAGTCTTAACTTTATTAAAGATTGTATTAATTTGATTATCTGTAAATTTGTAATATTTATTAGGTCCGCCTAATACAAATGCTACTATTTGTTTATTGTCTTTTTTAATTTCAAGGTATTTTGAGTTTTTTATAATTTCTTTTTTTGTTAAATAATGTATTGCGCCTTTCGTTTTAATCACATTATCCCCTTTCAAGTTATCGTGTTCAGGACTTATAATTAAATCGAAATGTTGAAAAGATACTTTTGGATCTTGGATATGAATATTAAAGATTTCTTTACCAAACCTTTTTTTTAGTGCTATTGAAGGTATCACGCTTTTTCTGCCACAAGATATTACAATTTTGCTATTGCAAACAAATTTTTCTGTTAATAAATTTTCAGATATTGGTGTAAGTTTTGGAGGAACAAGATTCCAAATTGGTTTCAATTTAATCTCCTTATGTTTAAAGGAAAGTTTCAAGGCTTTGGCTAAGCCCTCAACCTGGCTTACCATTCCGTGCATACCTTGTGTCAAAAGAAGTGCTTTTAATTCCAACATTCGTTACTATATAAACATTTAAATATGAATAATAAATCAACTAAGCATACAAAAGTGTTAATTCTTGGATCGGGCCCAGCTGGTTATACAGCGGCTATTTATGCGGCTCGGGCAATGCTAAAACCTATTCTTGTTCATGGATCTCAGCCTGGTGGGCAGTTAACCACTACCACAGATGTTGAAAATTACCCTGGATATTCAAAGGTGATTCAAGGACCTTGGCTAATGGATGAAATGAAAGGTCAGGCTGAGGCTGTCGGAACTGAAATGATACAAGATCATATTAGTAAAGTTGATTTAACAAAAAAACCTTTCACCGCAACAGGTGATAGTGGTCAAGTTTATACCGCCGATAGTTTTATAATTTCCACAGGAGCACAGGCAAGATGGTTAAATTTAAAATCTGAACAAGACTTTAGAGGATTTGGAGTTTCAGCATGTGCTACTTGTGACGGATTTTTCTTTAAAGAAAAAGAAGTGGCTGTAGTTGGTGGGGGAAATGCCGCCGTTGAAGAAGCAATGTTTCTAACTAAATTTGCTTCAAAGGTTTATTTAATACATAGGAGAAACGAACTTAGGGCAGAAAAAATGCTTCAAGCAAAATTAAAATCTAATAAGAAAATAGAAATTATTTGGGACACTGTAGTTGAGGATGTTATTGGCACTAAAGAGCCGAAAACTGTTAATGCATTAAAAATTAAAAATGTAAAAGATAATAAAGTTAAAGAGCTTAAAGTTGATGGTTTATTTATTGCCATAGGTCATGATCCAGCAACATCTTTGTTTAAAGATCAACTTAATATGGACAAAGAAGGATATTTAATTACAAAACCTGACTCTACTGAAACAAATATTCCAGGAGTTTTTGCTGCAGGAGATGTAAAGGATAAAATTTTTAGACAAGCTGTTACCGCTGCTGGAATGGGTTGTATGTCAGCACTTGAAGCTGAAAAATATCTATCTGAGTCTAATTAAGGCTATCACAAAAAGTTTTAATTCTTTGCATCGCTTTTTTCAAATTTTCCATTGAAGTAGCGTAAGATATCCTAAAGTAACCGTCTAAACCAAAGGCAGAACCTTGAACCACAGCTACCTCAGCTTTTTCTAACAGTTTCTCTACAAAATCTTTATCGGTTTTCAGTTTTGTTTTCTTGTTTAGTAGCTTTTTACAGTTTGGAAAAACATAAAAAGCTCCTTCAGGGCTTAAGCAGCTTATACCTTTTATATTATTTAAACTCTCAACAACGAAATTTCTTCTCTCTTTAAAAGAATTTGATCTTACTGAAATAAAATCTTGTGTTCCGTTTAAAGCCTCGACTGCAGCTGCTTGGCTTATGGATGTAGGATTACTAGTTGATTGGGATTGAATTTTAGCCATCGCTTTAATTATTTCCTTTGGCCCTGCAGCATAACCTATTCTCCAGCCAGTCATCGAGTAAGATTTACTCACTCCATTCATAGTTAAAGTTCTGCTTTTTAATTTTTCAATTTGAGCAATTGTAAAAAATTTAAAACCGTCATAAGTAATATGTTCGTAAATATCATCACTTAAAATATATAAATTTTTATATTTCATTAAAATCTTCGATAAAGCTATTATCTCATCTTTGGTATAACCAGAGCCTGTAGGGTTAGACGGAGAGTTTATAATTATCCACTTTGTTTTCTTTGAAACTGCTTTTTTTAATTTTTCTGGTGTTAATTTAAAATTATTTTTTTCATCACACTTTATTATTTTAGGTTTTCCCCCAGCTAACAAAACAATGTCAGGGTAAGAAACCCAGTAAGGCGCTGGAATAATTACCTCATCACCTTTATTTATGGTTGCCATAAAAGCATTATACAAAACTTGCTTTCCGCCAGTTCCAACTGAAATTTGATCAGTCTCGTATGATAAATCATTTTCCCTAGAAAATTTTGCTTGGATAGCTTTTTTTAGAGCTGGGGTTCCATCCACTGCAGTATATTTTGTATCCCCTTTTCTAATCGCGTCTATTGCTGCCTCTTTAATATTGTCTGGAGTATCAAAATCAGGCTCTCCAGCCCCTAAACCTATAACATCCTTTCCAGCAGCTCTCATTTCCCTAGCTTTTGAGGTAACTGCTATTGTAGGCGACGGTTTTATACGTTTTAAACTATTGGAAACTATGCTCATTGAAATTTATAATATAATTAATTTATTATTAACACAAAATGCAAAATACTTATCAAGAAAAATTAGCTGATCTAGAAGTTAATAACTCAAAAAAAATTAAAAAGTTAGAGGGAGGTATTAACTTTAAAATCAAAAGTGATTTTCAACCTAGCGGTGACCAACCAGAGGCCATAAAGCAAATATTAAAAAACTTAAAAGATAACAAACAAGAACAAGTACTTTTAGGGGTCACGGGATCAGGTAAAACGTTTACAATGGCAAAAGTTATCGAAAAGGCTAATAGACCAGCTTTAATTCTAGCGCCAAACAAAACTTTAGCCGCTCAATTGTACGGAGAGTTTAAAAGTTTTTTCCCAGATAATGCTGTAGAATATTTTGTATCATATTACGATTACTACACTCCAGAAGCATACGTTCCTAGATCTGATACTTATATAGAAAAAGAGGCCTCAATAAATGAGCAAATTGATCGTATGAGACACTCGGCAACAAGATCTTTGTTGGAAAGAGATGATGTAATTATTGTTGCAAGTGTATCATGTATTTATGGTTTAGGTTCTGTAGAGGCGTACTCAAAAATGACTATTACTTTAAAGAAAAATTATGAGTATGAGCGAGACGATTTAATTAGAGCATTTATAAATTTACAGTACAAAAGAAATGATCAAAATTTTTTTAGAGGGACCTTTAGGGTAAGAGGAGAAAATTTAGAGATCTTTCCATCACACTTAGAAGATAGAGCTTGGAGAATAAGTTTTAATCTAAATAAATTGGAAAAAATTGAGGAATTTGACCCACTTACTGGCGATAAGACAAATGATTACTCAATAATAAAAATTTACGCTAATAGTCATTATATAACTCCTAAGCCTACTATCGAACAAGCAATCAGACAAATAAAATCTGAGTTAGCTGAGACTTTAAAAAAACATAGAGAAAACAATAAACTTTTAGAGGAGCAGAGATTAAGAGAACGAACTAAGTTTGATTTAGAAATGATTGAAGCCACCGGAACGTGTGCGGGGATAGAGAATTATTCAAGATTTTTATCAGGTAGAAAAGCTGGTGAACCACCTCCTACTCTATTTGAGTATTTTCCAGATAATGCAATTATATTTGTAGATGAAAGTCACGTAACGGTTCCTCAATTAAATGGAATGTATAAAGGCGACCGGACAAGAAAAAGCACGCTAGCAGAATATGGGTTTAGACTCCCTTCATGCATGGATAATAGACCTTTGAAATTTGAAGAGTGGGATTTAATGAGAACACAAACTGTTTTTGTCTCTGCTACCCCAGGACCTTGGGAACTAAAACAAACGAGTAATAAATATATTGACCAAATTATTAGACCAACAGGTTTAATAGACCCACCAGTTGAAATAAGGCCGGCCAAAACTCAAGTTGATGATCTTATGCACGAGGCAAAAGAGATTGTAAAAAAAGGATATAGAGTTCTTGCTACTACGTTAACAAAAAAGATGGCTGAGGATCTTACGGAATATCTTCACGAAAATGGTCTTAAAGTAAGATATATGCATTCTGACATTGATACTCTTGAAAGAATTGAGATCATAAGAGATTTAAGAATGGGAGTGTTCGATATTCTTGTAGGAATTAATTTGTTGAGAGAAGGATTAGATATTCCTGAATGTGCTTTGGTAGCAATTTTAGATTCTGATAAAGAGGGATTTTTAAGATCTGAAACTTCTTTAATTCAAACAATTGGAAGAGCAGCGCGAAATGTTGATGGAAAAGTAATTTTATATGCTGATAAAGTCACGAAGAGCATTGAAAAGGCAATTAAGGAAACAGACAGAAGAAGAAATAAACAATTAGAATATAATAAGAAAAATGGAATAACTGCTGAGTCAGTAAAAAAAGAAATAAGTGATATTTTAGAGTCTGTTTATGAAAAAGACTACGTTAAAATTAGTGAAGGTTCAAACGTAGGTGGTAACTTAAAAAAACATCTTAAGGCTTTAAACAAAAAAATGAAGGAAGCTGCATCTAATTTGGAATTTGAAGAGGCTGCTAAACTAAGAGATGAAATGAGAAAACTAGAAGCTAGTGAGCTTGAAATAACTTTAAATCCCAAGATATCTCAATATAATTTGAAAAGTAAAGTTTATCCAAAAGGAAGATCGACTATGGGTATGCCTGGTACAAAACCAAGAAAAGCAATAAAAAAATGGAAGCCAAAAAAATAATTATCACTGGTGGAGCTACTAGAATAGGATCTGCAATCGCTAAAAGTTTAGTTAGCTTTGAAACGAAAATAGGTATCCACTTTAACAAATCTAAAAGTAGCGCTTTAAAGTTAAAAAAAGAACTTGAGGAACTTGGGGCTGAAGCATACTTATTTAAAGCTGATTTAAATAATTTTAGACAAACCGAAACTTTAATAAAAAAAGCCTATAAAACTCTTAAAGGATTAGATTGCTTAATTAACAATGCATCCATTTTTGAAAACGATAATCTGGAAAATTTTTCCGAAAAATCTTTTACAAAACATATGAATATCAACTTAAAAGCACCAGCAATCTTGACGCAAAATTTTAAAAAATTAATTAAAAATAAAGAAGGATGTATAATAAATATTATTGATCAAAGGGTTGAAAAATTAACTCCTTTTTTTTTCTCTTATACTTTAAGTAAGTCATCATTGGCCACTTTTACAAAAACATCTGCTATGAAATTAGCACCTCGTATTAGAGTGAATGGCATTTCACCAGGGCCTACATTAAAAAACAAAAGACAATCTGAAACGCATTTTAAAAAGCAATGGAAATCCACACTTTTAAAAAGAAAAGTAGATTTAGAAAACATATGTAATGGAGTAAAGTTTCTTATTGAGAGTAAAAATATTACAGGAGAGATAATTAATATAGATAGCGGGCAAAGACTTGCATGGCAAACACCAGATATTATTAATACAAAAGAATGAAAATAATTAAATTTAAAAAAAAAGAAAAATTTAAATATAAAAGAAAAGTAATTATAAAAGATTTAATTTTAAATATTTCTATAGGAATACACAATTTTGAAAAAAAAGAGAGACAAAGGGTAAAATTTAATATTGAAATTTTAACAAACCCATATGTGACTCCGAATAACAAAAATTTGAATTCTATACTAAACTATGAGGAAATTGTTAGTAGAATTGAAAAAATTACGTCTCTGAAACATCACGAGTTACTTGAAGACTTAGCAGAAAATATTTTTAATATGATTTTTAGAAATAAACTTGTTAAAAAGATTAATCTTAAGATAGAGAAGTTAGATATCTTAAAGCAAACCAAATCCGTTGGTATCGAGGTATCAAAATCAAAAGTATGATTAATAGTTTAGAGTTAGGAAAAAAAGTAATAAAAGAAAAAATACCGCTCATACCAAAAAACCCCGGTGTTTATAAAATGATTAGTTCCACTGGAGAAATTCTATATATCGGCAAAGCTAAAAATATTCCAAATAGACTTAAGAGTTATGTCACTGAGTCTAATCTTCCTATTAGAACTGAGAGAATGCTTTCACTTACGCATAATCTTGAAACTACTACTACAAGTAACGAAAGTGAGGCTCTACTATTGGAAGCAAATTTAATAAAAAAACATAAGCCTCGCTACAATATACTTTTGCGCGATGATAAATCTTTTCCATATATTTATATTGGTAATAAAGATAAGTGGCCACAACTCACAAAGTTAAGAGGGAAAAAATCAAAAACAGGATATTATTTTGGTCCATTTGCTTCAATTGGTTCTGCTAATTGGACAATAAAAATTTTACAAAAAATTTTTCTTTTGAGAGTTTGTGATGACACTGTTTTCAAAAACAGAGAGAGACCCTGTATCTTATACCAAATTAAAAGATGCTCTGCTCCATGTGTTGGACACATAAATGAAAAAGATTACGAATCTACAGTCGCAGACGCTATTGATTTCATTTCGGGTAAATCTAGAAAAATTCAGAAAAACTTATCCAAAGAAATGGAAAAAGCTAGTAAAGAATTGGATTATGAGAAAGCAGCTATAGCTAGAGATAGAATAAAAGCACTAACTCAAATACAAACCTCTCAGAAGATAAATCAAACAAATTTAACAGAAGCTGATGTTATCAGTATTTATAAAGAGACAGGAAAAACATGTGTGCAAGTATTTTTTTTCAGGTCTAAACAAAACTGGGGTAATCAAGCTTTCTATCCAAAACACGATCCTGATGACAGTGTAGAAGATATAATAAGTTCTTTTATATCGCAATTTTATGAAAACAAAACTATTCCAAGGCTGATATTAACTAATTGCGAAGTCAAAGATAAAAAACTTATTGAAAAAACATTCTCCGACAAGGATAAAAAAGATATTATTATTAAGCTAGCTAAAAGTAAAAATGAGATAAGTATTTCTAGTCTTGCAGAGAAAAATGCAAAACAATCTTTAAAACAAAAACTCATTCAATCTGATACTAACAATAATCTTATCGAAGAATTAGCATCTAAATTCAAAATTAATAACAACATTGATTTGATAGAAGTTTACGATAATAGCCACATTCAAGGATCTGACTCTGTTGGATCATTAATTTGTTTCAGTAATGAGGGTTTTGTTAAGAAAAGATATAGAAAATTCAATATTAAAGATGAAAAGGTAAAAAATGATGACTACGGTATGATGAAAGAAGTTTTATTTAGAAGATTTTCTAAAGCAATTAAGGAAAAATCTGGTTCATTATCATTACCGGATCTAATAATGATAGACGGTGGAAAAGGACAATACTCTGTATCTAAAGAAGTTCTTAATGAATTGGGATTACATGACTTGCCAATTTTAGCAGTGGCAAAGGGTAAAAAAAGAAATGCTGGAGAAGAAAAGATATACCATGAAAGTAAAGAATATATTTTAGAAAAAAATGATCCATTATTATTTTTCATACAAAGACTAAGAGATGAAGCCCATCGATTTGCCATAAGCACTCACAGGGCTAAAAGAAAGAAAAATCTTAGCAAATCTTTATTAGATCAAATCCAAGGAATTGGAAGACAGAGAAAAAGAGCTTTATTAAATCATTTTGGTTCCGCACGAGCAGTTGAGTCTGCAAGTTTTGACGATTTAAAATCAGTAGAAGGAATAGAAGACAATATAGCAAAGAAAATATATGATTACTTTCACGAATAAATGAAATTAAAAATACCAAATATACTTACAATCGGTAGAATCATAATTGTTCCAATTTTTGTTGTTACTTTTTTTATACCTGGGTTTTTCGGGGACTTAATACCATTCTTTTTATTTGTTTTGGCAAGTTTTACAGACTATTTGGACGGTTTATTAGCAAGATTTTTCAAAGAGGAGTCTAAATTAGGAGAACTTTTAGACCCTATAGCAGACAAAATACTTGTTGCCGCCGCACTAATATTGCTTGTAATGAATGGAACAATAAAAAACTATGAGGTCATAGCTGCAGTAATTATTTTAACCAGAGAGATCTTGGTTTCAGGTTTGAGAGAATTTTTAGCAAAAGGAAAAATTACAATGCAAGTAACAAGCTTAGCAAAAATGAAAACTTTTATTCAAATGACTTCAATTGCAATTTTACTTACTGGAGATATTGGAAATAAAATTATAAATTTTCAAGATTATAATGCACAAACAGTAGGAATTATTTTACTATGGTTATCTGCTTTTTTGACATTATATACAGGTTACGATTATCTTAGAAAAGGGATTGATCATGCGATTAATGAGGATAGCAAAGACTAAGCGGCAGTATCTTTTCTAACTAACTTTTGATAATCATCATTTAAACTAGAAATTAAGTTACATACTTTGAATTTGTATTCATTAATTTGAGAAACAGGTGTAACCTCTGCAGCAGTGCCTGTCAAAAAACACCCAACAAATTCTTTCATTTCTTCTGGCTTTATTTTTCTTTCAATTACATTTATTCCTTTGGACTTTGCAATTTTTATTACTTCACGTCTAGTAATACCATCGAGAAAAGAGTCTGGTACTGGAGTATGGAGGTCCTCATTTTTGCTTTTAAAAAATACATTTGCACCTGTTGCCTCTGCAATATTTCCTTCATGATCCAACATTAATGAGTCTGTAAATCCATCAGCCTCTGCTTCATGTTTAGATAAGGTACAAATCATATATAACCCTGCTGCTTTGGTATCCCAAGGTATCGTGTTAGGCGCCGGTCTTCTCCAATTTGAGATATTAAGTTTAATACCTTTCAATTTTAATTTAGGATCAAAGTATGATCCCCATTCCCAAGTGGCTATTGCAACATGTATTTTATTTCTTTGCGCTGAAATAGCCATCATTTCACTTCCTCTCCATATTAAAGGTCTGACATATCCATTTTGTACTTTTTGAATGTTAACGATTTTTTTACAAGCGCTATTAATTTCGTCTAGACTATAAGGTACTTTTATTCCCATTCTTTTAGCTGAGTAAAATAATCTTTCGGTGTGTTCTTCTAATTTAAATATTTCACCATCATAAACTCTCTCGCCCTCAAAAACACAACTGGCATAGTGCAATCCGTGATTTAAAATATGAATATTTGCATCTTTCCAATCAACGGTCTCGCCATTAAACCAAATTTTTCCTGATCTTTTATCGTAGGGTATACTTTCCATTTTTAGTAAATATATAGATTTTTTTTAATTAAAAAAGTATATTCCAAAATAGGATAAGTCAATATAACTTACCATTATGAAAGATTTACTCTATCTAAAGGACGAACAAATTAAAGAATTTATATCTTTGCTCTATTATGCTTACAGAGAAACGTTTTCTGATCCACGAGAGATACTATCAAAAAAATTTTTTGGTCCAGCACATTTAAGAGCTTTGAATTTAATTGAGAGAAATCCAGGAATTAACCTTGGTGAGCTCATATTTAAACTAAAGGTGACAAAACAAAGCCTAAATAGAGTACTAAGAGATTTAATAAAAGCTAAAATGATTAAACAAATACAAGATGAAAATGACACAAGAAAAAAAAATATATTTTTAGATAAAGAAGGCAAAGCTTTTTTTGAAATAGTATACAATACCCAAAAGAAAAGAATATTTAACGCATTAAAAAATTCCAGCTCAGACTCAGTCATTAAATTTAAGGATGTATTAAAAAAGATAATTGATGGAAAATAATAAGCTACATATACTAGTTGTTGATGATGATGATAGAATACGTAATCTTTTAAAAGATTATCTTTCAAATAACAATTATATTGTTTCAACAGCGGAGAATGCTGAAAGAGCGAAAGAAAAAATTAATTACATAAAATTTGACATAATCATTTTAGATGTGATGATGCCTGGACAAGATGGGTATGATTTGACGAAAGATATTAAAAAAAGATTTAAAATTCCTATAATACTACTCACAGCAAAAGGGGAAGTAGAAAACCGAATTAAAGGTTTAGAGATAGGTGCTGACGATTATATTGGTAAGCCATTTGAACCAAAAGAACTTCTTTTACGAATAAAAAATATTATAAAAAACACAAATAAATTAAACTTAAATGTAGCTCACACGATTGGTAAAGCCATAGTTGATTTGAGTAAATTAAAAATAGATTTAAATGATAAATCTAAGAAAATTAATAATTCTGAAAAAAAAGTATTAGTAGAAATGTTGTCTAACCCGGGTAAAACATTTTCTAGAGATGAGATAGGTAAAATTTCTGGTATCAAACAAGAACGATCGATTGATGTAATGATAACTAGATTAAGACAAAAAATTGAGATGGATCCAAAAAATCCAAAATATCTTCAAACTATAAGGGGCTCAGGTTATGTTCTCTGGATTGAATAAATTTTTAAAAATAATTTTACCCAAAAGATTGTTCTATAGAGCTCTTATAATTGTTGCGGCTCCTACTATTATATTACAGATTATAATAACAATTGTTTTTTATGATAGTATTTGGATTAAAGCAAATAAAAACACAACACGAGCCTTAGTAGCGCAATTAAAAACAATCGAACAAGTATACCAGAATGATAAAAAAAATTTAGATTTTTTAACAGATAGTTATAAAAATAATTTTAATTTTGAAATTGGGATAAATCAGAATAGCTTTCCAACGTCAACGGGAGAGAGAAAATTTAGTCCGATGGATAGGTCTTTAAGAAGAGAATTAAAATCTGTATTTGGTAATAGTAATTATTGGTTTAATACGTCAAAATTTAAGAACGCCGTTGAAATTAAAATAAAATCAAAAAATGAAATTATAGAATTTTTGGTTCCAAAAGAGATGGTTTCAGCTTCATCAGTTAGATTATTTCTCCTGTGGACTACACTCCCTTCAGTCGTATTAATAATTATAGCATTAATATTTTTAAAAAACCAAACTAGGCCTTTAGTAAGGTTAGCTAAAGCCGCTGAAAGATTTGGAAAAGGTGATTATGTTAACGATTTTAGACCATCTGGAGCACAAGAGATACGTAAAGCTGCTTATGAGTTTGATCGAATGGCTAAAAGAATAAACAGGCACCTTAATCAAAGATCTGAAATGCTTTCTGGTATAAGTCATGACTTAAGAACCCCTCTGACAAGACTAAAACTCCAACTTGCAATGCTAAAACAAAAAGATCTTTCACAGAATATGTCAAAAGATATAGATGAGATGGAGAAAATGTTAAATGACTATCTGCAATATGCTAAAACACAATCTCAAGAAAATACTACAAATGTAAATCTGAATGAAATGTTTTTAGAAATTTCTATGAGTACAAAGCCTGAAAGAATAAAAATTTTAGGTCATGATCAAATAATTATCAATGGCAGAAGTCTCGCTTTAAAAAGATGTTTCGAAAATCTGATTCAAAATGGATTAACATACGGTAAAAATGTTAATATTAATTTTAAAAAAGGTAATAATCGGGTTTCAATTTCAATTGAAGACGACGGTCCAGGTATTCCAGAAGACCAATATAAAAATGTATTCAAGCCTTTTTTTAGACTTGATAAGAGTAGAAGTTTAAATAAATCTGGTGTTGGCCTGGGTCTTGCAATAGTAGAAGATGTTATCAACTCACATGGAGGAAATATTCAATTAGGTAAAAGTAAATTGAATGGTTTATTGGTAAGAATTTCATTACCTTTTTAAATTTTTTTTCTTCAAGATTTTTTTTATTGTAGCATCTTGTTTTTGAACAATCTTTTTAAGTATCTCAAACTCTTTTCGAGAAACTAGTTCAAGTTTGTTCACAATTTTATCTTTTTTAAACTTTAATTCATTAGAGATTTCTTTTTTTAAATCTTTGGATGTTAAAACACCCCCCTCAATTAAATTTGACAAAACTTTTAAAATTTTTTCTGAATTGCTCATAAATCATCTTATTTGATGAGCATGTTAAATTCAAATGTGATATAATAAAACATGTTTACACACAATTTTGACCCCATATTATTCGATTTAGGGTTTATAGCAATCAGGTGGTACTCTTTAGCGTATATATTTGGAATTATTCTAGGCTGGTGGTACGGAAAAAAAATAATTTTAAAAAAAAATGAGGAGTTAAACCAAAAGGTAAATTTAGGTGATTTTGACGATTTAATCACATATATAATAATCGCAATCATTTTAGGAGGTAGATTAGGATATGTCGTCTTCTATAATTTCGAATATTTTATTCTAAACCCAATTGAAATTTTAAAAGTATGGGAAGGAGGTATGTCTTTCCACGGAGCATTAATTGGAATTATTTTAGCTACAATCATTTTTTCAACTAAGAGAAAAATAAAGGCTTTATTTTTTTTAGACATAATTGCATGTGTTTCACCAATAGGAATTTTTTTTGGAAGAATAGCAAATTTTATAAATAGCGAATTGGTTGGTAAAGTAACTAATGTATACTGGGGCGTAATTTTTCCAAAGATTGACAACTTAATAAGACATCCTTCTCAACTTTACGAGGCCGTTTTAGAAGGTATTTTATTATTTTTAGTTATGAATTTTTTATATTCTAAAAAAAATTACAAAATTGGGAATTGTTCCTCGTTTTTTTTAATCTTTTATGGAATTTTTAGAATTTCTGCAGAGTTTTTTAGAGAACCAGACATACAGATTGGATATTTAATTGGGTCAATCAGTATGGGAATGTTGCTCAGTGCATTAATGATTTTTGCTGGTATTATAATTTACTTTAAAAGAAATGATACTTGATCCTAAATATTTTGATCTTAAAACTAATAAGTTAATACCTGTTGATGAGTTTGTTGAAAAAGTTCTTTATCACCCTAATGTTGGTTATTACTCAAAAAAAATTCCATTTGGGAATAAAGGTGATTTCATTACTGCTCCAACAATTTCAAATTTATTTTCTGAAATAATTACTGTTTGGGTTATAACTACTTGGGAAAAACTTGGTAAACCTAAAAATTTTAATTTTGTTGAGCTTGGCCCTGGAGATGGCAGTCTTACAAAAGTTTTTATTAATACCATAAAAAAATTCCCTGATATTAATAAATCTATAAATATTTATATGTATGAAAAAAGCAATTTACTTAAAAATGTACAAAGAAAAAAATTAAAGGGGTCTAAAGTAAAATGGATTAAAGATTTTGATAGAATTAATAAAGGTCCAGTTGTTTTTTTTGGAAATGAATTTTTTGATGCAATACCAATTAAGCAATTTTCGTACGATAAAAATTTATTGAAAGAAAAACATTATTTTATTAACTCATTAAAAGGTCTTACAGAAGTTTATAAAGACGCAAAAAAAGAAGATATTAAAAAAATTAAAAAATTTAAAGTTTTAAAAAATCTTAGATTTATTGAATTTCCAAAGTTGGGATTTGATGAACTTGATAAAATTACTAGTAAAGTTAAAAAACTTTCAGGGGGAATTTTACTAATAGATTATGGTTACTTAAATATTTTAAATAAAAGCACGCTTCAAGCAGTGATGGAAAATAAAAAAATGGATATGAGTCATTTGTTAAAAAATCTTGGAAGAGCAGACATAACTTCACTTGTCAATTTCAAACTTTTAAAAGAATATTTCACCAAAAATAGACTTAAAGTTAAAAAAATAGTTTCTCAAAAATTCTTTTTAGAAAAAATGGGTATAATTGAAAGAGCACAAAATCTTCAAATTAATATGACTTTCGAACAAAAAAATTACATGTCTTTTACTTTAAGAAGATTGCTGCATAAAAATTTAATGGGTGAATTATTTAAAGTAATTTTTGCTTTCAAATCGAAGAAAAATAATTTTTTAGGGTTTAATTGATGTTTTTTTCAAAAAAATTAAAAAAATTTATCGGTTTAAAACATTGTTTTTTCTCACGTAAAGGAGGATTCTCAAAAGGCATTTATGAAGGTTTAAATTGTGGAAGAGGATCAAATGATAAAAGGGATAATATTATTAGAAACTTGAATTATGTATCCAAAAGAATGGGGGTTAAAAAATCTAAACTTGTTTTGATGCGTCAAACACATAGTAATAAAGTTTTAGAAGTAAAAAAAATCAATAGTAGAAAAAGTTTTCACTCGGATGCAATAGTCACGAAAGTTAAAGGATTAGCTTTAGGTGTGGTAACTGCAGACTGTGCACCTGTTTTATTATATGATGAGAAAAGTAAAATTATAGGATGTATACACGCAGGATGGAAAGGTGCTTACTCAGGAATTATTAAGAACACAATCAAAAAGATAAAAGGTATTGGTGGTAGTACAGATATTTTTGCTTCAATTGGCCCTTGTATTGGCAAAGATAGTTATGAGGTTGACAAAAATTTTCATCAGAAATTTTTATCTAAATCAAAAAAAAATAAAAAGTATTTTTCAAATAAGAATAAAAGTAAGAAACTCTTCAATTTAAGAAAATATGTTTACGATAGGCTTAAAGAGCAGAATGTGAGAGTTGATCATATAAATCGAGATACTTTTAAGGAAAAAAAGAATTTTTTTAGCTTTAGAAGGTCAAATAAATTAAAACAAAATGACTACGGAAGATGTATATCCGTTGTAAGTCTAGTTAAATAATTTGAAAAGACACTTAAATAATTGTATATATAACTAGATTTCATGAAAATCCTATCTGGAACAAGCAATTTAAAACTTAGTAAAAATATTTCTAAAAACCTTAAACTAAAACTTATAAATACAAATATTAGAAGATTTGCCGATGGAGAAATTTATATCGAGATAAATGAAAATATAAGAGGTAATAGCGTTTTTGTAATACAATCTACGTCTACACCCGCTAACGATAATCTGATGGAATTATTATTAGTTATTGACGCTTTAAAAAGATCTTCTGCAAAAACAATAACTGCTGTCATACCGTATTTTGGATATGCTAGACAAGACAGAAAAGTTGCACCAAGAACATCTATATCTGCTAAAGTAGTTGCAAATTTAATTACTAATGCAGGTGCTACAAGAGTGGTAACAGTAGATTTACATGCGGGTCAAATTCAAGGTTTTTTTGATATGCCAGTAGATAATTTATATACTGCACCTTTATTTGCTAAATATATCAAGAAAAAACTAAATAAAAAAAAATTAATATGTGTTTCACCTGATGTCGGTGGAGTTGCTAGAACTAGAGATTTAGCTAAAAGAATAAAAGCAGATTTAGCTATCATTGATAAAAGAAGACCAGCTCCAGGAAAGTCTGAAGTTATGAATATTTTAGGTAATGTAAAAGGTAAAACTTGTATAATTGTTGATGATATAATTGATAGCGGAGGCACAATTATAAACGCTGTCAATGCGCTAATTAAAAACGGAGCAAATGAAGTCTATGTGTTTATTTCACATGCTGTTCTAAGTGGGGATGCGGCAAAAAAAATTAAGAATTCAAAAATAAAGAAATTAGTAGTAACTGACACAATCGATAACAGTAAAAAAATAAATAATAACAATAAAATTGAGGTTTTATCTGTTTCTTCATTGATGTCTGAGGCAATTAAAAGAATAGCTAACTCGAATTCTGTTTCAGATTTATTCAATTAAAGCTTGTTTTGGTTAAGATGATGGGTTATATACCGTTTTCTATAAATTTATGAGTAATCTAAAAGCTTTAAAAAGAGAAAATATTTCATCTGGCTCTAATACTAAATTACGAGCGAAGGGAATGATTCCTGCAATTCTATACGGTGGGAATACCCCAAACCAAAATATTTCTGTTAGCAAAAAAGATATAGCAAACATAATTTATTCAGAAACTTTTTTATCAAAAGTTTTAGAATTAGATTTGGATGGTAAAAAAGAGAAGGTTATTCCTAGAGATGTAGCCTTTCATGTAATATCCGAAGAACCTATACATATCGACTTCATGAGAATTGTATCTGGTAAAAAGATTATTTTGGAAATACCTGTTAAATTTATAAATCATCCAGACTCTCCGGGTTTAAAAAGAGGTGGAGTTCTTAATATAGTTAGAAGAAAAGTTGAGCTTAAATGTCCAGCTGAAAATATTCCTGATGAAATAGTTGTTGACTTAACTGGCAGTGATATCGGAACTAGTATAAAAATTTCCTCAGTAAAGTTACCAGATAGCGTATTTCCAACTATAACAGATAGAGATTTCGTTGTAGCAACAGTCGCTGCTCCAACTGTAATCAAAGAACCTGAGAAGCCTGCTGAAGGCACAGTTGCCGAAGGTGCCGAAGGAGAGGCTGCAGCTGAGGGTGCAGAAATTGCTACAGCAAAGGATGGTGAAACGCCTAAGAAAGATGAAAAGGCCAAAGACGGGGCTACTGAAAAAAAACCAGAAGATAAAAAACCTGCTGAGAAAAAATAATTAATATGCTTTTACTTGTTGGATTAGGAAATCCAGGCTCAAATTATACTAACACTAGACACAATATTGGTTTTAAGATTATTGATGCAATAAATTCTCATTTCAAACTTTCAAAACAAAAACCTAAATTTAAAGGACTGCTTACAACTGGAAATATTGATGAAAAAAAAATTTATGCCATTAAGCCATTAACTTTCATGAATAACTCGGGGACTGCAATTAAAGAATTAATTGACTACTTCAAGATTGACGCGAAAGATGTAATCGTTTTTCATGATGATATGGATATTGACTTTGGTAAGGTTAAGGCTAAATTCGGGGGGAGTAGTGCGGGACACAACGGTATAGAGTCTATAGATAAATTTATTGGAAAAGACTACTCGAGAGTGAGAGTGGGAATAGGACATCCTAAACAAAAAAAAAGAGTTAATAGTCACGTTTTAGAAGACTTCAAAGAGGACGAGGAAGAAAAAATTAAAGAGATTACAGAAAATATTGTTAAACAAATACCAACATTAATAGAGAAAAAAATAGATTTATTTTCTAGCAAAGTTAATCAAAATCTTAATGGGATTTAAATGTGGAATAGTTGGATTGCCAAATGTTGGTAAATCAACCTTATTTAACGCTTTAACTGCCTCTAAAAATGCTGAGGCAGCAAATTTTCCTTTCTGCACTATCGATCCCAATATTGGTATTGTTGACGTAGTTGATGAAAGATTAGATCAGTTAGCTAAGCTTTCTAGTTCAAAAAAAAAGATTTATACAAACATAACTTTTGTTGACATAGCTGGCCTGGTTAAAGGTGCATCAAAAGGAGAGGGTCTTGGCAATAAATTTCTTTCACATATTAAAGAAGTAGATGCGATAATACATTTAGTGAGGTGCTTCGATTCAGAAAAAATTACCCACGTAAATTCAAAAATAAGCCCTTCAAGTGATTTAGAAACTATAAAGACAGAAATAGTTTTGTCTGACCTTGATATTGTTCAAAAAAAACTTGAAAAAGGTAAAAAGAAACTTCTTGAGGATAAAGAAATAAAGATTTTAGAAGAAAAATTAAATCAGCTTGATAAAAATCAAGAGGTAAAGATTAATAATGAAGAAGAAAATAAATTGTTATCAAATATAGGTCTATTAAGTATTAAACCTAAAATAATTGTGTGCAATGTAGATGAAGAGAATTTGTCTAAAGGAAATCAATATACTGAGGAAGTACAAAACAAATATCCTAATGAAAAAATAATAAAAATCTGTGCTGACATAGAAGACCAGCTTTCAGGTTTAGATAAGAATGAAAAAGAGGCTTTTATGCAGGATATCGGTTTAAATAAAACTGGATTAAATCAATTGATTAAAGAAGGATATGATCTTTTAAAATTAGATACTTTTTTTACTTCAGGCCCTAAGGAAAGTAGAGCTTGGACAGTAAAAAAAAATACTATTGCTCCGAAAGCAGCTGGTGTCATTCATACCGATTTTGAAAAAAACTTTATCAGGGCGGAGGCTGTATCTTGTGAAGATTTTATAAAATATGGAAGTGCAGAAAAATGTAAGGAAAATGGGAAATTAAGAATTGAAGGAAAAGATTATATTGTAAAAGATGGTGATGTTTTATACTTCAGAGTCAATCCTTGACCATATTTTTTTCATACTTAAATAAACAAGAATTGTTAAAAGTACTAAGTAAATTATTACTTTAACACCAGTTTTATGTCTCTCTTCAAGTTCTGGCTCAGCAGCCCAAGCTAAAAAAGTTGTTACATCTTTGGCCATTTGATCAACAGTAGATTCCGTGCCATCTGCATATTCAACTAAACCATCCATTAAATTATTTGGCATTTTAATCTTATTACCGGCCATATATTTATTGTAATAAACACCATCATCAAGAGTTACACCTGGAGGAGGGTCTTCGTAGCCAACAAGAACTGAATAAATATAATTAGCTCCTCCTTTTCTTGCTTTGACTAAAACTGACATATCAGGCGGGTATGCCCCACCATTTGCAGCTGTTGCTGCCTGAACATTAGGGTATGGGCTCTTAAATTTATCTGAAGGTTTACCTGGTCGAGTAAACATTTCTCCTTGAGAGTCTGGACCATCCTCTATTTCGAAACTAGCTGCAATCGCTTTTACTTCTTGTTCTGAAAACTCAGGTCCACCAGGTTCTCCGAGATTTCTATAGCTAAGGTATTGCATTGAATGGCAAGAAGCACAGACTTCTTTATAAACTTGAAAACCTCTTTGTAGTGATGCTCTATCAAAAGTTCCTGTTAAACCTTTAAAACTCCAATCAACTTTAATTGGATCAACTATTTCAGCGCTTTGTAGTGGTCTAAGTGAGATAAGAAGCAAAAAAGATAAAACGAATAGTTTTATATTAGACTTTATCATTAACCTTCCTAGCTAAAGATGGTTCTGCTCCTCCGATTAATACTGGCTCGGAGATGCTCATAGGAATAGGATCTGTTTTTTCCAAATAACCAACAACAGGCATAACTACTATAAAATGTAAGAAATAATAAATAGTGCCCACTCTAGCTAATACTAAGTAAATTCCTTCAGCTGGCATCGCTCCAACATAACCAAGCATTAGAACGTCTATTACTAATATCCAAAAGAACTGTCTATAAATCGGTCTAAAAACAGCCGATCTAACTTTTGATGTGTCTAACCAAGGTAGTACAAATAAAATAAAAATTGCACTGAACATTAAAATCACTCCACCTAATTTATCAGGGACAGATCTTAAAATTGCGTAAAATGGTAATAAATACCATTCAGGTACTATGTGAGCAGGTGTAACTAACGGATTGGCGGGTATATAATTGTCTGAGTGTCCTAAAACATTAGGAGTGAAGAATACAAATCCAGCAAATATAATCATAAAAACTAAAAGCGCGAAAGCGTCTTTAATTGTTATATAAGGATGAAATGGAACTGTATCTTTAGACGGTTTCTTTATATCAATACCTACAGGGTTATTATTTCCTGGAACATGTAAAGCCCAAATGTGTAAAACCACTAATCCTAAAATTAAAAACGGGATTAAATAATGTAAACTAAAGAATCTGTTTAGCGTTGGATTATCTACAGAATATGCTCCCCATAACCAAGTTGTTATACTATCTCCAACTAATGGGATTGCACTAAATAAATTAGTTATTACTGTAGCACCCCAGAAACTCATTTGACCCCAAGGCAAAACATAACCCATGAAAGCTGCTGCCATCATTAATAAATAAATCATCAGACCAATTATCCAAATTACTTCTCTTGGTGATTTATATGATCCATAAAATAAAGATCTAAAAATATGAATATAAACTGCTAGGAAAAACATAGATGCACCATTGCTATGAATATATCTTATTAGCCAACCATAATTTACATCTCTCATTATGTGTTCTACACTCGCAAAAGCTAAATCTGCATGAGCGACGTAATGCATTGCTAAAACAATTCCTGTAACTATTTGAGTGATTAAACAAAAAGTTAAAATTCCACCAAAGGTCCACCAATAATTTAAATTTTTTGGAGTAGGATAATCAGTAAGGTGTGCCCCAAGAGTAAGTAATGGCAAACGGTCGTTAAACCATTTAGCTGCTTTAGATTTAGGTACGTATTCGTGTTCACTCATAATTTCTTAACCAATCTTTATTGTATTACTGTCAACAAATTCAAACTTAGGTATCTCCATGTTCGTTGGCGCTGGTCCTTTTCTTATTCTGCCTGATACATCATAGTGTGAACCATGACAAGGACAAAACCAACCATTAAAATCACCTTTGTCTTTTAGAGGCACACATCCTAGATGTGTACAAACGCCTAACATGACTAACCATTCGTCTTTACCCTCTTTTACTCTATCTTCGTCTTTTTGAGGATCAGGCAAATCGTCCAACTTTACTGCTCTGGCCTCAGCAATCTCATCTGAAGTCCTTCTTTTTAAGAATACTGGCTTTCCTCTCCACAAAACAGTTATAGATTTACCAGGTTCTATATTACTAATGTCAACTTCTGTCGTGGCTAAGGCTTGTTGAGCTTTATCAGGATTCATTTGGTCAATCATTGGCCAAATAACTGCTCCAACCCCCACTGCTCCAACTGTATAGCTAGCTGTAAATAAAAAATCTCTTCTGTTAACTTTTTTTTCTTCTTTGCTCATTTATGTAAGTGCTTATAATGTAATTATTAAATAAAACCATATTTTAAAGATTTCTAGGGTCAGAATGACACATAAATTAAGCTTAAATAATGCACATAGTACTTTACAAACCTGATATCCCTCAAAATACTGCAGCAATAATAAGACTCGGAGCTTGCCTAAATTTAAATATTCACTTGATAGAACCCTGTGGTTTTAATCTAAACGACGTTAGGTTTAAAAGAGTGGTTATGGATTATGTTGGGTTAAGTAATATTGTTCGGCACAATGACTTTGAGGCATTCATAGAAAAATATAAGAAATCAAGAATTGTTTTGATGACAACCAAGGCAAAAAAATTATATCATAAGTTTAAATTTAAAAAAGATGATATGCTTTTATTTGGAAGGGAAAGTGCTGGAGTTCCGGAGGAAATACATCGAATGCTTAAAAATAAAATAAAAATTCCTATGAACAAAAAAACAAGATCACTAAATGTTGCAATGAGTGTTGCGATAGTTGCTTCTGAAGCTTTAAGACAAAATAATTTACTTTGATGATTACATCTGATTTTAGAAAAAAAATGGCTGATAGCTGGTTTTCGTATTTACAAAATCAAATTTGTAAAGAATTTGAATTTCTAGAAAAAAATAAAGTGAAATTCTCAAAAAGAGATTGGAGTAAAAATAAAAAAAATGAAGGTGGCGGAACTTCATTTCTGTTATCTAAGGGTAAAATATTTGATAAAGTTGGAGTAAATAAATCTACAGTTTCAGGAATTTTTCCAAAAAAATTTAGATCAAAAATATTAGGAGCTGAAAAAAAAGGGAAGTATTGGGCGTCAGGAGTTTCTGTAGTCGCACATATGAGAAATCCCAAAATGCCTGCGATCCATTTCAACACTAGGTTTATAGTAACTTCTAAAGAGTGGTTTGGTGGAGGAATGGATGCAACACCCAGTAATGAAGATCTAAAAGAAAAAAAAATTATACATGATGAATTAAAAAAAGTATGTGTTCAAAATAAAAAGAATTACAAAAAATACAAAAAATGGTGTGACGAATATTTTTATTTACCGCATAGAAAAGAAGTAAGAGGTATTGGTGGTATTTTTTTTGACTATGAAACAAAAGATTGGATTAAAAACTTTAAATTCGTTAGAGAACTTGGTCTTTCTTTTATAGAAATATCAAAAAAAATTATTAAGAGAAAAGAAAAAGTTAAATGGACAAAAAAAGATAAAGAAAAACAATTCTTTAAACGAGGTAGATATGTGGAATTTAATCTTTTATATGATAGAGGTACAAGATTTGGTTTACACTCCGGGGGCAATATTGACTCGATATTGATGTCGCTTCCTCCCGAAGTAAAGTGGAAATAGTAATGGAAAAAGAACCGATTACAATTAGTGGTCTTAAAAATTTAAAAGCAGAATTAGAAGATCTAAAAAATATTCAAAGGCCAAAAATAGTAGAAGCAATCGCTGAAGCAAGATCGCATGGAGATTTAAAAGAGAACGCTGAATATCATGCTGCTAAAGAGCAACAAGCATTAATTGAAAGCCGTGTAATTGCTATCAATGATATAATTGCAAGAGCAAATGTAATTGATGTCACTCAATTAGAAAATAATGGAAAAGTAATTTTTGGATCAACTGTAAAAGTGCAAGACTTAGAAACAGATAAAAAAATTTCGTATAGATTGGTCGGTCAGGATGAGGCAGATATAAAAAAAAATTTAATTTTTTTCAAAAGCCCAATAGGAAGAGCATTAATAGGAAAAAATAAAGGTGAGATGGTAAGTGTAAGTACGCCTTCTGGAGAAAGAAACTTTGAGATTCTAGATGTTGAGTATATTTAATTAGAATTAGCTTTTATTATTTCTTCAATTCTTTCATTTGAAATTTTAAAATCATTATTAATCCACTCTTTCTCTAAAGTCTTCAAAACGTTTCCCAGAGAATAACCCTCCTGCATACCTTTTCGCTTTAAGAATTCACCATCTATTTGGAATATCGGTATTTTTATTTTTAGAATTTTTTTTAAAACTTTCGAAAAGTTTTTAAGTTTTTCTTTTGAATTTTTTGAAAAATTAATCAAATTAAGTGCTATTAAATGATTTTTTCCATTTGAATAAACGTTTTTAGCTAAATCTTTTCCAAAAAATTCTTTATCTTTTTCGACTTTTATCAAATTTTTATTAAATCTTTCTAAAGTCTCCTTGATCTTATTAGATACATTATATTTATGAATAAAATATTCATGATTATTTTTTTCATCAATAAGCATTACTGCTAATAATAAATCTAAATTTACTTCTGAATATTGATATACTTTTTTAAGTCTTTCTAATCTGTTAAGATATAAAAATTCAGGAAATATCATTGAAAAGATTTCAGTCAAATTATTACTTTGATTAATTTTTAAAAAATTTTTAAGACCTAAAATTTTAGTTAGCTCCATCAAAATTCTCTCTTTAGAAATTTTTTTTACACCGTCTAAATTTTGTTTGATTATATCACTTGTCGAGGGTTCAATAATATTATCATACATAATTTTAAATCTTATAAATCTAATAATTCTTAAATAGTCCTCCTCTATTCTTTTTTGAGGGTCTCCAATGAACTTGACATTTTTATTTTTAAGATCAGTTGTGCCCATCTGGGGGTCAAATATTTTTCCATTTATATCTAAATAAATTGCATTAATAGTAAAATCCCTTCTCTCAGAGTCTTGTTTCCAATCATCGGTAAATTCTACCTCCGCATGTCTTCCATCTGTTTTGATATCTTTTCTTAAAGTTGTTAACTCAAGTTTATGATTTTCAGATACTATTGTAACGGTTCCATGTTTAACACCTGTGTCAATAATTTTAAAATTTGTGTCCTTAAGTTTTTCTTTGATCTGATCTGTTGTTAAGATTGTTGCAATATCAATATCATCTATTTTTTCATTTGAGAGATATTTTCTTACACATCCGCCAACAAATCTGGCAACTACCCTATTTTCAGGGATACCGTTCTGTAATTTTTTGAAAATAAACTTTAAATCTTTTTTTTTATAAAATGGAAAAATAAAATTTTTTATATTTTTTAAAAAATTAAAACTCAGATTAAGCATAAATCTATGGCTGGGGCACTAGGATTCGAACCTAGGATGGCGGTATCAAAAACCGCTGCCTTACCGCTTGGCTATGCCCCAATATTAAATGAGTGATATATCATAAATAATGTAATTTAAATAGTTTTTGCGAGTGAAATTAAAAATTTTGGGTATCTTTTTCTTAGTTTTTTAAGTGCGGCTTTTGAACTATCTTCATTTAAAAAAAGGCCGTAACATGCAGATCCTGACCCTGTCATTCTTGAAAAATAGCAACCTTTTCGATCGCTAATATCTTTTAAAAGATTTTTAATTTTAGGATATTTTTTTTCTACAATTGATTGAAGATCATTTTTACAATTTTTTAAGTAATTTATAAAATCGTCCTTTTTTTTAAAATTTTTATTTAGATAATCTTGCTTTTTCGTATACTTTTTTACTTTAGAATACACTTCTTTAGTAGAACACTTTATACTTGGATATGCTAACAAAAAATACAATTTGTAACTCTTATTTATTTTTTTGATTGTTTTTAAATCTTTTAAAAATCCTCGACTGTGATAGAAAAGTCTTAAATCAGACCCTAATTCATTACATATTTTATTAAGAAATATTTTATCAATTTTATTTTTTGTTAAATAATTTATCACTCGAACAGCATTACTTGATCCACCTCCGAAACCAGCAAAAACTGGAATTTTTTTATTTATTCTTACGTAATAATAATCAGTAATTAGTCCTTTTTTTCTTAATAAATTTAAACTTTTGCTTACTGAATTGTTTAATTTACTTATATGTTTAGAGTGAGTCCCTGTAAAAGATATGTTATCTATAAACTCTTTTTTATTTTTTTTTATCGTTATTAAGTCATAAAGGTCAACTAAACAGTAAATTGATTGAATTTCGTGTAAGCCGTTTGATAACTTTCTATTTATAGATAATGATAAGTTTATTTTTGCGTAAGATTTTAAGACCATAATTAAAGGCCTTCTATCAATTTTAGCTCAATTTTATCCTTTAAGTCTTTTTCCGTATTTTTTAGATTTAAAACATAATTCCAATAGTATCTTGCTTGAATTTTATTCCCAGTCTTCCACAAAACGTCACCATAATGATCATTTACTATTGGATCAGCTGGCAATAAACTTACAGCAGTTCTCAAATAATTTTTTGAGCCCTCATACCTTTTTAACTTAAATAATGCCCAACCGAGCGAATCAATTATAAAAGGATCATCAGTTTTAAGTCTGTTTGCCTTTTCAAGCATATTCAAAGATTTTTCAATTTTTATACCTTTCTCAATCCAAGAATATGCAAGGTAATTAATAACATATGCTTGATCTGGACTTGCTTGAAGAGAATTAAGTAAATCTTCCTCAGCTTTATTCCAATCTCCAATACGTTCATAAGCAACTCCGCGACCATCTGTTACCTCGGGGTATAATGGGTGATCTTTCTTAATCTTACCCAATATTTCAGTATAATATTTTATAGATTTTTTAAATTCTTCATTATTTTTTAAAAACTCAGCATAATCAAATGTTTCATAAACCCCTTTTACGGGTAACGAATTGTAGGCCTCTTCTAATAAGTTTAAAGAAGATTTTTTTTGGTCCTCGTCAATTAAAATTCTAGAAATTTGTTTATTAGCGTACCACTTATAGGCACTTCCATGAATAGTTAATTTTCTATAAATTTTTTTCGCATTTGAATAATCATTAATTTTATAAGAATTTTCTGCTAATAAAGTATCGAAAGCATGAAAATCGGCATTTAAGAACTTAGAAAGATTTAAATAAAAATTGGACATAGAATATATTGATTGAGAGGACAATGCGTTTGCAGATATATAAATTAATTCAGCAGCAACATTGTTTCCTTTTTTACAATTAAAATCTGACTTATACTTTAAATTATTTAGATCAATTTTGTATTGATTAAGTAATAAGTTTCTTGGATACCTTTCTAATGCTTCTTGAATAATTTTTTTAGCCTCTTCCTTTTTTTTTTTACTATTCAGATAGTTTGCATAGAAATAGTTATATCTGGAAAAATCAGTCTTTTTATCATTTATCAACTTTTCAAAAAAAAAGTTTGCTTCATTGCTGTCAAAAAAACAATTCACAAAAACGTTTTGGATTTTCTTCAAATTTTCAAATCTATTGTCAAATTGATTTAAACGAGTTATCGCCTGATCTTTGTTTAGGTCATTTATCATTGACCATAAATGTAAACTATTAACAATATAATTATCTAGTATCGATAAAGATTTTCTATTTTTTGCTTTTTCAAAATATCTATTTGATATTTCAAATTTTTCATTTTTTAGATGATAAATCCCAATTATTAAATCACTTTGATAACTGTCTTGTTTTTCTCTTTCCATTTTTTTGGAATAATTAAACGCCTGATTGTACTTTCCAGAGTTTATTAATGAGTTTAAATATCTTATTGAAAAAATCGGGTGAGTTTTTTCTAGCCCGTCAAGTCTTTTTAAATATTTTGCTGAATCGTCATATTTACTTTGATTAAGTAAAACCACTCCAGAAAAATAGTCTGCAATACTTTCAGCTTTGTTGAATTTATTAAAATTTTTAGCATCTAATGTGGAAAAAAAAATTAAAATAATGACAAATAAAATGATTGTTATAATCTTATTCAGTTTTTTACTAATAGGCATAAAATGTTTAAAAATAATCCAATTAAATTAATAAAATATTATAATTTAATTAATCATAATTTAATTTACAATAACAAGGCAATCAATAGATATAAAAAGGACAATTTTGAAATATCTGAGAGTAAAACAAAAAACTTAGATTTATTAAGGAGGGCAATACTTAATCAAAAAAATTGTGATTTAAAAAAATATGCGAAAAATATTGTTTTTAGTGATGGAAATCCGAAATCAAAAATTATGCTTGTGGGTGAAGCACCTGGCGCAAGTGAGGATCAAGAGGGATTACCATTCGTAGGTCGAGCAGGTGTGCTACTTGATAAGATGTTAGCAGCAATTAAATTAGATCGAAAAAAAGTTTATATCTCTAACATCATAAATTATCGACCTCCAGAAAATCGTAGACCAACAGATTCTGAGATTGAACAATATTTACCATTTATTACAAAGCATATTGAAATTATAGAACCAAAAATACTAGTACTGCTAGGTAGTACTGCGATGAATGCTATTATTGGAAAAGATTTAGTGATTTCAAAAATGAGAGGTAAATGGATTAATAAAAAATTTGGAAATTGTAGAACATCAGTTATAATTACTTTTCATCCGGCTTTTTTAATGAGGCAGCCAGCTCAAAAAAAAATGGCATGGATTGATTTAAAAATGATACGTGACAAGAAAGAAAGCCTTAAAATTTAATTGAAAAAAAAAATAACAGCTGGAGTTGATGAGGTTGGTAGGGGATGTATTGCTGGCCCTGTTGTTTCTGCAGCAGTGATACTTAAACACGGTATTAATCTTAATCTGTTAAAAGACTCAAAGAAAATCACTTTTAATAAAAGGGAAAAAATTGCAGAACATATAAAAGAAAATTCATACTACGCAATTGGAACCGCATCTGTAGACGAAATTTTAAATCTTAATATTCTTCAAGCCTCATTGCTTGCTATGAAAAGAGCATTAGAAAGACTTACATTAAAACCAAATTTAACACTTATAGACGGAAACTTTGCACCGAAAGGATTGCAGAATTATAAAACTATTATAAACGGAGATGAAAAAATTAAAGTCATTAGCGCAGCCTCAATTATTGCAAAAGTTTATAGAGATAAACTTATGATTAAATTGTCAAAAAAATTTTCCGACTATGCATGGGAAAGAAATTTTGGTTACGGGACTAAAGCTCACCTTGAGAGTTTAAAAAAATTCGGTGTAACTTTACATCACAGGAAAGGTTTTAAACCAGTACACAAGATATTGTCGAATTAAGAAACTGTTACACAAGAGGGCATATTTTTTTTCTAAAATCGTTTGACCCTTGATTCAATTTAAAGTTGAATCAGGAAAATGTTAAAATTTTCTAACAAAATTATAAATGGCGATTGTTTAAAGGAATTAAAAAAAATTCCAGACAAAACTTTTGATTTAGTTTTTGCGGATCCACCTTACAACATGCAGATTGGAGATAAGTTAACACGACCAGACTCTAGTAAAGTAAATGGTGTTAGCGATAGATGGGATCACTTTAATGATTTTAAACATTACGATAATTTTTGCAAAGCTTGGTTAATAGAATGCAAAAGAATTTTAAAAGATAATGGATCGATTTGGGTAATTGGATCCTATCATAATATTTTTAGATTAGGATATCACTTACAAAATTTAGATTATTGGTTACTTAATGATGTTATATGGAGAAAAAATAATCCAATGCCAAATTTTAGAGGAACAAGATTTACTAATGCACATGAAACTCTGATATGGGCTTCAAAAAATAAAAAATCAAAATATACTTTTAATTATCAATCCCTGAAATGTTTAAATGATGATTTACAGATGAGATCGGACTGGACATTACCTATTTGTAATGGGAAAGAGAGATTAAAGAGAAATGGAAAAAAAATACATTCTACTCAAAAACCTGAAGCGCTTCTTCATAGAATAATATTAGCAACTACAAATAAAGGTGACACAGTATTTGATCCTTTTTTAGGTACAGGTACCACTGCTGTCGTATCTAAAAAATTAGGCAGAAACTATTGTGGAATCGAAAAAGATAAAAAATATTTTTTTGCGGCTAAAGAGAGAATTAATAAAACAACAAAAATAGTTGACGACTATTTAGATACTATCGAAAATAATAAATCAAAACCTAGAATACCTTTTGGTTCACTTGTAGAATTAGGAATAATTAAACCTGGAACTTCTTTATTCGATCCAAAGAAAAAAATTAATGCAAAAATAATGGCTGATGGAAGTATAAAATATAAGGATATTGAAGGATCAATACATAAAATAGCTGCAAAAATAATGGGTGCAGAAAGTTATAATGGTTGGACTTATTGGCATTATAAACTGAATGGGTCGACTGTATTAATTGACAGTTTGAGACAAAAATTTATTGCAGAAAAGCAAATTTAATTTTTATAAACTGTTCCTAAGTAAGAACTTATAAATCTCTTTCTTTTAAGAAGAAATTTCATAAAAAAATTCCTAATTACTTGCATTATTGAACTGGATAAATGAAAAGAAAAAAAATTAATATTTGATCTTCTTCTCACAATCGTTGCCCTTTTTGACCTCACTTGAAAATAAGCGTTCTGAATATCTGTTTTATCTTCCTCAATTAAATTAAATAATTCATATGCACTTTCAATAGATTGCCCTGCGCCTTGAGCTAAAGTTGGTAAGAAACCATTAAATGCATCACCAATATAAAAAACTTTACTATTTGTTGATGGAAGTATTCGGGGCGTGGAATATAGCGGCCAAGATTTTAAATCACCTTCAAAAGCTTTTTTTAAATTAGAATTTTGGGAGATAACTCTATCAACTAATAACTTAATATTATCCGGATGATATTTTTTATCTCTAACGATACACACTAAATTAAATTCTTTACTTTTATTTAATGGGTAGATCACAATATGGCAATTTTTACCCATAATAAGACTTATTTTTTCATCATCAATGTTAAGTTCAGATTTTGTTTTTAATATCGTTCTAATAGCTATAGCCTTTTTAAATTCTGGTTCATTTTTTTTCTTTTCAAAAAAAGATCTGGTATTAGAAAAAATACCATCTGCTCCAACAACTAGGTCTACAAGATCATTTGTATTGTCATCAAATTTTATTAGTACTTTCCCCTTGAGTTCAGAAACCTCTTTTATTTTTTTCCCAAATCTTAAATGCTGTGTATAAATATCGTCCTTTAAAAATTCAATCAATGTAGACCTTTGTAAAGTAGTATATTTACTTTTTTCTTGATTAAATTGTGTGAGATCTAAATCACAGATTTTTTTATTTTGAATATTATAAAAATCTACACCAATTGGATGAAATATTTTCGTACTATCTATTTTATTAAATCCAATAATATTTAAAATTTTGATAGTGTTAGTTGAGAGTTGAATTCCATATCCCTCATCAAGAGATAAACTTTCTTGTTTTTCATATAGCATAAATTCATGATCAGAATTTTTTTTTATCAGATTTGCAAATGTCAAGCCTGCTATTCCAGCACCAATTATAGCTATTTTTTTTTTCATTAAAATAAAGTTGATACTTGTTTAAAAATTTTCTTGGTAAAACTTGGAACAAATTCTTTATTTTCTTTTAAAGAATACCAGTTATACATGGATGGAATTTGATCTGAAAACTTATAATATAAATTTATATTTAACTTTAAATTTGAAATCGAATTCTTATACCTTTTAAGAAATTTCCAATTTTGTTTTTTTGTAAAACCATTCGATTCTTTTATCTTAGGTAAATTAAAATTTTTTAAAAAACCAATTTGATTGTTTTTGGTCAATGCAATTTGTTTTTTTTTGTTAATATAACAAAAAATATCGTAATCTTTGTTTTTAATCATTTTTTTTCTTAAACTATTAATTTTATTGTCAGATGTAAAATACTTGCAAGTTTTATTCAAACAGCAAGTATGACAAATTGGGTCTTTTGGTTTACAAACTAAAGCACCGAATTCCATCAAAGCCTCAACAAAATCTGCATTTCGCTTGGTATTAAAAAGTTTTTTTTTATTTTTTTGGATAAAATTATCAAAATTTATTTTATTTTCTGTCACATTTATATATCTCGAGAAAACTCTTTTAACATTACCATCTAAAGCGATTGTTGGCTTATTGTAAATAAGGCCTAGTAAAGCACTACCTGTATAGTTACCCACTCCTGGAAGTTTGGTTATCTCATCAATTGTATCAGGAAGTTTAAAATTATAATTTTTAACTATTTTTTTAGAGCATGCTAGAAGATTTCTTGCTCGTCTATAATAACCCAGGCCTTCCCACATTTTTAAAATATCTTTTTCTTTGCTTTTAGATAAAGCCTTTAGTGTTTTAAACTTTTTAGTAAAATTATTAAAATAAGGAATCACGGTTTTTACTTGTGTTTGTTGCAACATAAATTCGCTTAAAAGTCTATAATAGAGCTTATTAGGTGACTTTTTGCCAACACGCCAAGGTAGTTTCCTTTTGTTATTATCATACCAAGCTAAAATTTTTTTTGATAAGGTTGAATCTATATGCATAACAAAAATAATAATAAAACACAGACTTACATACAAGGTCTTCGTCCATTTTCAAATTCTATACCAAAAACTTTAAAGAAACATTTAAGGAAAGGTGGTTATAACTATTCAAATATGGTTGATAACTGGACCAAAATGGTTAACAAAAAAATTTCTGATGCTTGCTATCCAATGACTGTAAAAATTGGAAAAGACATGAAAAATGGGATCTTAGTTTTAAATGTGACTCGCGGTAAAGAGCTGGAAGTAGAATACGAAAAAAAAAATATTATAGAAAAGATTAATTCTTTTTTTGGCTACAACTGCATCAGTAAAATAATTCTCAAAATTTCACAATATAATAAAAACAAACAGATAAGAGTGTTACCCAAAATTAAAGATATAGATACTATCGTATCAAAAATTAATAAAGTGAATGATAAACATTTAAAAAGTTCTCTAAATAATTTTTTAAAAGCTTACAATGAAAAGACTAAATAGACTTACTCTAAAAATTATTATTCTTTTTTTCATATTTTTTAATATTGAAGTCAATAGTAAAATTGTTAGTTTGGGCGCGCCTGAGTCAAAAGTAACTATTAAAGTGTTTTCCTCATTAACTTGTCCTGCTTGTGCAAATTTTCATTCAAAAATTTTTTCTAGTTTGAAAAAAGATTTTATAGATAAAGGTTTAGTTAGGTTCGAACATCATCCGTTTCCTTTAGATTTAGCAGCTTTAAATGCAGAAATAATTTTAAGATGTTATGTTGATAAGGATAAAAAATTTGCTCTTCTTGGCAAAATTTACGAAAAACAACAATCATGGGCAGTGGGATCTGATATAAATAAGATTAATGACTCGATTAAAAAGATTGGTTTGGAGGTAAATTTAGAAAATGAAAAAATGGATGGTTGTTTGAAAAATGATAAAATACAAGATGAAATATTAACTCAAAGAATAAAGGCACAAAAAAAATATAAAATTGAAGCCACCCCTACAATTTTAATTAATGAAAAAGAATATACAGGAAAAGTTAACTATAAAGAATTCAAAAAAACCTTAGAAAAAAATCTTTAGATGAAATTTAAAAATTTAGAAATGACTGGATTTAAATCTTTTTCTGAAAAGACCACTGTGCTTATAGAAAAAGGTCTTACTGGAATAGTCGGTCCAAATGGATGTGGGAAATCAAATATAGTAGAAGCATTAAGATGGTGTATGGGAGAGAACTCAGCTAAAAGCATGAGAGGTTCTGGAATGGAAGACGTAATATTTTCTGGAACTTCTAATAGACCATCAAAAAATATTTCAGAAGTTGCTTTATTGCTCGATAATCAAGAAAAAAGTAGTTCTACACAATATAATGAATTTGATGAGATTTCGGTAAAGAGAAAAATAGAAAAAGATAAAGGATCAAAATATTATATTAATGATAAAGAAGTTAGAGCTAGAGATGTGCAAACATTTTTTGCTGATCTATCTACAGGCGCTCATTCTCCATCTCTAATTAGCCAAGGACGAATAGGTCAACTTGTAACATCAAAGCCTATTGAAAGAAAATCTATTCTTGAAGAAGCAGCTGGTATTTCAGGTATTCATGCAAGAAGACAAGAAGCTGAAACCAGATTAAGCGCTGCCGAAAATAATCTTAAAAGAGCTGATGAACTTAGGAAGCAGCAACAAAAACAACTTGATAATCTAAAAAAGCAAGCAGAAGAAGCTTCTAAATACAAAGAAATCTCCACAAAAATAAAAAGAATCGAGGCAGGATTATATTTTTTAAAAATAAAGGAGATTGAGAGAGATAAAAAAAAAATTCAAGAAAAATTAAGTGAACTTGACGATGAAATTAGTGCAATTAACATTGACTATAATCATAACAATACTTTACTCGAAGAAGAGAATAAAAAACTCTCTCCATTAAGAGATAAAAAGATGGAGAGCGCAGCAACTCTCCAAAAATTAAATTTAGATATGACTAGTCTAGTTGAGGAGGAAAAAAGAGTAAAAACTTTACAAGAGAAACTTGAAAAATCCATTAAAACTGTTGAGTCCGATTTAGACCGAGAAAAAAGTATTTCTCTTGACGCAGATTTAAATGAAAAAAGAATATCTAAAGAAAAAGAAGATCTTCTTAATACAGAAAGTAAATTATTAGATGTTGAGTCGAATTCTTCGAAAGAACTACAAATTTCAAAAGCTGAATTGGATAAATTACAAAACCAATTAGACTCTTTATTAAATCAAATAGAAGATGATATTGATAATGATAAAAAAATGTCAAAGCAAACCTTTAAAGAGCTAAAACTCATTGTAAAAAAAATAACACTTTCCCAGGAGGAGTATGCGGAGAAATATGGAAAAAATAAATCTATTGAAAGTGACTCTATTAAAAGAAAAGAGAGAATAAAAAATATTGATGTTGAATTAGAAAATTGGAGAAATTTAAAAATTAACTCAGAAAAAATGATCTCTGAGTTAAACGATAGAACAAATAAAATTAAATTAGAAATAAGTGAAAACCAAAAAAATCCTGAGAGGATAGCAACTTCTAAAGGTCAAAATTTGCAAAATTTAGAAAATATTAAAAAAAGAAATGAGGAAATTGAAAACGAACTAATTTCAGCTGAAAATAAATATAATTCGATAAATGAAAATCTTAGAGAAATACAATTAAAACTGACTGACTTAAAAGAAAACAAAGCTCGTAACGAGGCAACTATTGAAGGAATTGAAAATAGAAAGAAAGACTTACTTTATGCAGTTAAAAATGAGTTAAATATAGAGAATGAGTCAACGATTCTCTCGCAATCTGACCTTAATGATTTAGAAATTGAAAACTTACCAACAATTCAAGATCAAACAGAAAAAATAGAAAAAACAAAAAAACTTAGAGAGTCTCTTGGTTCCGTAAATCTTAGAGCTGACGAAGAAACTAAAAAATATGAGACAGAAATTAAAAAAATGGAAGATGATAGAGCCGATCTTTATTCTGCAATTGTAAAGTTAAAATCGTCAATAGATGAATTAAATCAGAAAGGAAGAGAAAGATTATTAGATGCATATACAAAAGTTAATAGAAAATTCAATGAGGTTTATACAAAACTATTCAATGGTGGAACCGCAAAAATAGAACTTGTGGACTCTGAGGATCCTCTTGAGGCGGGTTTAGAAATGTTTGTATCTCCCCCAGGAAAAAGGCTTCAGTCTATAACTTTGCTCTCAGGAGGTGAGCAAGCATTAACCGCTTTATCTTTAATTTTTGCTGTATTTTTAGTTAACCCCTCGCCTATTTGTGTATTAGACGAAGTTGATGCGCCACTTGATGATGCGAATGTCACAAGATTTTGTAGCTTGTTAGATGAATTAACGAAAATTACAAATACAAAATTTATAATTATAACTCATCACGCTTTAACAATGTCTAGGATGGATAGACTTTACGGAGTTACTATGGCTGAACAAGGAGTTAGCCAGCTAGTTTCTGTTGACTTACAAAGAGCTGAGGAACTAGTAGCTTAAAACATCATAATGAAGATGCCTGAAGATTTCAAAACTCGCCTAAAAATTGCAAAATCAAAAATAAAAAATCAATTTGAAGATGATAAAGAAAAACGTGGGTCATTTATGGGTAATGCCTTCAAATTAGGCACCGAATTAGTAGCAGCAGTTTTAGTTGGGACAATAATTGGGTTTATTTTAGATACCTGGTTTGATACTAAACCTTGGTTAATAATAATTTTCTTTTTTTTAGGAGCGGCTGCAGGAATGCTAAACGTTATTCGAGCAGCTAATAGAATGCAAAAAAAAGAGGACTAAAAGGTATATATGGCTAATAACCCTATGCAACAATTTACGGTTCATAAAATTGGGCCAGAGATAAAAATTGCAGGTATTGATTTATCTTTTACCAATTCAAGCTTATTTATGTTAATCAGTGCAACAACTATTTTATTATTATTATTTTTAGGATCAAAAGATAAGAAAATAATTCCAAATAAAATACAACTAATTGCAGAATTATTTTACACTTTTGTAGCTAAAATGATAAGTGATACGGCTGGTTCAAAAGCAAAACCCTATTTTCCATTTATTTTTAGTTTATTTATGTTTGTTTTATTTTGTAACATGGTAGGAATGCTTCCATACTCATTTACTGTCACAAGTCATATAATTGTTACTTTAATAATGGCTTTATTTATTTTTATAGCAGTAACAATTATTGGTTTTATTAAGCATGGATTTAAATACTTGAGTATTTTTGTACCGAGCGGTGTTCCATCTGTGCTTTTACCATTAATTACAATTATTGAAATCATTTCATATTTAAGCAGACCAGTAAGTTTATCGGTTCGTTTGTTTGCTAATATGATGGCAGGTCATACAATGTTAAAAGTTTTTGGAGGGTTTGTAGTAAGCTTAGGAATACTTGGCGGGTGGTTGCCGCTTAGTTTCTCAGTAGCTTTGACGGGCTTAGAAATTTTAGTTGCATTTTTACAAGCTTACGTCTTTGCAATATTAACCTGCATCTATTTAAACGATGCATTAAATTTACACCATTAAACAAAAAGGAGGAAAAATGGAGTTAGAAGCAGCAAAAATGATAGGAGCAGGTCTTGCGGCGATCGCACTAGCCGGAGCTGGGGTAGGTATCGGAATTATTTTCGGTAATTATCTTTCTGGAGCAATGAGAAATCCTTCTGCGGCTCAGAAACAATTCCCTAATTTGCTTTTAGGGTTTGCTTTAGCTGAGGCAACAGGATTGTTTGGACTTGTAGTGGCTTTAATTATTTTATTCGCATTTTAGAAAAATAATAATGAAAAGCTCTTTAAGTTTTTTAGTAGCACTAGTAGCTACTTGTACGCGTTCGTATGCAGCTGAGGCTGGTATGCCTCAGCTTGATCCAACTTACTGGGCATCTCAAGCCTTTTGGTTAATTTTTATTTTTACAATTCTTTACATTTCAATATCAAAATTTTACTTACCTAAAATTAAAGATAATTTGGATAATAGAGAAAACAAAATTAAAGAAGATTTAGATAATGCGAGTAAATTTAAAGAGCAATCTGAAGCAAAGTTAAAAGAGTACAAAAGTATTTTAGAGAATGCTAAAAAAGAGGTAACTAAAATACTAATGGAATCTAAAAAAAATTTAGATAACGATATACAATCAAAAAAAGTGTTGATTGAAAAAGAAATAGATAGTGAAATTATTAAAGCACAAAAAGAAATTTTAGATCTTAAAAAAAATTCTATTTCATCTATTCAAAATATTGCAGAAAATATTGCATCAAAAATTATTGAAAATTTATCAGGTGATAAACTTAATGAAAGTAGCATTAAGGCTACAGTAGAAGATATTTCAAAAAACAATATAGGTAAATATTTATGATTCTAGATGCAACTTTTTGGGTTACAATTTCTTTTTTCATTTTTATTGGAATACTGATTTATTTTAAGGTACCACAGAAGGTGATGGGAACTCTTGATCAAAATATATCTAATATTAAAAATCAAATTAATGAAGCTGAAAAACTAAAAGAAGATGCAAAAAATATTCTCGCTGAACATGAAAAAAAAATTAGTTCTTCTAAAAATGAAGTAAGAAAAATGATTGATAAAGCAAACGATGAAGCGGAAAAAAACGTTATTAAAACCAATCAAGAATTTCATATCTTAATGGAGAATAGAAAAAAAAGCGCTGAAGAAAGAATAAAACAGTTAAAAAATCAAGCAGTTAAAGACATAAAAAATGCTTCAATAAAAATAGCTATAGAGTCAGTTGAAAAATTGATTAAAAACTCAATAGATAAAAGCAAATTGGACAAAATTTATAACGCTAGTATAGAAGAAACAAAATTAGCACTTAAGAAGAAATCTAGTTAGAATAGGCCATAAACATATGGCAAAAAAAACAACTGTTATTGGTTCAGGTTTTGGAGGGCTGGCTGCTGCACTAAGATTAAAAGCTAAAGGCCATAAAGTTACTTTAGTAGAAAAACACCCTGATCTAGGTGGTCGTGCAAGAGTTTTCAAAAAAGATCAGTTTATTTACGACGGCGGTCCAACAGTAATAACTGCCCCATACCTATTCGAAGAACTATTCTCACTATTTAATAAAAATATTTCTGACTACGTAGAAATAGTGCCTTTAGATTTATGGTACAGATTTGTATTCAGTAACGGGGATACATTTGATTACAATGGTGATGATAAATCTATGGAGCAACAAGTTAAGAAATTTAATCCTAATGATTTTGAGGGATATAAAAATTTAGTAAATTTTACTGAAAAAATCTTTGATAAAGGTTTTACAGATTTATCTGACAAACCTTTTAATAATTTAGTTTTTATGATGAAACAAATTCCATCTTTATTAAAATTAAAAAGTTATAAGTCTGTTTATAGTTTAGTTTCAAACTATATATCCAATGAAAAATTAAGAAGAGTATTCAGTATGCATCCTCTTTTAGTAGGCGGGAATCCTTTCAGTACTACTTCAATATATACATTAATTTTATTTTTAGAGAAAAAATGGGGTATTCACTACTCAATGGGAGGAACAGGAAGTGTTGTTAAGGCTTTAGAAAAACTTATGATTGAGGAAAATATCAAAATTATTAAAAACGCTGAAGTTACAGAAATACTTACAGAAAACAAAAAGATTATAGGTGTCAAAATAAATAATTCAAAAATAATTAATAGCGACTATGTAATTTGTAACTCTGATCCCCCTAATGTTTACAACAACTTGATAAAATCAAAGGAGGATTATGATTTTTTATTTAAACAAAAAATGAAAAGAATGGATTATTCAATGGGTTTATTTGTTTATTATTTTGGATCTAAAAAAAAATATAAGGATGTTGCTCATCACACAATATATTTTGGTGAGGCTTATGAAAAACATCTTGATAAAATCTTTGAAAAGAAAATACTTTCCGATGACATAAGCTATTATTTGCATCGACCATCTGCAACAGATCCCAATATGGCTCCAGATGGCCAAGATGCTTTTTATGTTTTAGTACCAGTCCCAAATAACTTGTCTAAAGTAAATTGGATTGAAGAAGGTAATAAATTTAAGGATTTAGTTTTAGATAAAATGAGTAAAACTGTTCTACCTGGTATTAAAGAAAATGTAGTAAGTGATTTTTATTTAACTCCTGATTACTTCGAAATCGATCTAGCAACTCTTCATGGATCTGGATTTTCAATACAACCGAAATTTTCTCAGTCAGCTTATTTTAGATTTCATAATCAATCTGAAATATATAAAAACTTATTCTTTGTTGGTGCAGGAACACATCCAGGTGCTGGAATGCCTGGAGTTCTTTCGTCTGCAAAAGTATTGGACAAATTATTTTAATGAAAAGTAATTTATTAAAAAAACATGCTAAATCTTTTTATTGGGCAAGTTTTTTTCTATCAAGCAGCACTTTAGATAAATGCTCATCTTTATATAATTTTTGTAGAACATTAGATGATATAGTTGATGATAATAATAATTTGGATATAAAAAAGAAAGTTTTTTCAAAATTTAAAAAGGATTTTGTGAATAAAAATTTTAACAATCAAGTTATAAAAGATATGTGGTCGGTTATTGATACTGAAAGTATTTCTTATCAAATAGTAATAGATTTATTTGATGGGGTTGAAACAGACTTGGAGGAAAAAGTAGAGATTAATTCAAAAAAAGATTTACTTGTTTATTCTTACAGGGTTGCCGGAACAGTTGGATTAATGATGTCAAAAATACTTAAAGTAAAAAATAAAGACGCTCTAAAAGGTGCTATTGATCTTGGTATAGCTATGCAGCTTACTAATATTGCTAGAGATGTTTGTGAGGATAAAGCACGTAATAGACAGTATATTAGACACGATTTTTCCTCAATTAAAGGAACAATTAAAGAGTCTGAAATATTTTATGAAAATTCATTTAACTCTATTAGTTATATACCTATGAGATCAAGATTTTCAGTTATTGTTGCGAGACGAGTTTATAGAAAAATAAGTGACTATATTCTTAAACAAAAAAATATAGATAATTATAATAAAGCTGGCAAAATCTATGTTCCAATGTTTGAAAAAATAATACAGACCTTTTTATCTATTTTTGACTTTATTGAATTATTGTTCATTAAAAATTTAAATTACGATAATCAAGCAAATCATAATATTTTACAGCAAGAGATTAATTTAAATGAAAGAATTTGATTACATAATTATTGGTGGTGGATGCGCGGGCCTATCCTTGGCTTATGAGCTTGAAATTAATGATAAGTTAAAAGACAAAACTTTAGCAATTATTGAAACTCGTGAAGAATATAAAAGAGACAAAACATGGTCTTTTTGGAAAGTTTTTGATCATAATTTTGATGATTGTGTAATTAAAAATTGGAACAATTTCACAATCAATACTTCAGAAAATTTACATGAGTTATCTAATAAAGAATTTCCTTATCAAAGTATCGATAGTGGAAAGTTTTATAAAAAGATAAATTCCAAGCTCTCTACAAATTCCAATATAAGTTTTTTTAAAGGTCTTAATGAAATTAAAACAGAAAATTCAATAATATTTAATAGTATTTTTGAAAAAGAACTTGATAAATCTGAATTATGGCAACACTTTCAAGGTATCGAGATAGAAACACCAAAGAACATTTTTGATGAGGATATAATAAACTTAATGGACTTTAATTGTGATCAGAGAAATGATGTACATTTTTTCTACACATTGCCATTTAGCAAAAATAGAGCTTTGATTGAAACTACTTGGTTGTCAGGTTTAGAGGATCAGAGTCTCAGAGATTATGACCTTCAGCTAGAAAATTATATTGAGAATAATCTGGGTATAAAAAATTATAAAATAAATTTTACTGAAAAAGGAGCTATACCTCTTTTTTCCCCGTCGTTAAAAAATAGTAATAAAATAATTAATATTGGATCAGCTGGAGGGATGACTAGGTTAAGCACTGGTTATACTTTTTTAAATATTCAAGAACATAGTCGATATATTGTCAAAAATATTGACAATATTTACGATGCAAAAACATTCTCCTTAGGAAAAAAATATCATTTTTTGGATAAGGTATTTCTTAAAGTATTAAAAAAACACCCAAAAAAAATGCCTCAAATATTTTTTAATATGTTTAAAACTTCTTCAAATACAATTATAAAATTTTTATCAAATAAAAGTAACATTTTTGAAGACATAAATATTATTAGTAAAATGCCAAAATTAATATTTTTAAGAGCATTATTAAATTAATGGAAAATATTAATTTTAAACATTCAATTTTATTTTTTAATCTTTGTATTTTGGTGAGCCCTGTTTATTATATGCTCAATTTTGAACCAGTTATAGTTTGCTTATTTTTAATTTTAATTTTGGGAATTTCTCATGGTGCATTAGATAACATCAAAGGAAAAAAGCTTTTAAAATTATTAAGATACAAACAAACTGTATCCTTTTATCTTGCCTATGTGTTACTTTCATCAATGATAATAATATTTTGGTTAATATTTCCTAACACAATTTTATTGTTATTTTTAATTGTGGCTGCCTATCATTTTGGAAAAGAAGACACGGTATTTTGCTTTAAAAAAAAGTTTTTCATGTCGGAGTGTTTATTCTTCTTAAAAGGATCGACTGTGATTGTGGCTCCATTACTATTAAAGAGAGAGGAAACAAATGAAATATTTAGAATTTTAAATTTCAATATTTTTGAGGCAGGATTTTTTAATAATGGATTTTTAATTGTAATGTTATGTCTTGGTTTTTTATCATCTTTATACATTTCGAAAAAAGAGAACACAAATATTAAAGGCATCATGATCATGGACTTCTTTTCTTTGATTATATTAAATTTTTTCTTGTCACCTATTTTAGCTTTCACTCTTTATTTTTGTTTTCTTCACTCAATCAGGCACTCAATTACTCTTATTTTTGAGTTAGATAGATCTTTCAAGACGGGGCTTAAAAAATTTATTTATAAAGCTATCCCTTTAACTTTTGTGACCGCAGTAGTATTTATATTTGCAATATATTTTTTAAATAATTTTTATGAGCTTGATGAGGCTATTTATAAGGTAATATTTATTGGTTTGGCGTCGCTTACTTTTCCGCATATATTGTTAGAATATCTTTTAGAAAAAAATGAAAAAAGAACTTAAAATTTATTTAGCGTCACCTAGAGGCTTTTGTGCTGGAGTAAAAAGAGCAATTGAAATAGTTGAAAAATCTATAAGCAAGTTTGGAGCTCCAGTATACGTTCGACATGAAATAGTGCACAATAAGCAGGTTGTTGAAGAGTTAAAAGAAAAAGGTGCAATTTTCGTTGATGAATTATCCGATGTAGATGATGCAAGCAGACCTGTAATTTTCTCAGCTCATGGAGTACCAAAGTCAGTCCCGGAAGAAGCTAAGTTAAAAAATTTATCTTTTGTTGATGCTACATGTCCATTAGTTTCAAAAGTACACAGAGAGTCGGAACAACTGAATAAAAATGGGTTCGATATATTGTTAATCGGACATAAAAATCACCCTGAGGTTATTGGAACGATGGGTCAGCTTCCGAAAGGATCTATTAAACTAATTGAGACTACAAGTGATGTTAGTCTAATAAAAGAAAATGATTTTAGAAAACCTCTAGCATATATTACTCAAACTACCCTATCCGTGGATGATACAGCTGAAATAATTGAAGCTCTTAAAAAGAAGTTTCCAAAAATCAAAGGCCCTATAAAAGAAGATATATGTTATGCAACTACTAACAGACAGACAGCAGTCAAAGAAATAGCTTCCAGGTGTGATATGTTTTTTGTAGTGGGTAGCCGTAACTCATCTAATTCCGTTAGACTAGTTGAGGTTGCAAAAAAGGCAGGATGTAATAATTCTCATTTAATGCATTCTGAAAAAGAAATTCCTTTTAAAGAAATAGAAAATTCTAAGACTATCGGAATTTCCTCAGGGGCATCAGCGCCAGAAAAACTTGTTCAAACATTGTTGGATAACATAAGAAAAGATAGAAAGGTCTCTATTGAAGAAGTGATAGTTGCAGAAGAAAAAGTTGTATTTAAATTGCCGAAAGAACTCAATTAATGGCTGTCTATACAAAGTTAAATCAAAAAAAGATTGAGGAAATTTTATCTAATTATAATTTAGGTAAGTTGAACTCATTTAAAGGAATTGAAGAAGGTATTGAAAATACAAACTATTTTTTATCAATTAATAAAAAAAAATTTATATTAACAATTTACGAAAAAAGAGTTAAATCTGCTGATCTTCCTTTTTTTTCTAATCTAATGTCATCTCTAAATAAAGCTGGCTTTAAATGCCCTGCTCCTATTACTAATAATAATAATGAAACTATTACAAATTTTGATGGAAAAAAATTAATGATCGTGTCATTTCTTGAGGGAAAGGCAAAGCAAAATTTATCTCCAGCCAATTGTGAATCAATCGGACTCGAAATAGCTAAAATGCATGAGCTCACAAAGAATTTAAAATTAAATCGACAAAATGACTTATCAGTTAATTCATGGAGAAAAATATTTAATTCAGTCAAAGATAAATGTGAAAATATTCACAAAGATCTACCAAGACTAATTGAGGAAAATCTTAATGATGTTGAAAAAAATTGGCCAAAAAATCTACCAAGAGGAATAATCCATGCAGATTTATTTCACGACAATATTTTTTTTATTCAAGATAAATTTAGTGGTATTATTGACTTTTATTTTTCATGTGAAGATTTTTTCGCTTTTGAAATCGCTGTTTGCTTTAATGCTTTATGTTTTGATGGTCTAAAAAGCAATTTAAGTTTTAACGTTACAAAAGCAAAAAATTTTATTGATGGGTATACATCTGTAAGAAAATTATCAGTCGAGGAATTGAATAATATTAAAGTTTTATCTCAAGGTGCTGCTTTGAGATTCTTGCTAACTAGAGTCTTCGATGCACTTAATAAAATAGAAGGAGCAATAGTTAAAATTAAAGATCCAATGGAGTATTTAAAAAGATTAGAATTTCATAAGAATGCAAAAAATCATGAGGATTATTTCTTTTGATGAAATTAAAAATTTATACTGATGGTGCTTGCTCTGGAAATCCTGGGAAAGGAGGTTGGGCTGCAATCATATTAGATGATTCTAATCAATCAAGTATTTCTGGAAGTGAAAGTAATACAACTAATAATAGGATGGAATTGATGGCTCCAATTATGGCATTAAAAAAAATAAAAAAGAAATCGGAGATTACAATTTTTACTGATTCGAAATATGTGAAAGATGGAATAACAGATTGGATCAAAAAATGGAAAGTTAATAATTGGAAAAGTTCAAACAAGAAACCGGTTAAAAATAGAGATCTTTGGATTAAATTGGATAGTGCTTGCCTAAAACATAAAATTACTTGGAAATGGGTTAAGGCACACGCTGGCAACAAATATAATAATCTTGTTGATAAGTTAGCAGTTTCAGAGACTAAATAGATTTTAAAAAATTCTCAGCAGCAGATAATTTGCAAGTGGCTGTCTCTTTTTCTTCTTCTATTTTTTTAACTTCACCATTCTCCACCAACATAGTGTAGCGATTAGATCTGACTCCTAATCCCTTTTCGGATTTATCTACCTCTGCTCCTATAGCTTTTGTAAATTTAAGAAAAGGATCGCCAGCCATGAAAATTTTACTTCCAGTATTTTGATTTTCACCCCAAGCCTTCATTACATTTGGGTCATTAACAGCAACACAAACTATTGTAGAAATTCCTTTTTTATTAGCTAGTTCGTAATTTTTTATATACCCAGGAAGATGAAGAGCTGAGCAAGTTTTTGTAAAAGCACCAGGCATACCTAAAATAATAGTCTTGCCTTTACAAAGATCTAAAATATCAATTTTTTTTACATCATTATTTTGGTCAAGATAAAATAAATCCGAGTTAGGTAGTTTGTCTCCTATTTTTATTCTCATTAAATTTTTCCTAAAATATAATCTTTTACTTCTGAATTTGAATTCCTGATAATATCAAATGTTTCCTTTTTATCTATATTCAATTTTAAATGCTCAGGTGAGACTAAATTTTTTCCTATAGCTTTTTTAATAGTATCATTAAACTTATAAGGATGAGCTGTACCAAGAACAACTATATCTCCTAAATTTTTAAAACTTTTTGCTGCTCCTACTCCAGTAGCAGTATGAGGATCAATTATAAATTGATGCTCTTCATAAATTTCATTAATTATAGATACTGTCTCTTCATCTGTAACTTTTACTGCTTCAAAATCCTTTTTAATTTTATCGATTTCTTTTTTTTCTAAATTGAATAAACTTTTTGATGATAGATCATTCATTAATGACCCTACCTTACTATCGCTTTCATCTAATATATAATAAAGCAGCCTCTCAAAATTACTGGCAACTTGTATATCCATACTTGGTGTGATGGTTGCTTTCACTTTATTAGGTTTATATTCACCCGTATTAATAACTCTTTGCAAAATATCATTTTTATTTGTAGCGACTATAAGTTTATTAATTGGTAAACCCATTTTTTTTGCAACGTATCCAGCATAGATATCTCCAAAATTACCAGTTGGTACTGAAAAGCTTATATTGTTTTTTTTTAATCTAAAGAAAGAATAAAAATAATAAACAATTTGACAAACAATTCTCGCCCAATTGATAGAATTTACGCCTGACATATTTATTTTTGATCTAAAACTATTTTCATTAAAAAGCTCTTTTACAATTTTTTGACAATCATCAAATGAACCCTCAATAGCTATATTATAAATATTAGCTCCACCAATTGTTGTCATTATTTTTCTTTGAATATTTGAAATCTTATTATGCGGATGTAGTACAAAAAGATTTATATTTTTTCTATTGCTTAAAGCAGCTATAGCTGCTGAACCAGTATCTCCTGATGTAGCAACTATGACATTTACAGTTTTATCTTTAGCGACTTCTAAATGATCATACATATTTCCAATTACCTGCATTGCAATGTCTTTAAAAGCTAAAGTGGGTCCATGATAAAGTTCGAGAAGATTTATATTTCCAATTTTTTTTATATTTACGACTTCTTTGTCTTTAAAACTACTATAAGATTTTTGTATCAGTAAGCTAAGTTCTTCTTTTTTTATATCTCCCGAACAGAAATTAAAGATAATTTCTGTAGCAAGTTCGTTATAATTTAGTTGACTTAAATTATTAAGTTCTTCTTGACTATACTTCTTGATTTCAGAAGGCAAAAATAACCCTCCGCCTGGTGCAAGTCCTCTTAAGAAAATATCTTTAAAGCTAAATTCTAAAGATTTATCTCTAGTACTAAAATAATTCATTTTTTTCTTCTAAAATATAAATAATAAAAAATTATCGAGATTGATATTGCATACCATGTTATAGCATATTTAAGGTGATTATTTGGCACATCTATACTTATCTTTTTAGGAAGTGGTGTCTTGGCTTTATTATCCTCCAAAAAAATTACAAACTCATTAAATTGCTCTCCCGTAGCTTCTTTTAAATCTTCTAAATTTAATGAAAACCAAATATTATTTGAAATATCATTATCTGGTTTAAATATACTTGGTTTATAAATTTCTCTTAAAAGACCAATTATTTCACTATCACTTTCTGCTTTGGAGTTTATGCTTACGCTACCTTTTAGTTCTTTTTTAATCCATCCTCTATTAATTAAAACATTTTGATTTTTATCAGTCCTAAAAGGAGTGACTACATCATATCCAGGTTTTCCACTATCATTTAAGCTATAAAGGTAAATTTGCTCATCAAAATTAAATTTTCCTTTAGCGCTTACTCTCTGATAATTTTTCTTAAGTGAATTAGAGTACTCTATTGGTTTAGAGTCCAATCCAAAAGTAATTTCGCTTATTAATTCTAGCTTCCATTGCAATCTATAAAGTTGCCAAGTTCCTAAAGCACAAAATACCGTTACAAAAAAAATTACGAATAGTTGAAATAAAAATACTCTTTTCAATTTGAGATTAGCTTCCCCAAATATAGATCGCAGCGAATAAGAATAACCAAACTACGTCAACAAAATGCCAGTACCAGGCTGCTGCTTCAAATCCAAAATGGTGTTGAGGCGTCGAGTGGCCTCTCATTGATCGAAACAAACAAACTGCAAGAAAAACTGTTCCGACAATTACGTGAAAACCATGAAAACCAGTCGACATATAAAATGTGGAACCATAAATTCCACCATCTAAAGTAAATGTTGCATGATGATATTCGTAAGCTTGAAAACAAGAAAATATAAATCCTAAAAATACTGTTGCTATCAAACCATTAACTAGTCCTTTTCTGTCATTTTCTAACATTGCATGATGCGCCCAAGTTACAGTAGTTCCTGATAACAATAAAATTAGAGTATTGATTAAAGGTATATCCCAAGGATCAAAAGTTTTTATATCTGCTGGCGGCCATATACCCCCTATAGAGTCAGGTGGAAATAAACTAGCGTTAAAGAAAGCCCAGAACCAAGCAACAAAAAACATTACTTCAGAGGCGATAAATAATGTCATACCGTACCTGTGTCCAATTTGAACTACTGGAGTATGATGACCTTGATGCTCTGCTTCTTCTATAACATCTCTCCACCACATAAATGCACCGTAAACTACTAACGCAAAACCAATCAAAAGCAACCAAAGGGCTTTAGAATGAAAGTAATAAACTGCTCCAAAAGCTAGGACTAAAGTAGCAAATGAAACATAGATCGGCCAAGGACTGGGGTCAACTAAATGGTAATCATGTTTTGGTTTTTCTGCTGACATTATGTGTTACTCTTTTCATAATAGCCTGATGAAAAAAAAGTGAAAGACAAAGTTACATCAGACATATTTTTAGTTTTATTATCATCAACGACTTTAGGATCCAAGAAAAATGTTAATACAAACTCTTTTTTTTCACCTGGTTGTAAAGTTTGTTTTTCAAAACAAAAACAACCTATCTTATTCAGATAAATACCAAATGGTGATGGAGATACATTAAATGTTGCTGACCCTGAAGAAATTTCATTGCTAGGATTTTCAACGTTAAATTTAACTGTATGAACTTCGCCTGGTTTTAAGTTTAAAGTATTCATCTCAGGGTAAAATTTCCAATCTAAAGTGCTATTAATATTTGTATCAAATCTCATTTTATAGTCTTGGTTTACTATAATTTTTGGAATTTCTTTATCAGTAGCGTTTTGAGTAGTTCCGCCGAATCCTGTTACTCTGCAAAACAAATCATATAATGGAACTGCTGCAAAAGACAATCCAAGCATTAGTAAAAATATCGATACTAAAGCGATAGGTGTTAAGTTTTTTTTGCTTATATGCATTATATTTCTCGATTATAAATTCCAATATTATAGAAAGTTAATACAAATAAAATAATCATAAATAAGATTAAGATTAAAGCTGTTATTAGGTTTTTTTTCTTTTTGTTCATCATATTATTTTTAAAAAATTATCAATTAATAAGATTAAGAAAATAAAAAACAAATAAAAAATTGAGTATATGAAAATTTTTCTCGCTATTTTATTTGAAATACTTGCTATTTTAGACCTATATAATCTTAAACATAAATAAACATAGTATGCAGACATCATAGAAGATATGGCTAGATAAAATAAGCTAGCAAAATTTAAAAGGTAAGGTGCAATTATTACAGGTAGCATCATTAAAGCATAAAAAAGTATATTCACTTTTGTTGTTTTTGTTCCAGAAATTATAGGGAGCATTGGAATTTTCGCTTTTTTATAATCACTTGATTTATATAAACTTAACGCCCAAAAATGTGATGGTGTCCATAGAAAAATAATTAAAAATAAAATTATTGGCTCAACAGAGATACTTCCGGTTGCTATTGTCCATCCAATGACAGGTGGTAATGCCCCAGCTGCACCACCTATAACAATATTTTGTGGAGTTTTCCTTTTTAACCAAATCGTATAAATAAAAAAATAAAAAGCAATTGTTGAGGCTAATAAAATTGCAGAAATTAAATTAGCTGAAAAATAAATTATGCTTACTGACAAAGCTGATAAAACTATACCAAAATATAAAGCTTGATTTTTTTTTACTTTTCCAGTTGGGATTGGCCTTAAACAAGTTCTACTCATCAAGGCATCTAGGTCTGACTCATACCACATATTAAGAGTTCCAGCAGCTCCTGACCCGATAGCTACAGCTAAGAGAGAAATGCAAGCAGATGTGAAGTCTACATTAATCGGCGCTATTAATAAACCTACCATACATGTAAATAGGACAAGAGACATTACCCTAGGCTTCATTAAGTTAAAAAATGAACTTAGGTCAAATGCTAAACCAAATTTAGAGTTTTTAGATTTTATACTTATCTGGCTCAATTTACTTTACTTTAGGTAGCTCTTCAAAAGTATGGAATGGTGGCGGTGATGACACTGTCCATTCTAAAGTAGTTGCTCCTTCTCCCCATGGATTTGGTTCTGCTTTTTTCTTTTTCATAAAGGCATACAATAGATTTAATAAAAATACCGCTAAACCTATAATAGATATATATGAACCAATTGAAGATATATAGTTCCAACCAGCAAATGCGTCTGGATAATCAGCGTATCTTCTTGGCATTCCTGCTAATCCTAAGAAATGTTGTGGGAAGAATATTAAGTTTACCCCTATGAACGTCAGCCAAAAATGTAGTTTTCCCAAAAATTCTGAGTATTCATAACCTGTCATTTTACTAAACCAATAATAAAATCCTGCAAAGATTGCATACACAGCGCCCATTGATAATACATAGTGGAAATGCGCAACAACATAATAAGTATCGTGAAGTGCTGTATCAACACCTGCATTTGCCAGAACTACTCCAGTAACTCCTCCTAAAGTGAATAAGAAAATAAAGCCAATAGCCCAAAGCATAGGAGTCTGAAAGCTTATCGAGCCACCCCACATTGTTGCTATCCAAGAAAAAATCTTAATTCCGGTTGGGACTGCAATAATCATTGTCGCCGCTAAGAAATAGGCCTTTGTATCTGTGTCAAGTCCAACAGTGTACATATGGTGAGCCCAAACAACGAAGCCAACTACTCCAATGGCCACCATCGCATAAGCCATTCCTAGATAGCCAAATACAGGCTTTCTTGAAAAAGTTGAAACAATATGACTAATCATTCCAAATCCTGGTAAAATTAAAATATATACTTCTGGATGTCCAAAAAACCAAAATAAGTGTTGGAATAAAACCGGATCTCCACCTGTTTGTGCTTCAAAAAAAGCAGTTCCAAAATTTCTATCTGTTAAAAGCATTGTTATAGCCCCTGCTAAAACTGGCAATGATAATAAAAGTAAAAATGCAGTCACTAAGATTGACCAAGAAAATAATGGCATTTTGTGTAAAGTCATGCCAGGAGTTCTCATATTTAAAATTGTCGTGATAAAATTAATTGCTCCTAGGATTGATGAAGCTCCTGCAACGTGCAAACTTAGAATTGCTAGGTCCATTGCTGGGCCTGGTTGTCCAGTTTTTGATGACAGAGGTGGGTAAATCGTCCAGCCCCCTCCTACTCCTTTTGCGCCTGGAGGGCCATCAACAAATATTGATACTAACAATAAAATTAAGGCGACTGGTAACAGCCAAAAAGAAATGTTATTCATCCTTGGGAATGCCATATCTGGTGCGCCTATCATAATCGGAACAAACCAGTTTCCAAATCCACCAATCATTGCTGGCATTACCATAAAGAAAATCATGATTAAGCCATGACCAGTTACTAACACGTTATATAAATGATAATCTCCTCCAAGAATTCCATCACCTGGATGCATTAATTCCATTCTCATTAAAACTGAAAAAGCAGATCCAATTATCCCAGCGATAATTGCAAAGATAAGATACATTGTTCCTATATCTTTATGATTTGTTGAGTAAGCCCATCTTTTCCAACCTGTTGGATTTTGATGATGCTCGTGATCTGCTGTTGTTGCTGACATTACTTTATCTCCTTAATTTTTTTGCTACTTTAATATTTTTATTAATTTCTTCTTTAGCAAATTTAACTTTAGCCTCTTCTAACCATTTATTATACTCTTCTTCAGACACAACGTTTACTGTGATTGGCATGAAAGCATGTTTTATTCCACAAAGCTCAGAACACTGGCCGTAGAAAGTTCCAGTTCGGTCAGCTTTAAACCATGTCTCATTTATTCTTCCTGGAATTGCATCTCTTTTGACTCCAAAAGATGGGAGTGCCCATGCATGTAAAACATCATTTGCAGTTATCATAACTTTTACAACTTTATTCACTGGTACGTAAACCGCATTGTCAACCGCTAATAATCTTGGTTGATTTTCTTTTAAATCTTTCTCATCAATCATGTATGAGTCAAAAATAATATTTTCATCTGGGTATTCATATCCCCAATACCACTGATACCCTATAGCTTTAATAGTAACCTCTGCTTTAGGAATTTCATCTTGTGAGTATAAAACTTTAAATGAAGGAACAGCCATTACGATCAAAATTAAACAAGGGACTAATGTCCAAATAACTTCGATTAATGTGTTATGACTTGTTGTTGATGGAACTTGATTCTTAGAGGCCCTGTATCTTACACAAACATATAAAAGTAAAAATAAAACAAAAGCGGTGATAGCGGTAATTATTGGCACAAGCATGTAGTCGTGAAACCAAACAATATCATCCATACTTTTTGAAGCTGACTTTTGAAAACCTAATTGCCAATCCTTAGGCTCATTAGCGAAAAGCGCCGTTGGCCAAGCTAAGAAAAGTGTATAAGCAATTTTTTTAATCATGAGTTTTTATACAGCTTTTAAACAATTTCACAATTTCAATTAATGCGACAATTAATGAAAGTTATTGATAAAATTTACTAATGAAATCGCGCTTATTACGGCAGTATCAGACCTTAGAATGTTTCTAGATAATGTAAAAGGTTTTACGGCTCTATTTTGTAGTATTAACTCACGTTCAGCTGTAGAAAAATCACCCTCGGGACCAATTAGTATACAACAGGATTTACTGTTTTTAAGATCTTCAGCTTTTAAGTTTTCTTTTGAATTTATATCCGCAAATAAAATTTTTGAGTTTTTATCAAAAGTTTGTAAAAAATCTTTTAACTTAATTACATCTATGATTTCTGGAGGAACAAATTGTTTAGATTGTTCAGTCGCTTCAATAACTATTTTTTTTGCTCTATCAAGATTTAATTCTTTAACTTCTGTTCTTTCTGAAACGATTGGAATAATTTTACTTATACCAAGCTCCGTGGCTTTTTGTAAAATAGTGTCCATTGGATTTTTTTTTACTAAGCATATAGCTAGCTCGGTTTTTGATAAATTATTAGCTTCTTTAATTTTTTCTAAAAACCTAACTTCAACTCTATCTTTGTTTAAAAAAATTATTTCGCTTTTCCATTCTCCATTTTTATTAAAAAAATTTAATTTTGAGCCTCTTTTAAGTCGCATAACGTTAACAATATAATGAGTGTGCTCTTTGTTTAGTAAACTTGTATTATTTTCTAGTATACTGTCTGAATGATATAATCTAATATTCATTATTATCTATAATATAAACAAATGTTGAAGATATAAAGGAGCTTTAATGAAAAAAGGTAAAAGAGCTGGAGAATCCCCAATAGGTATTAATGTGTTAGAGGGAAAATCTTATTTTTGGTGTACTTGTGGAGTTAGTTCTAAGCAACCCTTTTGTGACGGTTCACATAAAGGAACTGAATTTGTACCTTTAAAATATTTAGCTGATCAATCTAAAAAAGTTTTTTTCTGCTCATGTAAACAAACAAATGATCAACCATTATGTGATGGTTCGCACAACATATAATAAATGATGAAAACAAAAGTAGTAGTGTTTGACGCTTACGGTACATTGTTCGATGTAAATTCAGCAGCAGAAAAATGTAAAGAGAAAATTGGAGCAAAGTGGGAAACATTTGCAAATTTTTGGAGAACAACTCAGCTTGAATATACTTGGCTTAGAAGTTTAATGAAAAAGCATAAAAATTTTTGGGATATTACTGAGGACAGTTTGGAAAAATCAATGAGAGTATTCAATATTAATAAAAATATGAAAAATGAGTTGCTTAGTCTTTACAAAATTTTATCTCCTTATCCTGAAGTAAGAGGAGTATTGGGAAATTTAAAAAAGAAAAACTTCAAACTTGCCATACTTTCCAACGGCACCCCTGATCTTTTAAATGAATTAGTTGAAAATAATAAATTGAATGATCTATTTGATGATATTTTTTCTATTGAAGAAGTAAAAATTTATAAACCTGACCCAAGTGTTTATGAACTACCTATTAAAAAATATAGAATTAAATCAAATGAAATTACTTTTTTAAGCGCGAATACATGGGATGTTTCAGGAGGCGGAAACTTTGGATATAATTCCATCTGGGTCAATAGACATAACTCAGTATTCGATTTCCTCGATTTTCAACCCAAAAATGAAATTAATAATTTAACGCAGTTACTTGATAAAGTTTAAAGTTTCATTATAAATATTTTTATGTCTCAAATTGAAGTTAAAAAAATCATTAAAGCTTTAAACGCCTCAGATGGTGCAGGAGTAAAATTAAAAAGAAGCATAGGAACTCCAGAAGTAGATTATATCGATCCATTCTTAATGCTTGATGAATTCGGTTCTGAAAATAAAGATGATTATGTTGCTGGCTTTCCCCCTCATCCACATAGAGGAATAGAAACAGTAACTTATATGTTAAACGGAGAGTTTGAACATCAAGATAGCACTGGAGCTAAAGGTATTATGGCATCTGGTGACGTGCAGTGGATGAAAACTGGTAGAGGAATAATCCATTCTGAAATGCCAGCAATGAAGGAAGGTAAATTATTAGGTTTTCAACTTTGGATTAACATGCCTGCAAAAATGAAAAAGAATAAGCCAGAGTACTTATATATAAAAGGAGAGGAACTTGGGGTGCATAAAGATAGTGAGAAAATTGTGAAAGTAATTGCAGGTAAGTTCAAAAAAGCAGAGGGTCCTGAAAAAAATCATAACGTCGATCCAATTTATTTTCATATAGTTTTAAATGATGGAAAAGAATTTGTTTGTGATGTACCAGCTAAGCATAATTCTTTTATATATTTGCTTAAAGGAGAATTAAAAGTTGGGACTAAAAAACATGATAAGACAGTTGACTCAAATTTAATTTTATTAAATCAAGGCACAGAGCTTAAGGTTGAGGCAAATAAAAATTCTGAGTTTCTGTTTATTGCGGGTAAACCTATTGGTGAACCGATTGCTAGAGGTGGGCCATTTGTAATGAACACAAAAGCTGAAATTCTTGAAGCTATTCAAGATTATAATAACGGAACATTTGCTAAATACTAAAAGTTCAAGTACGTTCCCACAAAATGCCAAAATCGATTATAATTAAAAAACATGGTGGACCTGAAGTGCTTGAATTACAAGATGTTACTATTGGAGCACCCGGTCCTGATGAAATTAAAGTTACTAATCATGCAATAGGTTTAAATTATATTGATACATATCACAGATCTGGATTGTATCCGCTTAAATTACCTATTGGAATAGGCCTCGAGGCTGCAGGAAAAATCGATGAAGTTGGAACTAACGTAACAGAGTTTAACAAAGGAGACAACATTGCCTACGCCTCTATTCCACTAGGAGCTTATTCACAACAAAGAATCATACCAGCAAACATTGCAGTAAAAATCCCTGCTGGTATTTCTCATGAAATGGCAGCTACTTTAATGACTAAAGGGTTAACCACAAACTATTTACTGACAAAAACTTACAAATTAAAAGCTGGTGAAACTGTTTTATTCCACGCCGCAGCTGGTGGTGTAGGTCAAATTTTTGCTCAGTGGGCAAATAGTATAGGCGCGAGAGTAATTGGCACCGTTGGATCAGATGAAAAAATTAAAGTTGCTAAAGATAATGGATATGAACATGTTATAAATTATACAAAAACTGACTTTGCAAAAGAAGTTTTAAAGATAACTGAAAATAAAGGTGTAACAGCTGTGTTTGATGGAGTTGGAAAAAAAACATTTCAAGGATCGATTTCTTGTCTAAAAACAAGAGGTATGTTGGTGAGTTTCGGTAATGCATCTGGCCCACTAGATCCAGTAAATGTGCCAAAAGATATACAACCAAAAGGACTATTCTTAACGCGACCATCTGTTGGCCAATATTTTACAAATCAAAAAGAATTACAAGAAGGCGCAAATCAAATATTTGAAAAGGTAAAATTTGGTAAAATTAAAATAAGAATATTTAAAAAGTATAAACTCTCAGAGGCAAAAAACGCGCATGCAGACTTAGAGGCTAGGAAATTATTAGGGCCAACAATTCTAATACCTTAATGAGCAGTAAAATAATATCTCCTTGTATTAGTATTTGTAAAACAGAGCCTATAACTGGCTATTGCTATGGATGTGCTAGAAGAAATGATGAAAAGAAAATTTGGAAAGATGAAAAAACTAATGATAAGTGGAAAAGAGAAAATTTAGAGGTAATAAAAAAAAGAATGGTAGGTTGGCAACTCGAAACTTTTACTAAGTCTTATAATAATAAGATTAAAGAGGGAATGTCGCTATATAAAAAAAAAAATTTACAAAAGAAAATTTAAAGATCTTTTTTCATAGAATCCATATCGCTCAAGTGATACTTTAAAGCCTCGTTGGACATCCTAACTTCTTGTAAGAACAAGAATATCGAAATTATCATGCATACGCAACACAAGGCAAAACTCAATCTTGCATAGAATAATAAGTCTAAATAAAGTAGTAAAACTGTTAACATATTAAAAAGAAATCCAAAAGATGAGAAACCCATAACATATTTGAGATAATTAGTTCTTTTATTTAATACATGAAGTTGATTCTCTAGCTCTGGTGGAACTTTTTTTTCAAAAGTATATTTATCATGCAATTGTCGAATTAAAGCACTCAATGTATGAAAACGATTACTATACATTGTCATCATTAATGGTATAGCTGGAAACATTAATGCCGCTACTGTGTAATCAATATCCATCGAATCAAATTGATTATGAAGATAGTGTTTGGTATTTACAAGTATAATTTCATGCATCAATTAAAAATTTTCATAGAGCTTACCAGATTAAAAAAGCCTATTGGTTATATGCTTTTATTCTGGCCATGTTCTTGGGGTTTAGCTTTTGCTCACTACTACAATAAAAATGAGGAATTATTTATATATCATCTTTTATTGTTTTTTTTGGGTGCAGTATTAATGAGAAGTGCAGGATGTATTTTTAATGACATTGTTGATAAGGACTTTGATAAAAAAGTTCAAAGAACTAAGGAAAGACCAATTGCCTCGGGATTAATTTCAGTAAAACATTCTTTTGTATATGTAATAATTTTATGTTTCTTAGCTTTTCTTATTTTAATTCAGTTTAATTTATTAACGATAATTTTAGGAATAGGTTCAATGTTTTTAGCTTTTGCGTACCCTTTTATGAAAAGGATTACATATTGGCCTCAATTATTTCTTGGTCTTACTTTTAATTGGGGGATTATCATGGCCTGGACATCAATGAACAGTAGTATATCTTTCGATGTTATAATTCTTTACATTTCAGCCATATTTTGGACATTGGGCTATGACACGATTTATGGAACTCAAGATATGTCTGATGATGAAATAATTGGCTTAAAGTCTACATCGATAAAATTTAAAAAAAATATAAAATTATTTATATTTTTTTCTTACTCTCTTACGTCAATTTTAATATTTTATCTTTTTAAAGGTTTGATAGGGATAAATTTTTTTTCATTTTTAATATTATTATTTTTTTTAAGTCTAATTATTCAAATTATTATATTTGATAAACGGAAGCCTCAGAGTTGTTTACAATCATTTAAACTTAATAATTATTCTGGACTAATATTATTTTTAACAATTTTATTTGCAAATTACTGAAATGAATTTTGATGAACTAAAGTTTTTACTCAAAAAAATCTTTAAAGAATACGTAAAAAAACATCTAAAAAGGATATTAATAGCTTTAATACTCTCTTTGATAGTTGCTTTGAGTACTTCCAGTATAGCATGGTTGTTGGATCCCGCTGTAAAAAAGATATTTATAGAAAAAGATCAGGTCTTTAGTTGGTTTATACCAATTTTAATTGTAATTGCTTTCTCAAGTAAAGGAATATCTTTGTATTTTGCAAGAATGAATATAATCAGAGTTGGGCAAGAAGTAGCTGGTGAATTACAAAAAAAAGTTGCATCTAACATTTTAGTTTCTGATATTCAAACTTTGGACAATAGACACTCAGGAAAATACATTTCAAACATAATGTATGATACACACCATGTGCAAAATTTAGTCGGAACTGGTGTACTTAACATTATGAAGGACTCTTTTTCCTTGATTGCATTAGTGTCTGTTATGTTTTATCAAAATTGGAAGCTAGCGTTATTTGCTATACTTATGATGCCACTGGCAGGTGGATTAGCAAAATCACTTGGTAAAAGAATGGGTAAGGCCACATCAAAAGCTGGTGAGTCATCTGGTAATTTAGCAACTTTTCTTAATGAAATTTTTAAAGGTTCTAAAATGATAAGAATTTATCAGAGAGAAAAATTTGAGAGTAAAAAAGCATTCCAAGTAATTGAAGATCTTGTAGAAAAAAATATTAAAATTAGTAGCGTGCTAAATAGAGCAACTCCAATTATGGAGTCTTTAACAGGAATTATGATTGCAGGATTTATTGTTTTTGCTGGAAAGTTAATTGCTGAAGGTGAAATCGGTGTAAACAACTTTTTCTCTTTTTTAGCTGCAATGATGCTAGCTTATCAACCAGTTAGATCATTGGCCACTCTAAACATGGTTGCTTATCAAGGCGCTGCCGCATTTAAAAGGGTTTGTGAAATTATTGATAAAAAAGTGGAGATAAAAGATATTATAGAAAACCCAAGCTTAAATCTTGTTGACTCTGATATCGAATTTAAAAATGTGGAATTTAATTATAAGACTACCGCAGAAAAAGCAATAAAAGGAGTTAGCTTTAAGATTAAAGGCAATACAATGACCGCACTTGTAGGGCACAGCGGTGCTGGAAAAAGTACGATAATAAATTTAATACCAAGGTTTTATGATCCTCAAAATGGCGTAATCGAAATTGACAATCAAAATATTAAAAATGTAAGTTTGAATTCTTTAAGAAAAAATATTTCAATGGTAAGTCAAGATGTTATCTTATTCGATGATACAATTAAAAATAATATAGCATATGCTAGAGAATACGCATCAGATGAAGAAATTAAAAATGCTTGTAAATTTGCTGCTGCTCATGAATTTATAGAAAAATTACCAAATGGTTATGACACTTTTATAGGAGAAAATGGTATAAGGCTATCAGGTGGGCAAAGACAAAGAATTTCTATCGCCAGAGCTATTTTAAAAGAGTCTCCAATAATATTACTTGATGAAGCAACATCATCATTAGACGCTGAGTCAGAAGAAATAGTCAAAAGTGCAATACAAAATTTGACAAAAAACAAAACTACTTTAGTAATTGCTCATCGACTTTCAACCATTCATACTGCAGAAAAAATAATCGTCCTCAAAGATGGAAAAATTAATGATAGTGGTAACCATGATTATTTAATAAAAAATTGCACTGAATATAAATCTTTGTACCAAAAACAAATTAAGTAAAATCATGATTCTTTTATATAGGGTCCTGTCAGTTTTGTTTTATCCTTTGTTAGTATTACTGATTTTTGTGAGGAAATTTTTGAAAAAAGAGCATCCAACAAGATATAAAGAAAAAATTCTCTCTTCTAATTTTAATGTTCATAGAAAAAAAAAAGACTCAAAACTTTTATGGTTTCATGCAGCTAGTATAGGGGAATTAAAAAGTATCATACCAATTATCGATGAGCTTAAAAAAAGAGACGATTTGGAATTTTTAATTACAACCGTAACATTAAGCTCTAATAATTTGGCAAATAAAATTTTCAAAAATGAAGAAAAAATTAAACAAAGATTTTTTCCTATTGATAGTTTTTTTCTTATGAAAAAATTTTTACATTCTTGGAACCCTTCAGTTATATTTTTAGTAGACTCTGAGATATGGCCTAATCTAATTTTTTTGGCCAAAAAAAGAAAGACTCCTCTATCAATTATCAACGCGAGAATTACAAAAAAAACTTTTAATCGATGGAAACTTTTTCCTAATACCTCAGGAGAAATTTTTTCTTCATTCGACTTGTGTTTGACGTCTAATAACGAAAGCAAATACTATTTATCTAAATTAAATGTTAGAAATGTCTTCTATTTAGGAAATATAAAATTTTTAAGCAAAATCGAAACGGCAAAGAATACAAATTTTAATAGTACTTATTTAGCGAAAGAAAAATTTTGGTGTGCGATAAGTACTCATAAAGGTGAGGAGAATTTTTGTCTTAGTGCACATAAAATTTTAAAACAGTATATTAAAGATTTAAAGATTATTATAGCTCCTAGACATATTGATAGAGTTTTAGAAATAAAAAAAATTTGTGAAAATTTTGCTTTAACTTCTCAAATATTAAATGAACAGGAGGATATTTCAAAAAATATAGATGTAGTAATAATTAATTCTTACGGTAACTTAAATAAATTTTTAATTCATGTAAAAAGTGTTTTCATTGGAAAGTCTTTAATTAAAAAGTTACAAAAAGAGAGTGGGCAAAATCCGATAGATCCAGCTAAACTAGGTTGCAAAATATATCATGGTCCCTATGTTTACAATTTCCAAGAAATTTACAAAATCTTAAAAGAAAATAATATTAGTAAAGAAATTGATAATGAAAATGACCTAGCTATAGAATTAAAAACAGATTTTGAAAAATTAAATAAGGAAAATCCTGAAAAATTTTTACAACTTGTACATAATTTGGAGAAAAAGATCCTTACTGCTACTATGAAAGAAATTAATAATTTTTTATTAAATGAAAATATTTAAACCTAAATTTTGGGACTCAAAAATAAATTTTTTTGCTTTTATTCTTTTTCCTGTAGCTCTTTTAACAAAAACGTTTAATTTTCTTAAAAAAATTTTTATTAAAACTCAAAAATTCGATATCTCGGTTGTTTGTGTTGGAAATATTTATATTGGAGGTACAGGAAAAACACCCTTGACAATATTTCTTGCAAAACATTTTCTAAAATTAGGGAAAAAAACAGTAATTATAAAAAAATATTATAGTTCTCAGATTGATGAACACAATTTAATTAAGGCAAATTACGAATATCTAATTTTAAATTCTAATAGATCTAAAGCTCTAAAGATTGCTGAGGAAGCAGGCTATAATGTTGCTATTTTAGATGATGGGTTTCAAGATTATAGTATTAAGAAGAATTTAAACATTTTATGTTTTAATCAAAATCAAAAAATTGGTAATGGATTAATTCTTCCCTCTGGTCCATTAAGAGAAGGCCTAGGTTCAATAAAAGATTCTCAAATAATTATTATCAATGGAGATAAAGATGATGAATTTGAGAAGTTAATTTACAAATATAACAAGGATGTTTTAATTTATTATTCCAAGTATATACCAATTAATATTGAATTATTAAAAAATAAAAAAATATTGGCATTTGCTGGGATTGGTAACCCAAACAATTTTTTTAAAGCTTTATCTGATTTTGATTTACAAGTAGAAAAAAAGATTTCTTACCCAGATCATTATAAGTTAAGTAATACTGAACTAAATAATATAATTTTGGAAGCAAGAAAAAATAATTATCATATAGTGACAACTGAAAAAGATTATTTTAGAATTAAACATCAAAATTTCCCCGAAATTAATTATTTAAGAGTAGAGCTTAAAATTGAAAAAGAGAAAGAGCTAATGAATAATATACTAAGATATTTATGATCAGAATAACAAAATATTTTATTCAGTCAATTATAATCTATTTCTTTTTTATAATTGGAAAAATTATTGGGATAAGATTAAGTAGAAATCTTTTTGGATATATATTTAAAAAGCTTGGCCCTTTATTTAAGTCAAAAAGAATTATAGAAAAAAATTTAGAAAATCTAAAGAATATCACTGAAGATGAAAAAAAGATTATAATTTCTAAAATGTGGAAAAACTATGGAGTTGTCTTTATAGAATATATATTTTTAAATAAATTTCCTAATGAAAAAGATATAATCAAGGTAGAGGGTAAAGAAATTTTAGATGATGTAATAAAAAGCGGTAAACCAGCTATATTTGTATCAGGACATTTCTCAAACTTTGAATTAATGTCTCTTTATATGACTAAAAGTGGTTTAAAATTAGCAACAATATATAGACCTTTAAATAATTTTTTTCTTAATCCTTTTATGGAATACTTAAGAAAAAAATTTGTTTGTAAAAATCAAATAAAAAAAGGAATAAATGGGGTTAGAGAAGCAATTGATTTCGTTAAAAAGAATTACAGTATCGCTTTAATGATAGATCAAAGAGTAAGTGAAGGCGAGAAAATTAATTTTTTTGGTAAACCAGCTTTAACAACTACCTTACCTGCTCAACTTGCAATAAAATATAATTTACCAATAATATCTGTTTTTATAAAAAGAGAAAAAGATAATTCATTCACAATTAAGTTTTTAAAAAAAATAGTCCATACAGATTTTAAAGATAAATCAGAATTAACTTTAAGACTTAACCAAATTATTGAGAAAATGATTACTAAAAATCCATATGAATGGATATGGACACATGATAGGTGGAAAGGTTGAATTAAATTATTTTTTATTTAACTTTTCTTTAACCTCTTTTGGGGAAAAATAAGCCTCTTGTAAGTCAACATTCCAGTAATTTAGGTTCCTCAGCATTATTTCTTTACCGGATACGGCGCAAAGGACATAATCACCGTCCTCTACTATTTCAAAAGAATTGTGTTTAAATATAAGTTTGGCCTTTTTTTTCATGTTCAATAAATTATATAATATACCTTTTATATGAATATCGGTTTAATTGGTAGTGGTGGACGAGAGCACGCTATTTGTCAAAAAATATTTGAATCTAGATTGGTTAAAAAAATATTTTGTATACCTGGAAATGCAGGAACATCAAAAATTGCGAAAAATATTAAAGCTAATATTTTAAATTTTAATGAAATTTATAAGCTAGTAAAATCAAATAAAATTGATCTAGTAATTGTTGGGCCAGAGGAGCCCTTGGTCAAGGGTTTGGTAGATTTTTTGATTAAAAAAAAAATTAAAGTGTTCGGTCCAAATAAATTTGCTGCACAGTTAGAGGGTTCTAAAGCTTTTATGAAGAAACTATGTGAGAAAAATAATATTCCTACTGCAAAATTTAAGATTTGTAAAAATTTAATGCAGGTTAAAAACTTTTTAAAAATTAGCAAATTACCGATAGTAGTAAAAGCAGATGGTTTAGCAGCTGGTAAAGGTGTAACTATCTGCAAGTCCTCTAAAAAAGTTCTTAATGTTTCAAAAGAAATTTTTGATGGAAAATTCAAATCTTCAAATAAATTAGTCTTAGAAGAATTTTTAGTCGGAAAAGAGGTAAGTTACTTTATCATTGTAGATAGGAATAATTTTAAATTTTTTGGTACTGCTCAAGACCACAAAAAAGTAAAAGAAAAAGATCAAGGCCCTAATACTGGAGGAATGGGTGCTTATTCACCTGCTCCTATTGTGGACAAATCTTTAGAAAAAAAAATTATATATAAAATTGTAAAACCTACTTTAAGTGCACTTAAGAAATCTAAAAACCACTACAAAGGTTTTCTATATGTAGGTTTAATGATTGTAAAAAAAGAACCTTTCTTAATAGAATTCAATGTAAGAATGGGGGACCCTGAATGTCAGGTAATTTTACCAAGATTAAAATCTGATTTTGTTAACATTATTTATAACGCAGTAATTGATAATCTTAAAAAGATTAAAATTAAATGGAAAAACGAAAAAAGTATGACAATCGTTTTATGTTCTAAGGGTTACCCTGGCAATTATAAAAAAAATGTTTTAATCGCCAAAATAAATGAAATTAAATTCAATAAAAAAATTAAAATTTATCACGCAGGCACAAAATTAAAAGATGATAATATAGTATCAACTGGAGGTAGAGTTTTAAATTTTACTTCCACTGGAAATAATTTTTTTAAAATTAGAAAATTGATTTTAAAATCTTTACAGATGTTGAACTGGAAAGAAGGATTTTATAGAAAAGATATTGGTTGGCGGGTAATAAATAAAAGATGAGAATAGTTGGCGGTAAGTATAAAGGTAAATCTTTAAATCATATCAAGTCATTTATAACAAGGCCTTTAAAAGATGTGGTAAAGGAGAATATTTTTAATATTTTGTCTCATTCGAACGATGTGGGTATTAATTTAGAAAACTCTAAAGTATTAGATCTTTATTCAGGAACAGGATCTTTTGGAATTGAGTGTGTGTCTCGAGGTGCAAAAAAAGTCACTTTTGTAGAAAAAGATAAAAACGCTTTAAAAGTTTTAAAAAAAAACTTGTTAGAGATCAAAATAAATAATGAGGTAATTTTAATAGATGATAGTGTGGAAAACTATTTATCACGTAACAAAAAAGAAAAATATAACATATTTTTTTTTGATCCACCGTTTTCCGAAAAAAAATTTTTAGAAAATTTAAGATCTATTCGAATTTTTAAAAACTTTTTTAAAAATCATGTAGTGGTTATTCACAGGGAGAAAGATGCAAAAGATGATTTTAAAAATGAAATAAATATTTTAAAAATTAAAATTTATGGAAGATCAAAAATTTTTTTTGGAGTTTTTTGTTAAAATATTTTTCGTAATAACTTTAGCTTTCTCTACCGCAGGCTGATCAAAAGGATTTATACTAATTAAATTTCCTACTAAAATAGTTTCTAAAATGAAATACGAAAAGAGCTTTCCTATTGTGTTTTCTTCAATTTTTTTTATGTAAAACTGCCGAAATGGTATGCTGTCATTTTTAAGCAACTTTATAATTGAGTTTTTTTGAGCACTTTTTATCTCATTAAGCCCTTTTTTATCAATAAAATTAACCTTTTTTGAAAGTCCTTTAGTACTGATTTTGAAACTGTCTTTATCTAAGTCATCAAAAATATAAAAAATTTTATTTTTAGGACCATCTAAATATAATTGCAGTAAACTATGATGATCTTTCGGAGCATTAGACACAATTGGTGTAAAACCAAGTTTTCTTTTACCTAAACTTTCAGCGATCAATTGTTGGCACCAATAAAGAAACTTTTCTAATTTAGGTGAGTAATTTAAAAAAATTAAATCATTAACTTTTTTTTGAATTAAAAGATTAGATATTTTTTTACAACTATTCTTTAAAAAAACTGTTTCCTTCTTATTTAGTAAAGATAACAAGTTATTTCTAATTTTTGAAATATTTAACCCCATTAGGTATGCAGGAATAAGGCCAACCTCAGATAATACTGAGTATCTTCCGCCGATAAACATTTTATGTTCAATAAAAAAAAGATTAAATTTTTTCGATAATTCATATAAAGTATTGTTTTTTTTCTCTGTAATTATAATTATGTTTTTTGAGTTTTTTTTAATAATATTCAATGAAATAAAATTTGAAATTGTTTCAATTGTATTACCTGATTTAGAAATTACTAAAAATAAAGTTTGTTTATAATCTTTTTTCTTTTTTAAATGCTCAACCTCTTTTAAATTAATATTATCTAAAAAAATTACCTTTTTATCGATTTTATGGTGTAAGAAGTTATAAATTGCTTCAGCCCCAAGAATTGACCCTCCCATACCAATGATAACAATTTTTTTGAATTTCCTAAATCTTTTTAAATTATTTAATTTAAAATTAAATTTAAATTTGGAATTTAATTGATAGAGTAAATTTTTTGAATTTTTAGTGTTATACTTAATTTTTTGAAGTATTGCTGGAATTTTTACATTAAATTTTTTTCCAATCTTATTATTTAAATGTTTAGGATGGATATGATCTTTTATATAAAAGTTTTTATTAATCATTTCTTTATTTTATCAATAATTGATTGCTCAACAGATAAAGATTTATTTAATGAATTACCCTCCTCTTTTGGAACTTTTAATATATCTTCAATCTTCTTTTCTTTTTGTGTTTGATTTGATTGTGATTTAGGTTTTGGTATTTCTCTAAAATCTGGTGGTAAAACTAATGGATCTCTTTTTTTAATTAAAAACTCATCAGTTGTAGTTATCTTTTCATTTCTTAAAACTTTTCCTGCATCTTTAAAGCCAGAACATGAGATTAGCAAATTAGCTGATATTGTTAATAAAATAATTTTGTTCATCTTAATTGCTAGATGTAGATCCTTTCAATATATAAGCTATAATACCCAATGTTATAAATATGTCAGCAACATTAAAAGTAAACCAATGAAATTCGCCGTAATGTAAGTCTATAAAATCTGGAACTGCCCTAAAAGTTAACCTGTCATAAAGGTTTCCAAATGCTCCACCGATTATTAAAGAAAAAATAATCTTTTCATAAATGTCGGTTTTTAGGGATAAATATATCAGTAAGAAAATAACTGCTGCAATCAAAATTGAAATGCTGTTGTAATAAATATTATTATCAAAACTTAACAACCCAAAGCCTATTCCTGTATTCCAGGTTAGGTCAAGATTTAAGAACTGATTTATATAAAAAGAACTATCGTTAAAATTATTCACTATTTGAATTTTTGAGTATCTATCCAGAAAAAAAATAATTGTTATTATTATTAAAGAAATTAAATTTTTTCTATTGATAATTTTGTTTATATTTTCTTTTAAATTAATCAGAACGCTTAATACCTAGTTTATTGGACAACTTTTTCTACTACATTTACTCTCTAAAATTTTCCAACACCTTTCGCATTTTTTTCCATTTGCTTTATTTACTTTAATTTTTAATTCATTATTATTAGAAAGTTCTTTTTTTGCCTTGGAGACAATAAAGTACTCCGCTAGTTCAATATTATCTAATAATTTTAATTTTTCCTTATTAGCTTTAATATTTATTTCGGCTTCTAAACTGGAGCCTATTTCTTTACTAATCCTTTTTTCCTCGATTGTAATATTTGCTAATTGTTTAATTTTAAATAACTCTGACCATTTTTGACTCAATTTATCATTTTTCCAAGAACCGGGAATTTTGACAAAATCGTTTTCGTGAATACTTTCATTTTTTTTGCTAATTAAACTATATATTTCTTCAGAAGTAAAAACCAATATTGGAGCAAACCATTTTAATAAACTCTCTAATATAATATTAAGAACTATTACACAATTTTTTCTTTTCTTTGAATTTAGTTCATCGCAATAAAGTACATCTTTTCTAATATCAAAATAAAATGATGAAAGATCCAACGTACAAAAACTTAATAGGTCTTTGTATAATTTATGTAAATTATAATTTTTCAAATTTTCATTCACAGAGTTACCAATTATATATAATTTGTGTAATATATATTGCTCTAATTCATCAAATTCAGATAAATTAATTTTTTTAAAATCTTGTTTTTCGAAATTATCTTTTAAATTTCCAAGCATAAATCTAAAAGTATTTCTAATTTTCCTATATGACTCAGCATGCTGAATTAAAATATTTTTATCTATTCTTAAGTCTTCAGAATAGTCTGACGCAGTTGCCCAAACTCTTAGTATATCTGCGCCATAATTCTTCAATATATCTTCAGGGGATATAACATTTCCCATAGATTTAGACATTTTCATTCCCTTACCGTCGACAACAAAACCATGCGAAAGAATACTTTTAAACGGAGCTTTGCCTCTAGTTCCACATGACTCAAGCAGTGAAGAGTGAAACCACCCCCTATGTTGGTCAGAACCCTCTAGATACATGTCAGCTGGCCATTTTAAATCTTTTCTTTTTTCTAAAACAAAACTGTGTGTTGATCCACTATCAAACCAAACTTCAACTATATCATTAAGTTTTTCGAAATCGTTCGTATCATAATCATCCCCCAGAAAAACTTTTGAGTCATCAGTAAACCAACAATCAGATCCTTGCTTTTCATATATTGAGGCTATTCTTTCTATTACCTTTTGATCTCTTAACGGCTCTTTAGTTTTTTTATTAATAAAAATTGGTAAAGGAACTCCCCAAACTCTTTGTCTAGATACACACCAGTCTGGCCTTCCTTCAATCATAGATAATAATCTCTCTTTTCCTTTTTTTGGGTAAAAATCAGTTTCATTAATAGATTTTATAGCTTTTTTTCTTAAATCATTTTTTTTCATAGATATAAACCATTGCGGTGTAGCTCTATAAATTAGAGGTGCTTTAGATCTCCATGAGTGTGGATATGTATGATTTAATTTATCATTCTTTAATAATTTTTTTTGCTCTTTTAACTTATCTATAACAATCGAGTCAGCTTTGAAAATATGTGTCTTTTCAAAAAAGGGAATTTCATTAGTATAAAGACCAGCGTCATCGACAGTGTAAAGAGAAGGAATATTGTTTTTTAGGCACAGATTAAAATCATCTGGACCATGACTAGGAGCACAGTGAACGATACCAGTTCCTTGTTCTAAATTAACAAACTGTGCGTCTAGCATAGGGACATCGTACTTGAAATCCATATTAGAAAATGGATGACTGCAGATTGTTTTATGAAATTCTGAACCCATGAAAGTTTTTAATTCTTTATAGTTTTTGATTTCACAGGTATCTATGATTTGCTTAATGAGCTTTTTTGCAACTACAATTTTTTTTTCTTTGAAATTTTCGAGATTACTTATTTCTAGCACTGAGTATTCGATATTGCTGTTAAAAGCTAAAGCTTTATTTGCCGGTATGGTCCATGGAGTTGTTGTCCAAATTATTATACTTGTATCCTTTAAGAAATCCTTATCTGTTTCTTTTACTTTAAAACCAGCATAGATCGTATTGGAAGTATGATCCAAATATTCAACTTCGGCATCAGCTAAAGCTGTTTTTTCCACAGTCGACCAAAGTACTGGTTTAAATCCTTGATATAAACTTCCATCAAGAAGAAACTTACCTAGTTCTCGCACTATTTGAGCTTCTGCCTCGAAACTCATTGTAGAATAGTAATTTTCAAAATCTCCAACTACACCTAATCTCTTAAATTCCCTAATATGTATGTCAATCCAACTCTCTGCAAACTCTCTACATTCTTGCCTAAAATCCTTTATGGGAACTTCATCTTTATTCTTTTTCTTTTTTTTGTATTGTTCCTCAATTTTCCACTCGATCGGTAGTCCATGACAATCCCATCCAGGCACATACACAGAATCTTTTCCATTCATTTGATGAAAACGAGTAATCATATCTTTTAAAATCTTGTTTAAAGCAGTCCCCATATGTATGTGTCCATTAGCATAAGGCGGCCCATCATGAAGTATGAATTTCTCTTTTCCTTTAGATTTTTTTCTTAATCTTTCAAAAATTTTATTTTTTTCCCAATTCTTTAAAATTTCTGGCTCTTTGGTGGGTAAACTAGCTTTCATTGAAAAAGCAGTTTTTGGAAGCTGTAAAGTATCTTTAGACATTATTTTTTTGCTTTATTTATATCAAGTTTTATTTGTTTTTTTAAATACTCATAGTTTTTAAATTTTTTTTCAGGTCTTATAAATCTTTTGAAACTTATTCTTATCACTTTATTATATAAATTTTTATTAATTCCAAAGATATTTGTTTCCAATAACAATTTCTTACCTCTAAAGGTAGGTCTATAACCAATATTAGCGATACCTTTTTTGTTAAAATCTGCATTTTTTACTTTGACCGCATAAACTCCTAACTTTGGAATGACATAATTTCCCATTTTTAAATTACATGTAGGAAAACCAATTTTACGTCCCCTTTTATGACCTTTAATAACTTTCCCCTCTATGCACCAATCTCGTCTTAACAATTTATTAACTTCTTCAATTTTACCTTGTCTAATTTTTTTTCTAATTAAACTAGAGGAAACTATTTTATTATTCTTTTTAAAGGCTTTAGTAATTAGGTTTTTATAATTGAAATCACTTTCAAATTTTTTTAAAGTATTAATATTACCTTTCCTATTATTGCCAAATTTGAAGTTTTTACTTACATACAAATACCTGCACTTAGTTTTTCTAAAAATTATTTTTTTTATAAATTGTTCTGCAGTTAATTTAGAAAATTTTATATTAAATTTTACGACAATTAAGAAATCAATTTTCATTTTTTTAAAATAGTATTTTTTTTGCTTTAAAGTATTAATTCTGTGATTTTTAATAATTTTGTTAAAAAACATTACTGGCATTGGCTCAAAAGTCATCACACCAAATGGTAATTTATTTTTTTTTGCTTTATTTTTTGCTTCTTTAATTAGTTTTTGATGGCCTAAATGTATTCCATCAAAATTTCCTATTGCAAGTACTCCGCTACGATGTTTCGTGTTTAAATTTGCATTATTATAAATTCTCATATTACCAAGTTAACTCTTTTTGATAAAAATCAATTTTTACATCATATTTTTTTAGAAGTGCATTAAAATCTTGGTTATCATTGTATTCTTTACGATGTACCCCCTCTGTTATAAATATACTATCTATATTTAAATTATTAGCACCTTTAATATCTGTTCTTAAATTATCTCCGATGGCTAAAACTTTTTCTTTTTTATCAAAACACATATTATATATTTCTTCATGTGGTTTTCCAAAATATATCACCTCACCGCCAAGACTTTCAAATAATTGAGCAATAGAACCTGCGCAAAGCTCCTCGATATCCCCTCTATGAACTGTCAAATCTGGATTTGTACAAATCAATTTTTTAGAAATGTGTTCTTTTAAAAAATTTTTATAAAAATCTAAATTATCTTCATGGTCATCAAATAAACCAGTACATAAAATAAAATCACATTTTTCTATGTCAACTTTGTTTTCCTTTACTTTTTCAAAAATGGACGTGTCTCTAGGCGGCCCTAGATGGAAAAAATTTTTTCCAAACTTATTCTTGTTGATTGCATTCATCGCTGCTTCTCCAGATGTAACTACGGATGACAAATATTTTTTATCCATTCCCATTTTTATTAAAAAATTTATTACTTTAGAACTAGGTCTTGGTGCGTTAGATAAAAAAACAATTTTTTTTGAATTACTCTTCAAATTTTCTATTACTTCCATAGCTTTTAGATTAAGACTTATACCGTTATGCATTACTCCCCATAAATCTATTACAAATGTGTCATAATCATTAAATATTTCCGATATATGATTAAGCTTTCTCAATTTATCCGTTCTTTCTAGTACTTCCCTTGCCTCAAAATATTGTATTTTTTAGGTTTTTTAATGATTTTTACCCCTTGAAATCTTGTTAATACATACCATATCAAGATTACATCAAAATTTATAGGAGAAATATATATGAAATTTAGACCTTTGCACGACAGAGTATTAATTAAGGTGCTAGACAGCGAGGAGAAAACTGCTGGAGGAATAATAATCCCTGATACAGCTAAAGAGAAACCGCAAGAAGGCGAAGTTGTTGCCGTTGGGCCAGGCTCAAAGAACGAAAATGGAAAGGTTTCGCCAATGGATGTAAAAATTGGTGATATAGTCCTTTTTGGAAAATGGTCTGGAACAGAAGTAAAGATAGATGGTAAAGAATATAGCATTATGAAAGAGTCAGACATAATGGGAATTTCAAAAAGTAAAAAATAACATTTAGGAGATAATCAAATGGCAAAAATAATTAAATTTGACACCGAAGCAAGATCCAAAATGCTTACTGGTGTCAACACATTAGCTAACGCCGTTAAAGTAACGCTAGGTCCGAAAGGCAGAAACGTAGTAATGGACAAATCTTACGGCGCTCCACGAACTACTAAAGATGGAGTATCAGTAGCTAAAGAAATCGAATTGGACGATAAGTTTGAGAATATGGGTGCTCAGATGGTCAAGGAGGTTGCGAGTAAAACAAATGATAATGCCGGTGACGGAACCACTACAGCAACTATTCTTACACAAGCGATTGTGAATGAGGGATTAAAATATGTAACTGCTGGAATGAACCCTATGGATATTAAACGAGGTATTGATAAAGCTGTAGAACATGTGATCAATAAATTAAAAACATCTTCTAAAAAAGTAAAAGCAAATGAGGAGGTTGCCCAAGTTGGAACGATTTCGGCAAATGGTGAAAAATCAATTGGAGATATGATTTCTAAAGCAATGCAAAAAGTTGGTAACGAAGGTGTCATAACAGTTGAAGAGGCTAAAGGTGTAGAAACTGAATTAGATGTTGTTGAAGGAATGCAATTTGATAGAGGATATCTATCACCTTACTTTGTTACAAATACTGAAAAAATGACTACCGAATTAGAGAATCCTTTAGTGCTTTTAGTAGAAAAAAAATTAACAAACTTACAGCCAATGGTCCCATTATTAGAGTCTGTAGTACAAGCAAACAGACCACTGATGATAATTTCTGAAGACGTTGAAGGTGAAGCACTTGCGACTTTAGTAGTTAATAAATTAAGAGGTGGATTAAAAGTTGTTGCAGTAAAAGCTCCAGGTTTTGGAGACAGAAGAAAAGCAATGTTAGAAGATATTGCTATACTTACTGGTGGGCAAGTGATTTCTGAAGATCTTGGCATTAAATTAGAGAATGTAAAAATCGGAGACTTAGGATCTAGCAAAAAAGTTAAAATTGATAAAGAAAACAGCACAATAGTAGCTGGTGAAGGTAAGAAATCTGATATCGAAGCTAGATGTAATCAAATTAGATCTGAAATTAATGAAACAACGTCCGACTATGATAAAGAAAAACTTCAAGAAAGATTAGCTAAACTTGCTGGAGGTGTTGCTGTGATTAAAGTTGGTGGTGCCACAGAAGTGGAGGTTAAAGAAAGAAAAGACAGAGTTGAAGATGCACTAAATGCTACAAGAGCAGCTGTTGAAGAAGGAGTGGTTATTGGTGGTGGGTGTGCATTACTTTACGCCGCTCAAGATTTAGATGGCGTAAAAGTAAAAGGTGATGATCAAAAAGCAGGCGTTGAGATTGTAAAAAAAGCACTTCAAGCTCCAATAAGACAAATTACTGCAAACGCAGGAGTTGATGGATCCGTTGTAGTGGGTAAACTTTTGGAAGGCAAAAAATCTTCTCAAGGTTATGATGCCCAAAATGAGGATTACGTTGATATGTTTGCTAAAGGAATAATTGATCCAACTAAAGTAGTTAGATCAGCATTACAAGATGCCGCTTCTATCGCAGGGTTATTAATTACGACTGAGGCAATGATTGCAGATAAGCCAGAGGAAAAAGATGCTGCTCCCGCAATGCCTCCAATGGGCGGTGGAATGGGTGGAATGGGTGGAATGGGTGGAATGGGCATGTAAGCCCCCTTCGACATCAGAAAACCTTAAAAATTTAAAAACCCTCTGAAACTTTTTCTGAGGGTTTTTTTTATTTCATTTTAATTCGATAATTCCTATTGAAGCAGTGTTTTCTAAAAAAAGAAAAAGTTTATTGTCGTTAAAAATCAAATCTCTAACTCTTTCAGTAGCATTTACCCTAGAAAATTTTTTCAATTTATTGTTTTCATCTAGGTTAAAAAAATAAATAGCTTTATCTTTTAATGAGGATAATACATACGACTTATCGCCCAACCCTACTACTTCTGATGTTCCTACTGAAGGTACAAAATATTTTAATGGTTCTATAAATCCGTTACTTTCGTGTGATTTTAACAATGGGTATTTTTCATATTTTAATTTATTTGATATTGAGTTTCCTCCATAATGCTCTCCGTATGAAGCAATTGGCCATCCGTAATTTGGGATTTCTTCTTTATCTAAGCGAATAAGATTTATTTCGTCCCCACCCTCAGGACCATGCTCACTTTCTAATATAAAATTATTTTTTTTATCATAAAATAAACCCTGCGGGTTTCTGTGTCCCATAGATACTATTTCATATGACTTAGAATTAATATTTAATTTAATGATTTTTCCATTAATACTCTTTTTATCTTGACTAAGGCTTCTTGATCGATAATCGCCTATAGAAAAAAATATTTCGTCATTATTATAAAAGAAAATTCTTCCACCAGATTGGTGAGCATTAAATTCCTTATCTTTATTTGTTAACGAATGAACACACTCACTTGGAGAAAAAAGTTTTTTAAACTCAATCTTTTTATAATTTAATTTGGCAAAAATAATACTAGTATTCCAACAATTCTCCTCAATTTCTTCAGTATATGAAACAAAGATTTGATCATTTTGAATTTTTAAATCTTTTATAGAGAACCATGCTGCTTTCTCCCTCATGCTCAACTTTTCATATTGTTCTAAATTTATAAAATCATTAATATTATTCTCAACTTGTTTAAAATATTCCTCTTGGTCTTCAAGACTCTTGTACGCAACAATACCTCTTGCAGACACGACAAATAAGTTATCATTATGTAAATCTAAGTATCCACTTCCAGGATACGGTTCATTTATCCCTGAATAAAAACCATTTAAAAATTCATGTTTAGTTAAAATCATATCATTATCTAGCCGTACTATTTTCTTTTTAAATTTCAGATCGTCTAGATTTTTTTTTACTTTCATATCTAAACTTGGCATGGAAATTTCAGCAATAATTTTATTATGTTGATTAATCAATTCTTTTTGATTAGCTACTTTTATTTTTTTTTTATTAATGTAATTGTAACCAACAAGTATTGAATAAATAAAAAATATAATTGGGAATGAAATTAATAAAAATTTTTTCATATAGTTTTCTTAATAAGATTTCAATTTACTTAAAAGTTAATCTTAGAAATGGTTTTAATTTCGTCAACTGTTAATTTAAGCACATTTTAAAACCTAATCTTTTTTTTTAATTTTTTTGAATATAATAAACAGGCCATTGATTTTAAAATTATACCATCTTTTAACACTCTTAATTCATTATCTCTTAATGTTTTACCAGTAGAAGAGATATCACTTATAATTTCTGAAGAACCAATAAAAGGATAGGTCTCCGTTGCGCCTAAACTTCTTACTAATTTAAATTGGGTAACTCCTTTTGAAAATAAAAAGTTTTTTGTTAAATTTGGGTATTTGGTAGCAACTCTTAATCTTCGATTTCTTTTCGATCTTATGTCAAATGCTACCTCCTCTAAATCTGCTACTGTTTGAACATCTATCCAATTATCAGGAATTGCCAAGACAAGATCTGCCTCTCCAAAATTAAGTTTTTTCTTTATATTAATTTTACTTTGCAAATTTTTTTCAGACTCTTTTAAAAGGTCTAGACCAGATATACCTACATCTAGAGTTCCGTCGCCTAACCTTTGAATGATTTCTTTTGCATGTAAAAATATGATAGAAAAATTAGGTTTATTTTCTATTTTTGCAAAATAATTTCTTTCTTTAAAACTTTTTAAAATTTTTAACCCTCTCTCTTTCAAATAATTGACTGATTTATCTTTTAATCTTCCTTTACTTGGTAAACCAATAGTGATTAAATTTTTCATAAGTTATTTAAGTTTATCGCTGCGCCTACAGCCGGTATGTTTTTTTTTGCCCCCAAACTTTTGAGTAAATCATTATATCGACCGCCTCTTGCAATTTCCTTGTTTCCTGAAGAAATTTCAAAAACAATTCCTGTGTAATATTCAATTTCTCTACCGAAATTTGTTATAAAATTTACGTTTTGATTTAACTTCTTTAGGTTATGTATAGATTTTAGATTTTTAAAAATATTTTTTTGAAGATTATTTTTTTGAGCAAAATTTAATAATCTTTCATCAAGCTTTGACAATTTGCAATTAATTTTTAAAAATGATTTGATAATCTTTACTATTTTTTTACCGTTATCAAAAGATCTCGGATCTTTAAACTTTTTATCAAACCTTTTTAAAATCTCTGATATGGTTCTGCCTGCAACTATTTTATTCATATCCATTTTTTTCATTTTATTGAACTTTTTTTTATCTGTATAAAAAGATATTGCATCAATATCTGTGTTTTTTTCTAATCTTTTTAAGAGTTCTGTAAAATAAGCTGGTCTCCAAAAGTGCCTCATAAGTCTTAATTTCCATCTTTCAGGCATATCAAGTGCATTGATTAAATTTTTAAATAAACTGATATCTCCAACTTTAATTTTAATATTTTTTTTCTTAATTTTGTTGGCAGATTTTAAGATAGTGTCAACAACTTTAAAATCATCTTGAATTTCATTTCTTGACCCTAAAATTTCAATACCTAATTGATCATTTATAAAGTTAGAATTTTTGCTACTAGATCTCCTATAAGCTTTTCCTGAGTAATAAATTTTTGAGGGTGTATTTTTTTTTAAAAAATTAAGACAAGAAGCTACTGTTAGATCTGGTCTTAAACACATAATTTTACCGTCCTCTTGCTCAAAAGTTAGCATCGAACCTCTAAATTTTTCCCCAGACCTCTCAATGATGTAATTTGAGTCCAATAGTACATCTGGCTCCGATAATACAAAGCCATTATTCTCAAAAGTCTTAATTATAGCATTAGATAATTTTTTTGATTTCATTTATTAGTTCCTTAATTTCAATTGATTTTTCTTTACCAGTGATTAAATTTCTTAAAGTAGGTTTACCTGATTTAATTTCATCTTCACCATATAATATTACAGCTGGAGAATTTATCTTGTTAGCGTATTCCATTTGTTTTCTTATTTTACTTTCTGATGGATATATTTCTGCACTGATATCGGCGTCTCTTAATAATGATTGTATATTGATGTAATCCTTCATAAAACTCTTATTAAAAACAATAATTACGACAGGTTTTGATTGTTTTATTTTAAACTCTTTCCTTTGCATTAAAGCATAAACCAATCGGTCCAAACCAATTGATATGCCAGTAGCTGGAGCATCATAATTGCCGAATTTACTAACTAGGTTGTCGTATCTGCCTCCGCCTCCAATAGAGCCAAATTGAATTACTTGGCCTTTATTATTTTTTACATCAAATCTTAAATTAACCTCGAACACAGCGCCGGTATAGTATTCGAGTCCCCTAATAATTGAGGGATCAAATTCAAAGTTATTAAATTGGTAATTTTGAAAAATGTCTATTATTTCTTTTAAATCATCTGACTTAGGTGAGTTTTTCTTAAGTTCTCTCTTTATGGTATCAATAGTTTGTGAGTTTAAATTTGCACCATTTGTAAAATCTCCGGATTTGTCTATTCTTCCTTTCCCTAGTAATTGTTTTACACCTTCCCATCCTAATCGGTCAATTTTATCTAAAGCTCTTAAAGTAGTAAGTTTTTGTTGATTGTCATTTATATTTAATTTTTTAAATAGTTCTTCCGTTATTTTTCTTGATGAGATTTTTATAATATAGTCTGATTTACTCAAGCTACATTTTTCAAGAATTTCTGAAACCATTACACATAGCTCAGCATCCGCTTGTAAACTTTTTGTTCCGACGTAGTCAGCATCGAACTGCATAAATTCTCTAAATCTTCCAGGACCTGGTTTTTCGTTTCTCCAAACTGTTCCTAATTGGTACCGTTTGAATGGTTTAGCAATTTCTAGGTAATTTTTTGCAACATATCTTGCTAGTGGGGCGGTAAGATCATATCTCAACGACAACCATTTGTTTTCATCTTGAAAAGAAAACACTCCCTCATCTGGCCTATCTTTATCTGGTAAAAATTTTCCAATACTTTCGGAATACTCAAAACTTGGTGTTTCAAGATATTGAAAACCATACTTGATCATAACTTCTTTTATATTAGAAATTATAAAATCACGTACGAGTAACTCTTTTTCTTGTCTATCTACAAACCCTAAAGGAAGATCTTTTGATGGTTTGTTCTTTTTTTCTTTTGTCATTTTTTGGTACAGCAGGGTGGATTCGAACCACCGACCCCTAGTTCCACAAACTAGTGCTCTAACCAACTGAGCTACTGCTGCATCCCTGTTATTTTTATCTTAATTTTAGTTAAATTTATATATTTTTGATTATAAGCTAAGCAATAGCCTAGCGTGCATTCTGTGAGAATGTGCTTTTTGATTTGATTTTGTTAATTTTATAATCATATCCTTTATGTAGAAAATAATTGTGACTTTTTCAAGATGAAATTAGCGGGACAATAAAATTAGTATAGACTAGAATTAGTGTCCCGATAATCAGTGATTTTGGAAATTTAGATTAAGATGTTTTCTGCAGTTTTACTGCTGAAGGACCTTTTTCTGTGCTCTCCACTTCAAACGTTAACTCATCACCCTCGTTTAAATATTTTAAACCAGCTTCTCTTACCGCAGAAGAATGGACGAACACGTCTTTTTCTTTGTCTTCTCTTTCAATGAAACCATATCCTTTAGTACCATTGAACCACTTTACTTTTCCTTTTAGTGTACTCATATTTACTTTTCCTTATTATTATTAACTTTAACTAACTAAAAGTTAGTCAAGCACTCTTAAATAGATTTGCGTAATAAAAGTCAATAGTAGAATAAAATTATTTGACGCAATTGTTTTTGGGCAACATTACTAAAATAATGTGTAAATTAAACCAATTAATGTAATAAATCCTAGGGCTCCATAAATATACTTATATTTAACAATATGAGATTTTAATTTAATAGTGCCAGGTTCTTTGTATGTCAGTCCTGTATCGTTTATAATTGTAGATTTGCTAAAACCTTTATCTCTTCCAATTTCAAGAAATTTAGCTTTTCTGTGATCATAAATCTCATCTTTGGTAAATTTTTCAAAAATCTTCAAATTTTTTATAATTGAATTTTTTATTTCATTTGCAATACTTTCGTGATCACGATGTGCGCCTCCCAATGGCTCAGGAATTATCTCGTCTATTATTTTTAATCGTAATAAATCTTTAGCTGTCAGTTTCATGGCTTCAGCGGCTTGTAAAGACTTACTAGGATCCCGCCATAGTATCGAAGCACATCCTTCTGGAGATATTACAGAATAAATTGAGTTTTCTAACATTATAACTTTGTTTGAAGAGGCTAAAGCTATAGCTCCGCCTGATCCTCCTTCTCCAATTATTATAGATATGTTTGGTACAGTTAGAGACATGCTGCATTCGATTGAGTTGGCGATAGCTGAGGCCTGTCCTCTTTGTTCGGCACCTAATCCCGGGTAAGCACCTGGGGTATCTACAAAAGTTACTACAGGTATTTGGAATCTATCAGCAAGTTTCATCAACCTAATACATTTTCTATAACCCTCTGGACGCATCATGCCAAAATTTCTTTCTATTCTGCTATTTAAGTCTTCACCTTTTTCTTGGCCGATTATCAAAACAGATTTGTTTTCAATTAAACCGAAACCTGCGATGACTGATTTATCATCACCAAAAAACCTGTCCCCAGAAAGTGATGTAAATTGAGTAAATATTTTCTTTATATAAAAATTTGCTCTTGGCCGATCCTCATGTCTTGCAACCTGAGTTTTTTGCCAGCTATTTAAGTTAGAATATATTTCGTCTAACTTTAAGTTTATTTGCTTTTGAGTATCTTTTATCTTACTTGTGTCAACTTCTGAAATGCCTTCAGATCCAAATGGACTTTTTAGACTATCAAGCTCTAACTCTAATTCCTTAATTTCTTTTTCAAAATCTAAATAATTTTTCATATAAATGTTACAATAATGATACTATTATACTATAATATAATATAAAGGTCGGGTAAAATGAATGTGATTAACAAAAATGGGCTTAAAATTAATTCTACTTTGTATGATTTCGTTAACAAAGAAGCTATTCCAGGCACAAATATAAACTCTGACTCATTTTGGAGTAAGTTTTCAGAAGCCGTTCATGAATTAGCTCCGATTAACAAAAATTTAATTAAAAAAAGAGAGGAAATTCAAAAAGAGCTGGATAATTGGCATAAGAAAAATCAAAATAATGAACACGATAAGAGAGAATATTTAGATTTTTTAAAATCAATTTCATATTTAGTAGATGAAAAAGAAGATTTTGAGATAGAGACAGAAAATATTGACAAAGAAATTTCTAAAATTGCCGGACCTCAATTAGTTGTTCCAGTTGATAATGCCAGGTATGCATTAAATGCTGCTAATGCTCGATGGGGAAGTTTGTATGATGCTTTATATGGGACCGATGTAATATCAGGGACAAAGTATAAGGAGTATAATTTAGAAAGAGCTAATAAAGTCGTTGAATACGTTAGAAATTTTCTAGATGAAAGCTTTCCTTTGATTAAAACTAGCTGGAAAAATATTTCAAAAATTCAAATTGAGAACGCAAAGCTTACTTTATTTGTTGGCTCCGAAAAGTATTATCTTGCAAATGAAAATCAATTTTTAGCCTTTACAGGAGAAAAAATTGAACCAAAATCAATTTTAATCAAAAATAACAATTTGCATGTCGATATTGTTATTGACCCTAATACTACCGTTGGAAAAAATGATAAAGCTTCTATTTCTGATGTTATAGTTGAGTCAGCTTTATCAACAATAGTCGATAATGAGGACTCTGTAGCAGCGGTTGATGCTGAAGATAAAGTTAAGTGTTATAGAAACTGGTTAGGACTAATGAAAGGCGATCTCATAGCTAAGTTTGAGAAAAACGGGGAAAAAATTGTAAGAAAGCTCAATCCTGATAGAAATTATATTTCTAAAGACGGAAAGAAAATATCACTTCACGGTAGGGCATTATTATTAAATAGAAATGTTGGTCATCTAATGACTAATTCTGCTATTACACTAAAAGACGATACGGAGATTCCTGAGGGTATTTTAGATGCATTTATATCTACGCTGTGTGCATTACATGATTTTAAGAATAAGATTAATTCTAGAACTAATTCTGTATATATTGTTAAACCTAAAATGCATGGTCCAGAAGAAGTAGCTTTTACAAATAATCTTTTTGGTAAAGTTGAAGAAACTCTAGGTATAAAAAAATATTCGATCAAGGTAGGGATAATGGATGAGGAAAGACGAACCACCGTTAATTTAAAAGAGTGTATAAGACAGGTAAAAAATAGAATTGTATTTATCAACACTGGTTTCTTGGATAGGACAGGTGATGAAATGCATACCTCCTTCGAAGCTGGGCCTATGATTTTTAAAGGAGAGATGAAAAAATCTACATGGCTTAATACTTATGAAGATTGGAATGTGGATATTGGCTTAAGATGTGGTTTTTCTGGTAAAGCTCAAATAGGAAAAGGTATGTGGGCGATGCCTGACCAAATGGGAAATATGATGGAGCAAAAAATATCTCATCCAAAATCAGGAGCTAACTGCGCTTGGGTTCCTTCACCTACTGCAGCAACTTTACATAGCCTCCATTATCATAAAATAAATGTTTTTAATGAACAGGTAAAAATTAGACAAAGAAATAAAGCTAAAGTAGAAAAAATTTTAGAAATTCCTATTGCAGATAGACCTAACTGGTCTATTGAAGATATAAATCGAGAATTAGAAAACAATGCCCAAGGGATCTTAGGTTACGTGGTCAGGTGGATTAATCAAGGTGTAGGTTGTTCAAAGGTTCCTGACATAAATAATGTGGGGTTAATGGAAGATAGAGCAACACTTAGAATATCTTCTCAACACATCGCCAATTGGTTACATCACGGGATTTGTAAAAAGGAGAAAGTAATTGAAGTGATGAAAAAAATGGCAAAAATTGTTGATGAACAAAATAGAGATGATCCTACCTACGAAAAAATGTCAGATAATTTTGAAAATTCTTTAGCATTTTCAACAGCGTGTGATTTAATTTTTCAAGGAAGATTTCAGCCTTCTGGTTATACTGAGCCTCTTCTTCACAAAAAAAGATTAGAAAAAAAAGGCCTTAACTAATTACTTGTTACAGGCACTCTATTTTTAAAAGCTGATAGCAGAGTGCCATCATCTAATTGTTCAATTTCACCGCCCACAGGTAGACCTTGTGCTAATTTTGTAATTTTTATTTTTCCATTTTTAATAGTATCCTCAATATAGTGTGCGGTTGTCTGACCCTCTACTGTAGCGCTAGTAGCAATAATTACTTCTTTTAAGTTATTTCTTTTAATTCTCTTTATTAAAGATTCTATTAGTAAATTTTTTTGTTCATAATTTTCATTAGAATTTAATGTTCCACCTAAAATATGATAATGCCCTTTATAAATATTTGCAGAATCAATGACCCACATATCGGCTAAATTTTCTACTACACAAATTTTGTCATAGATTTTATCGGTTGAACAAATACAAACTTTATCTATTATTTTTAAATTTCCGCAATCAACACACCTAACAACTTTTTTATAAACTTGAGCCAAAGATTTTGCTAATGGTTTTACCATCTTATCTTTATTATTTATTAGTTTGAGAATTATTCTTTTTGCGGACTTGGGTCCTAAACCAGGTAATTTTGAAAACTGATAAATTAATTCTTTTATTTCTGGAATATCGTTATCCATTAAAATGGTAATTTAAAATCTAACGGAAGATTTAAACCACCCGTGACTTTAGATAATTCTTCTGCAGATTTTTTTTTAAGGTTATCTTTTGCGTTGTTGTACGCTGCTATTATTAGATCGTTAATAATTTCTTGATTTTCTTTTTTTGCCGCTTCCGTAATCTCTATTAATTTTATTTCATAATCACCAGTTAAAATTACTCTTACAAGATTACCACCTGACATCCCCTCTACTTCAATTTTTTTTATTTGATCTTGCGCTTCTTTCATTTTTTCTTGCATAGCTTTAGCTTTAGAAAGCATGTCTGAAAAATTATTCATCTATTTATCTTTATCCTCCTCTATATCAACTAACATTGCATCTGGGAAAGCTGACTCGATATCTTTTGATATTTTGTTGTTTTTGAACTCATTAATTAACTTATTTTTATCTTCCAAATTTTGTTCATATATACTCTTTGCATTTAAATTTTTACTTAAAGAAATAATCCATCTTTCGTTTGTCCATTTGAATAGTTTATCAGTTAAATTTTTAATAAAATTTTTGTTTAATTTCTCATTAAAGCTTATATCTATTTTTCCTTTGCTGAAACTTACTAATTTGACATTTCTTTCTAAATCATATTTTAATTCTATTTCTTTCTCATTATTTGCTTTATCAATTAAATCTTTAAAATTTGTAATTTCAATTTTAGTTTTAATATTTTTTTCACTGAAGTTATTTATTGGTTTTGACTTAATTTGATTAGTGCTTTTAAGCTGATTTTTTGCTTGATTATTATTATTCGTGTCCAGAATTTTATCAATTATTTTTTTGTTATCAGGATTTTCCTGACTTCTTATAGAAAAACTTTCTTCATTTCTAATATCTTCACTCTTTCTAATTTTTTTTAAGTGAACTAATTGCATAATAAACATTTCTAGAGCCAAACTTTCATTACCAATAATTTTAAGATCATCAATAGTTTTTAAAGTTAATTGCCAAAATAATCCAATATCATGTATATCTAAATTTTTTGAGTATTTTTCTATCATTTCATTTTCTAACTCTGAGATAGACATATCTTTCTCAATAGAGCCTAAACTTATTTGCCTACTAAAATGGTATAGAATTTCTAAGACATCATTTAAAAAATTTTTGGCATCTATACCATTAGCTATTTGTTCTTTTAAAATTTTTAAACTATTTTTTTCATCTCCTTGAAAAACATCTTTTAGAAGTTCAATTATTTTAGTCTTATCTGCTAAGCCTAACATTCTTCTAACATCGTGCTCTTCCACTACTTTCGTGTCTTGCAAGTTTTGAGTTATTAAGGCTCTATCAAGTAAAGAAATTGAATCTCTCACAGAGCCTTCGGAAGTTCTCGCGATTAGTCTAATAGCTTTTTCACTAATTTTACCATTTTCTTTATCAGCAATTTTTTTTAAATGAAGACATAATTCCTCAACTCCAACTCTTTTAAGATCGAACCTTTGGCATCTCGACAAAATTGTGACAGGAATTTTTCTTGCTTCAGTAGTGGCCAAGATAAATTTTAAACTTGGTGGCGGCTCTTCTAAAGTTTTGAGTAGTCCATTAAAAGCTTGCTTTGATAACATATGGACTTCATCTATTATAAATATTTTAAATTTAGCGCTTGTTGGGCTGTACTTTGAATTTTCAATTAACTCTCTTACGTCATCTATTCCAGTTTTAGATGCAGCATCCATTTCTAAAACATCCATATGATTAGAGTCGACAATTTCTTTACAATGACACTTCTCACTTTCGTTACACTTTTCGCCTATAGAAAAATTTTTTGTACAATTTAAAGCTTTTGCAATTAAACGAGCTGTTGTAGTTTTACCAACGCCCCTTATGCCGGTTAAAAGATATGCGTTAGGGGTTTTATTAAGCTTAATGGCATTAGTGATGGTTTGAGATACAACTTCCTGACCAATTAAATCATTGAACTCTTGTGGTCTATATTTAAGCGCTAAAATTTTGTTTTTCATTTTAAGAGGCAGGCAACAACCTGAATTATTTTCATTACGGCTGCTTCCTTTCAGATCTGACCGGGTTCACGAAACATCCACCTGATGCCAACCTCATTATGATTATATCAAGATCAATTTAAATACTACAAGAGTAGAATTAGATTTTGTGGACTATTTTTCCCTAGATTTAGATGCCGCGTAAACTCCCAAAATATCTAAAGTTTCAGTGTGAAAGCCTAGTTCTTCTAGGGCTTTTTTTACCTCCGGTTGCTCCAAATGTCCTTCTAAGTCTAAGTAGAAATTTGCTTGATCAAAAGTATTTTTGACCGAAAAACTTTCCAATTTAGTTAAATTAACTTGATTAGTGGCAAATCCACCGAGACACTTGTAAAGAGCTGATGGTTCACTTTTAACTCTGAAAATACAACTAGTTATAAATTTTTTATTTTCAATAAACTCTGGTTGCTCAATATTTTTTCCCATTATCAAAAAGCGCGTAACATTGCCTTTTTCGTCTTCAATATTTCGTTTTAAGATTTTTAAATTATAAATTTTAGCAGATAGCTCTGATGCTATAGCTGCAATCGATTTATCTTTGCCTTCAGCTAAATCTTTAGCCGATCCAGCTGTATCTGCAGATATTATTGCTTTTAATTTTTTTTCATTTATCAAATTTTGACATTGTCCGATGGCCTGGGCATGACTTCTAACATATTTTATATCCTCCATTACGGCTTCGGGTTTACAAAGTAAATTATGTTCTACGGCTTGAAAATATTCTCCATGTATTTGTAATTTATATTTTGGTAGCAAATAATGTATGTCTGCAACTCTTCCTGCTAAAGAGTTTTCGATAGGGATCACTATTTTAACACTAGGGTCATCAAAAGCTAATTTGAATGCTTCCTCAAAAGTGGCGCAGGTACTAATTTCAGCATTTTGGTAAAGACTCTCTGCAGCTATATGTGAGTAGGCACCGAGCTCACCTTGTATTGCTATCTTATTTTTTTTCATTATTTTCCATTAATTTTTTTATATTAATTAGATCTTCATTTGTATCTACACTTAAAGGCGAAGACTTTATATATCCTACATGTATGTTCATCTTGTCTTCAATCGCTCTAAGTTGTTCTAAGTTTCTCTCAATTTCAAGTTTTGATCTTTGTAGACTTACATACCTTAACAATGCTTCGTTAGTAAAGGCATAAATACCTACATGATGATATAAATTATGTTTTAAATTTGCATTTACTCTATAAAAATCTAAAGCTTGACTGTATGATTTTAAGGATAATTTTTCTTTTACGGAAACTTTTACTACATTCTCATTTTCTATTTCATCACGATGTAAATCGCTAGCTAATGTCGCAATATCACACTTTTTCTTTTCTATATAAGAAACTAAATCTTTAATTGCTTCAGGAGAAATATTTGGCATATCTCCTTGGAGATTTACAATAATGTTTGGTTTAGATTTTAAAATTTCTTTAAAAACTTCAAAAACTCTATCTGTTCCTGTTTGATGATGGGCTGCAGTTTTAACAGCATTGCCGCCTTGATTATTTATAACTTCAATAATTTTTTGATCTGGAGTCGCTACATACACATCTCCGCAGTCAGATCTTTTGGCCATGTCATAAACATGAAGAATCATCTCTTTATTATTTATGAGTTTAAGAGGTTTATTAGGTAATCTTTTAGCGTCTAATCTAGTTGGTATAATTATAGCAATTTTATTCATAGTTATGCGTCTCAAAGACGCAAAAAAATATTGTAATTTTAAGTTTTTTCTCTAAAACTCGTGTTATATGTCTCCTTGTACTTACCAAAATTATGGACAGTTTTGAATTAAATAAAATAATTGGAGCAATTCTTTTGACCGCTCTTATTGTCATTGGTATTGGAAAGTTTACTGACATCTTGTTTCATGTAGAAAAACCAGAACAATCTGCTTATAAAGTTGAGGGTCTTGAAGTTGCAACGTCCTCTAGCTCAGTAGAAACATCAGAAAAAGTTATTGAAGTGGTAGATATTAAAGCTCTATTAGCCATGGGTGATTTAGCTCATGGTGAAAAAGTTTTTAAAAAATGTAGTGCTTGTCATATGATTGCAGCTGGTGGAAAAAACATGATAGGTCCAAATTTATGGAATGTGATTGGAAGAACGGCCGGTTCAGTAAGTGACTATAAGTATTCTAAAGCAATGGTCGCTTATGCTAAAGAATGGTCTTTTGAAGAAATGAATAGTTACTTAATTAAGCCGCAAGCGTACATTAAAGGAACTAAGATGGCTTTTGCGGGACTTAGGAAAGAGAAGGATAGAGCGTCAGTAATTTTATACATGAATTCAAAAGGTGATAATCCAAAACCTCTACCTTAATCGAGACACCACTTTATAATACTTTTTTGAGCGTGCACTCTATTTAATGCTTGTCTCCAAACTACAGATTGCTTTCCATCTATAACTTCATTTGTAACCTCTTCACCTCTTCCCACTGGAAGACAATGCATAAATATGGCATTTGAATTAGCCCTTTTCATTAATTTATTATTAACTTGGTAAGGTTTTAAAGTTTTCTTTTTAGAAGCTTTATTTACTTTATCATTCATTGAGATCCATTTATCTGTCATTACACAATCAGCTCCAATAACTGCTTCTAAAGGTTTAGAAGTAATTGTTAATTTTACTCTCTCTTTTTTAGCTAGATTTAATATATTCTTATTAGGAGAATATTTTTTTGGACAGCCTATATTAAGTTGAAAATTAAATTTACTTGCGGCTTCAATCAGGGAATTTGACATATTATTATTACCGTCTCCGATCCAACAAACAGTTTTACCCTCAATGGAGCCATTACTTTCTTCGTAAGTAAGAATATCAGACATAATCTGACACGGATGGCTAACATCAGAAAGACCGTTGATAATTGGGATATCTAAATGTTTTCCGAACTCTTCTAAATTTTTGTGGGAGGAAGTTCTCAACATAACAATATCGACATACTCTGATAAAACTTTTGCTGTATCTTTTAAAGTCTCGTCTCCTTTGCCATAATGTATTCCATCTGGATTTAAAATAATTGATGAACCTCCTAGTTGTTTAACAGCAATATCGAATGACATTCTTGTTCTAGTAGATGGTTTCTCAAAAATCATAGCCATTGACTTACCCTCAAAAGGTTTATCTTTATCAGGGGCAGATTTATTTAATCCAGATCTATTCTGTTTTCTCTTTTTTGCCTCCTCAATTATTACTCTCAGCTCATCTGAGGAACAGTCAGAGATATTTATAAAGTTTCTCATTTAAAATTTTTACAAACTTTTTCTATTATTTTTAAACCTAAGTTTATTTCACTCTTTGTTACATTTAAAGGAGGCAAAAGTCTGACAACATTTTCTGCAGCTCTTACTGTCAACAAATTATTATCTAAAAGTTTTTGAATAAATTTAGCTTGATTTACGTGAAGACAGAGTCCAATGAGAAGTCCTTTACCTCTTACTTCTTTAATAATTTTAGGATACTTATTTTTTATTTTATCAAGTTGATTTATAAAATATTTTCCATTAGTGCTAACATTATTTAAAAAACCTTTTTTAAACATCATATCCATGACAGCATTTCCAGCGCTCATTGCTAAAGGATTTCCACCAAATGTTGAGCCATGTGTTCCGGGCTTCATACCTGAAGCTACTTTTTTATTAACTAAAACTGCACCTATTGGAAAGCCACCGCCTATACCTTTTGCTATTGGAACGATATCTGGTTTAATTTTTGCATATTCATAGGCAAAAAATTTACCACTTCTTCCAATACCACATTGCACTTCATCAAGTATTAATAAAATTTTTTTCTTATTACATAGCTTTCTTAAGCCTTTGAGACAAAAGTCAGGAATAACTTTAATGCCTCCTTCTCCCATTATTGTCTCAACCATGATAGCAGCGGTTCTACTGGTTATTGCTTTTTCTAAACCTCTGTGATCACCAAAGTTGAAATGATCGAAGCCGTCTACTTTTGGTTTAAAACCTTCTATAGCTTTTTTACTATTGCTGGCAAAAATAGCTGCGATGGTTCTTCCATGGAAACTATTATTGATGCAAAGAACTCTATTTTTTCTTGGTTGACCTTTTGAATAAAAATATCTTCTAGCAAATTTAATAGCTGCCTCTGTCGCTTCAGCACCGGAATTTTGAAAAGTTACATAATCTGCAAATGTTTTTTGTACTAATCTTTTTGCTAATCTCTCTTGCTCAGGTATAGTAAAAACGTTAGAAACGTGCCATAATTTTTTAGATTGTTTATTAATAGATCTTATTAAATAATCATTAGCATGACCAAGGCAGTTAACAGCAATTCCTTGAACGAAATCTAAATATTTCTTACCATTTGCTGTATATAAGAAACTTCCTTTTCCCTTGGAAAAAGAAATTTTCTTTCTGTTATAAGTGTTTAAAATTTTACTCATGATTTTATTTTATAACCTTTTTTATACAATAAATAACAAACAAGCCAGCTAACAAAGCTTAAGGCAGTTAAATATACTAAACCAATAGAAATTGAACCGTCTGACGTGCCGATAAAACTATATCTAAAACCATCAATCATATAAAAAAATGGATTTACTTTGCTTACTGCTTGCAAAAAGTCTGGAAGTCTCTCTATTGAATAAAAGGTACCTGATAAGAAGGACAATGGAACTATTACAAAATTAGTAACTGTTGCCATATGATCGAATTTTTCAGCCCATAATCCAGCGATTATTCCTATATTTCCTAAAACAAAAGATGAAAGCAACGTAAATGCTATAAGTGTTAAATAGTTTTTGATTTCAAGATCTATAATTAATTTAAATACTATAATCGAAACTATTCCAATTAATACACTTCTTGATACAGCCGCAAGAGAAACTGAAATTGTAACTTCTCCAGCAGATAAAGGAGCAAATAATAAATCAACTATAGTTCCATCAATTTTTTTAATCATAAAAGATGACGAAGAATGAGAAAAAGATTGTTGAATTACCTGCATTGAAATCAACCCTGGCGCTAAAAAAGTTATGAAAGGCACTCCAAGCACATCACCTCTATCTGCCCCAATAGCTAATGATAAAACAAGTAAAAAGAGTAAAGATGAAATTAGTGGAGAAAAAATAGTTTGTATCCACACAATTAAAAATCTAAGAACTTCTTTTTTGTATAAAGTCCACGTTCCGTACCAATTAACTAATCCGAATCTTCTTTTTCCAATTTTATATTTTTTCGAAATTTCAACCATTGATAGTCTTATAACCTGTTATTAAAAAAACTGTGCAAAACTAAATCTACTCACAGCTTTGATGTGTTTTAATGTTTTAAACCCCAATATTATGCCCTAAGTTTTTAATAATTACTAAATATTGTAATTATATACTATGAGTTGGACAGAAGAAAAAGTCGCTAAATTAAAAGAACTTTGGTCTAAAGGGCATACTGCAAGTCAGATCGCTGAAGCATTGGGTGACACCACTAGAAACGCCGTAATCGGTAAAGCTCATAGGTTAAATTTAGAAGCTAGAGCGCCTTCTAAGCAATCTAATTCACCTAGAACCAATGATAATAAGCAGATTAGAAGAGGACCGGCTCCAACATCAAGAAAAGCTAAATTTCAATCAATTTTACTAGATAAAAATTTCGAGCCAGAAAACCCTAAATCTCTAGAAGAACTTACAGATGAAACTTGCAAGTGGCCTATAGGTCATCCTAATGAAGAAAAATTCTATTTTTGCGGTAGAAAACCTGAGGGAGATTTTCCTTATTGCAAACTTCATGTTTTGTATGCCTTTCAACCTAAAAATCAAAAAGACGATGATCTTGGTGATGAGATTCCAGAATTTATCGAGAAAAAAGTTAAAGCCTCGTCTGGTTAACAAAACTTTAACATTACAATCATATAATTGATTATGAAGTTTATTAAAAAATACCTTAAATGGTTAAGTACTTTTTTAGTTCTTACAGGTATTTTATTAACAAATTTGAATATGTATCCAGTAAATATAATGTTTCATGGAGCGGGAGTTGTTGGTTGGACAATTGCAGGTTTTATTTCTAAGGATAAAGCAATATTAACCAATTTTGGGTTACAGATTCCATTATTTATTATTGGTTTTTATCAAATTTTGGTTCCGTAAGTTCGGGACACTTCAATACATTTTTTATGAGGAAAATAAAAACAATATTATTTGTTTGTACTGGAAACTCTGCGAGAAGCATAATAGCGGAAAGTATTGTAAACAATAATTTCCGAAATCAATTCATCGCATTTAGCGCTGGAAGTAATCCTTCAGGAAAAATCAATCCCTACATTAAAGAGTATCTTGAAGGAAAAAAATTTAATTTAGCCACGTATTATTCGAAAAATTTTGATGAATTTTTAAAAAATGATATTGATATTGATTACGTGATTACAGTTTGTAATAACGCCAATAAAGAAGTTTGTCCTGTATGGCCCAAAAAAAAGACCATTACGCACTGGGACATCGCGGACCCTGTTGAAAAAATAAAAAAAACTAAAAATAAAGATAAAATAAATTTAATAGCTGAAGAAACTTATAATATAATTAATGAAAAAATTAAACATTGGGTAAAAAATGAAAAGTAAAAAGATATTTATTGGTGAATTTATAGGAAGTTGTTTTTTAGTCATGATTATTGTTGGTTCAGGTATTATGGCTCAAAATCTAACTGATGATATCGCTGTAATGTTAATAGCGAATACTTTAGCTACAGGTGCAGGATTATTTGTTCTGATTACATCAATCGGTGATATCTCCGGCGCACATTTCAATCCTGTCGTTACTTTAGCAATGTATTTTACCAACAAGATTAAAAAAAATTTAATTATCACTTATATCTCTGCTCAAATCTTAGGTTGCATGTTAGGGGTAATGTTAGCAAATTTTATGTTTGATCTTCCTTTGTTGCAGCTTTCACAGAAGATTAGACCTGGAATAAATATTTTTACAGCTGAGATCATTGCAACTTTTGGATTAATTTTTGTGATATTTGGATCTTTAAAGAGCGGCAAACTTGCGGTCGCTTCATCAGTAGCTACTTTTATAACAGCGGGGTATTGGTTTACCTCTTCAACTTCTTTTGCAAATCCAGCGGTAGCAATCGCAAGAACTTTTACAGACACATTTACTGGAATTAATTACTTAAATACTCCTAGCTATATCATTGCTGAGATGCTTGGTGGAATATTGGCTGTCTATTTAATCAGAAAAATTATTTTGTAATTGGAGGGCAGCCCAAGGAAATATTGGTACCTTGGGCTAATTAATTAACAACAGTTGGGAGACTGATAATCAGTTAATAATATATAAATGCTAAAAAAATATTTAAATTAAGTTAAAGATTTATTAATTTTCAAGAATAAATGATATTGGAGTCGACATTCATCTCTCTTGCCAGGTTTTTAAGTCTTTTAGTTACTTGTTTTGAGACTATATCGCTATGATTGTTAGGTATTTTCAAAAAAATAGTCTTATTTCTTTTATAAATTTTAAATTCATCTAACAACAAAGAAGACATGCTAGTGAGTGACTCTGCTAATCTTAAAGCAGATCCCACTTGCTTTGAGGATAAAATTTCGTTGTTATTTAATAAGGATAAAAACTGATAATTCGGATTATATTTTAAGCCACAATGTCTCCAAAAACTTGCTGATGCAACTTTTACTCTATCTCTATGTTCTAGTTTTAGTAATGGAGTATTTAACACTTCCATAAAAACTAATTCTGCTTTTTGAAAAGCTCCTAGGCCCCAATCCATTTTACTTAAGATGCAAGCCAAGGTTAGTAATCTTCGATTAAAATATTCGTTGTCTTCAAATAATGGTGAAATAAAATTAAAATATTTCTCAAAACTCTTTCCATAGTCCCCTTTTTTAAAAGATATACCATCAGTTTTTAATTTGAAAATTTCATCCTCGTTCATTCCTTGGTTTATAATTGTATTCATATGCCCCTCTCTCAGTCCACTGATTGAGCAAATAACTTTTGATGGGCTTGCTGCTTCAATTATTTCGTTAAGTATTATAGAGCTAAAAGGTAAATAGGGAGTTCTAGATTTAGTAATATATTCCATTGATTTCAAAGATGATTTATTAAATTTTGAAATTCTATTTAAGTATTTTACTGCTACATCTTTTGAGAGTTTATATTGGTGCAAAATATGTAGTGGGTGTTTTTCTTTAAAGAGATGATATTTAAATAATGATCTCCAAGTACCTCCTACCAAATAAATATTTTTAAATTTCTTTTTAGAAAGCCATTTTTCATCTCTTAAAAGTTTTCTAACATATTTTCCCAAATTTCTTTTTTTTATAATAGGATTATTTTCAAGTCTTAATACTCCAAGAGGTAAAGAGGTTGTTTCAAAAATTTGATTTTTAGAAACTCTGGCAAGTTCTAAACTTCCACCTCCTAAATCTGCAACTAATCCATCTACTTCATCAAATCCTACCATTACACCATTTGCTGATGTTCTTGCTTCTTCCTCGCCAGATAATACTAGTGGTTTTTTATTAAATATTTTTTCAATTTCTCTTAAAAATTCACTTGCATCAGTGGCCTCTCTAAAAGCTGCTGTTGCAATAATTTCTAAATCTTGAACGTCTGAAATATCTAAAATTTCTTTAAATCTATTTAGAACTTTTAAAGAACCTTTAATTCCATCGGGATTTAGTTTTTTAGATTTATCTAAATTTTTTCCAAGTTTGCAAACTGCTTTTTCATTAAAGACTGGGATTGGAGAAATTTTAAAATTATCGTATATGAGCATTCTTACTGAATTTGATCCAAGATCTATTATGGCTTGCTTAGACTTTTTATTAGACTGAAATTTAAAAAGATTTTTTAATTCTGGTTTCATTTTACTAATCTCAAATTTTGAGGTTTAGCTCTTAAAATTGACTTACCGCGACCTGATAAACTTGGATTCTTCATGAAATAGGAATGTGCGGAAAAGCCTTTTTCTTGTTCTTTATGATAGTTTCCTATGCTATCTAAATACCATGTTTCCGATTTATCTTTAAAGTTGGCTAACATAATTTGATCTAAAATTTGCTCATGTACAGTATTGTTTTCTATCGGAATTATAATTTCAATTCTTCTATCTAAATTTCTAGGCATTAAATCTGCAGATGAAATATATACCTGATTCTCTCGAGAGGGCATAGAACTACCATTTGCAAAACAATAAATTCTTGAGTGTTCTAAAAATCTGCCAATAAGGCTTTTTACTTTTATATTTTCAGATTGACCTTTAATTCCAGGTCTTAAGCAACATACTCCTCTTACCGATAAATTTATCTTTACTCCTGCGTTTGAAGCTTCATAAAATTTCTTAATAATTCCAGGGTCTACAAGAGAATTCATTTTTGCCCATATTTCTGCAGGTTTTCCTTTACTTGCATTTACAATTTCATTTTCAATTTTTTTTTCAAAAAAATTCCTGCTATTTAATGGAGACATAAAAATTTTATTCAATTTTTTTGGTTTTGCATAACCAGTTACATAATTGAAAAATTTTTCGACATCTTTGGCCAAGTCTTGATTAGAGCTAAACAGCGATAAGTCAGTATAAATTTTTGCGTTAATTGGATGATAGTTTCCTGTACCTAAGTGAACATAGCTTCGCGTTTTAGCTCCTTCTTTTCTTAAAACTAAACTTGCCTTTGCATGCGTTTTATATTTTGCGAATCCGTAAACAATTTGAACGCCAGCTTTCTCTAGTTTCCTAGATAATTCAATATTAGCTTCCTCATCAAATCGAGCTTTTATTTCTATTACGGCTGTAACAACTTTTCCGTTTTCTGCTGCTCTACTTAGTGCTTTTACGATAGGAGAGTCAGGTGTGGTTCGATACAAAGTTTGTTTGATACCGATAACTTTGGGATCTTTTGCTGCAGCTTCTAAAAATTGAATTACTACATCAAAAGTTTCAAAAGGGTGGTGTACAACAAAATCTTTACTTCTTATAGCTGAAAAAAATTTATCATCAAATTCCTTCAATCTTTCAACTTCTCTAGGATTAAACTTTTTAAATCTCAGCTTTGGATCTTTCTTTTTACAAATTTCATCTATATCTTGTATTCCAACCAATCCTTCAACCTCATAAATATGATCTTCATCCATTTTAAATTTTTTTGAAATAAAATTTAAAAGTTTTTTGTTTGAATTAGTGAGTACTTCGAGTTTAACTACGTTTCCCCTTCTTCTTTTCTTAATTGCTTTTTCAAAATATCTCACAAGATCAGCAGCTTCATCATCTATTTCAATTTCGCTGTCTCTAATTATTTTAAACTGCAAACTTGCCTCGATATTATGGTCTGGAAATATTTCATTAGCAAATTTACAAATTACGTCATCAATTGTGACAAATTCATTTATTGTTTCAGAATTGTTTAGAGATACAAATTTTGGAAGTGCTCTTGGTATAACTATAATTGCATTTAGTTCTCTTTTTTTTTTTATTCTAGTCATTCTTAGTAAAATTGCTTGGCCTTTATTTGGTATAAAAGGAAAGGGATGTGATGGGTCAATGGCAGTAGGTGTTATTATAGGATAAATTGTTTCCTGAAAATATTCTCTTAGATACATAAGATCCTTCTTATTTAGTTCTGATATTTTTCGAATGAAAATTTTTTCTTTCGATAACTCTTTTTTCAACTCTAGGAATGCTTCGTTTTGCTTCTTTAATAGATCTTTAGTTTTTAATACGACCCTATTCAATTGATCCTCTGCAGTTAATCCATCTGCGCTTAATTCGTCAAAACCATCTTTAATTTGATTAAAAAGTCCAGCGACTCTTACCATAAAAAATTCATCTAAATTTGTACCTGCGATTGATAAAAATTTTACTCTTTCAAATAGAGGATTTGTTTTATCTTTTGACTCTTCTAAAACACGATCATTAAACTGAAGCCAAGATAATTCTCTGTTTATGAGTTGATTGCTAATATTAGCGTTTTCTGAAAATGATGCTTTCGACATATTTAAATGTTAAATTAAAAATATGTTTAAATTATATGCTATGAGACATGCTAAATCTAGTTGGGATTTTCCAGATTTAGATGATCATGACAGGCCATTGAATAAAAGAGGGGTAAATTCAGCAAAATTAATTTGTGAATTTTTTATTAAAAAGAAATTAAAATTTGATTTAGTTTATTGCTCATCCTCTAAAAGGACAATACAAACATTAAATATATTGTCAGAAAAAATCAGTTTTAAGAAAATTATTAAAAAAAAAGCGCTTTATCATGCTAGTGAGGATGAAATTATTCATATCTTAAAACAAACAGTTGATAATTATAAAACTTTACTTTTAATCAATCATGAACCTTCAATTAGTGAACTCATAAATCGAATCTGTCTTAAAGAAAACTCTGAACAATTTGAAAATTTAAAAAGAAAATTTCCTACTGCAGCCGTTGCTGAAGTAAGTTTTAATTTCAATGATTGGGAAAAGTTATCAAAAGTTAAAGGAAAATTAATATCATTTATAAAGCCAAAAGATCTTCAAACATCTAAGGAATAGCCAGCAGATCTTACTGTTCTGATAAGATCTTTCTTGCCATCAATATTTATTGCTTTTCTTAGTCTTCTGATATGAACATCTATAGTTCTGGCCTCAACATAAATATCATCTCCCCATACAGAATTTAGAAGTTGCTCACGCGAATATACTCTTTTTGGATTCTTTATTAAAAAATCAATTAGTTTAAATTCGGTTGGGCCGACTATAACTTGTTTATCTGCTCTATAAACTCTTCGTTGAACTCTATCTACTTTAAGATCCTCAAATACCACAACATCAGCGGCAACACTTGGTTTAGATCTCTTTAATAAAGCGTTAATTCTTGCAATAAGTTCTTTTTGGCTGAATGGCTTAGTTACATAGTCATCAGCTCCTGTTTCAAATCCTTTAAGTTTGTCTTCTTCCTCACCTTTGGCTGTTAACATAATGATTGGGATATTTTTGTGAAGATTGCTTCTTTTTAAATTTTTACAGACTTCAACACCTGAAATATCTGGCAACATCCAATCTAATAAAATTAAATCAGGATTTTTTTCCTTTATATTTCTAATAGCGTCTTCTCCATTGACTGCATAATCAACTTTGTGACCCTCTTTTTCTAAATTGTATTTAAGTAAAGTTACGATGGGCATTTCATCTTCAACAATGAATAAATTTGCCCTCATTATCCTTTTGGTCGGTCTCCCTCTAAATAATCTCCTGTAATCAGAAAATAAACTTGCTCTGCAATATTGGTTGCATGATCTCCAATCCTCTCAATATTTTTAAGCATGAAAAGTAGTTGGGTTACTTTTTGTATATCGTTTTTATTTTTTTCTAAATGCTTTACTGCAGCTTCCATATTACTATTGGTCATTTGATCTATTTCTTCATCAGAATTCCAAACATTTTCTGCTGTATCTTTATCTCTATGTAAATACGAGTTTAAAACTGCATTGACTTGTTTTGATGCTTTTAAACAAGCTATTTCGAAATTTTTAGTAATATCATTAGGTAAATCAGTTCCAATTTTAGTTAATCGTTTTGAGATGTTTTTTGCTAAATCACCAATTCTCTCTAAGTCTGAAGAAACTTTTAAGGCAACAACTGTTTCTCTTAAATCTATTGCCATAGGTTGCCTTAAGGCAATCAAATTTACAACTTGTTCTTCTATATTTATTTCATACTTATCAGTCAATTCGTCATCTTTGATAGATTTTTCTGCTAAACTAATGTCTTTTTTAACTAAAGATTGAATAGTGTTTTCAAGCTGTTTCTCAACTCCAGTTCCCATTTTCACTATTGTATCTTTTAATAAATGAAGTTGCTCTTCGTAAGATTTTACAATGTGCGGTTTTTCACTCATTAACCAAACCTTCCTGTAATATAATCCTGAGTTTGCTGGTTGTCAGGATTTTTAAATATTTTATCTGTTGGTCCAAATTCTATAAGTTTTCCCAAATGAAAGAAACCTGTTTTTTGAGATACCCTGGCTGCTTGTGACATTGAGTGGGTAACTATTACAATTGTAACCTCTTTTTTAAGATCATCTATAAGTTCTTCGATTTGAGCTGTTGCTATTGGGTCAAGCGCTGAACATGGTTCGTCCATGAGAATCACTTCTGGACTTACAGATATAGCTCTAGCAATACATAGTCGTTGCTGTTGACCGCCTGATAAACCAGTTCCGATTTCATCAAGTCTATCTTTAACTTCGTTCCACAGGGCAGCTTTTTTCAGACTTGTTTCAACTATTTGATCCATTTCTTCTTTGCTCTGTGCAATACCGTGAATAGTAGGCCCATAAGCTACATTTTCATAAATTGTTTTAGGGAACGGATTGGGTTTTTGAAAAACCATACCAACATTCTCCCTAAGTCTCACAACATCTAACTTTCTTGAGTTCAGTTCTAGGTTGTCCATTTTAATACTGCCTTCAACTCTACAAATTTCTATGACGTCGTTCATCCTGTTCAAGCATCTTAAGAAAGTAGACTTTCCACACCCAGATGGTCCAATTAGAGCTGTAACTTCTTTTTCTGCAATATCTATAGAGACATCAAATAATGCCTGTTTGGATCCGTAATATACATTTACATTTTCCGCTTTGATTTTACTCATTTAACTCCATTTCTTTTCAAATTTGTGTCTAACGATTTGAGCTGCCAAGTTCATTAAAATTAAAAAAGCTAGAAGCACCATAATACATGCAGATACTTTTTCAACGAAACCCCTCTCAGCACTTTCTGACCATATATATATCTGAACTGGTAAACTTGCAGCAGGATCAACTGGCGTACCAGGTATTGTGTTCACAAAAGCAACCATTCCTATCAAAATTAAAGGGGCTGTTTCCCCTAAAGCTTGAGCCAAGCCAATTATCGTTCCAGATAAAGTTCCAGGCATTGATAGTGGCACAGTATGATGCATGGTTGTTTGCATATTGCTTGCACCCATCGCTAAAGCAGCTTCTCTTATACTTGGAGGAACAGCTTTTAAAGAGGCTCTTGCAGCAATAATTATTGTTGGTAATGTCATAAGAGACAAAGTAATTCCTCCAACAAGTGGTGTCGACCTTGGTAAATTAAAAACTGCTAATAAAACACCAAGACCTAGCAAACCAAAGACTATCGATGGAACGGCTGCTAAATTATTAATGTTTACTTCTATAAAATCTGTAAATTTATTTTTTGGTGCAAATTCCTCGAGATAAATTGCTGCTAGCACTGCGATAGGAAATGAAAACGCTAAACATACTAGTATACTAAAAACTGTTCCCATAAACGAGCTAGCTATACCTGCTAGTTCAGCCTCTCTTGAGTCAGGACTTGTAAAAAAACTAATGTTAAACTCTGATAAAATATCTCCTCTTTCATTAAGCATATCGTAAATCTGCAACTGATAATCATTTACTCTTCTATTCTTTTCGGGGATATCTCTTGGATAATTTCCCTTATGAACTTGATCAACATCATCAGAAGCTGTTAATTTTATGGGCACTATTTTACCTAGATAGTCTGGATTTTTTAAAAGTAGATCTTTAACCTCTGTCTCATATTTATACGAAACCATTTGTATCAATTGACGATCCTCTTCTTCAGGAAGTCCGGGATCTAATGAGGTCATAGCTTTGTAAGCAACATCATAATAGTCTGCATTTTCTAGATCATCTTTTGATGGGCTTTCTGCATCGATTAAAAGTAATTCTTTATCATAATGAACTTCTGTTACTATCCAAGTTTTTTGGAAAGCTGAGTAACCTTTTGAAAATATCTGAAACATAAAAACTGCTAAAAAGGTTAAAGCTAATCCTATAGCTATTTTGCCATACCATTGAAATCTTCTTTCAGCGTTATATCTTTTTTTTAATAAATTTTTCTTAAAACTATTCATATTTTTCCCTATATTTTTTAACAACTGAAAGAGCGATTACATTTAAAAATAAAGTTACTATAAATAAAGATATTCCCAAGGCAAAAGCTGATTGAGTTTTTGGATCTCCAAATTGTTGGTCTCCAATTAAAATTACTACAATTTGTGCTGTAATGGTTGAAGTTGACTCAAGGGGGTTCATTGTAAGATTAGCCGCTAGTCCTGAGGCCATTACAACAATCATTGTTTCTCCCACCGCTCTTGATACTGCTAAAAGTATCGAACCTACGATACCAGGTAAGGCTGCTGGAAAAATTACTTTTTTTACAGTTTCAGATTTTGTTGCACCCATTGCGTAACTTCCATCTCTTAAATTTTGCGGTACTGCTGTTATAACGTCATCGCTTAGACTTGAAATAAAAGGAATTATCATTACTCCCATAACTGCTCCTGCAGCTAAAGCGCTCTCCGCTGAAACTTCTAAACCCATAGCGTTACCAATTTCTTTAACAAAAGGACCGACGGTTAAAGCTGCAAAAAAACCATATACCACTGTTGGAATACCAGCTAAAATCTCAATAATAGGTTTCGCATATTTTCTTACGCCTCTTCCAGCATACTCAGATAGATATATCCCACTCAGCAAACCTATGGGGATGGCAACACACATTGCAATAAAAGCAATAAAAAAAGTTCCAGCAAATAAAGGCACAGCTCCGAAAGCATCCTTCATTAATTCAGGATCTGGTTGGCCATCTCTTACAAAAGTTTTAGCAGGATACCAATGAGTTCCGAATATAAAGTCAAAGATTTTTACTGCTTGAAAAAACCTAATCGCTTCGAATAAAAGTGAAAAAACTATTCCGATTGTAACTAAAACTGCGCCTAATGATGCAACAAATAACACCCATTTAAGAAAAATTTCTACTGGTTCTCTCATGCGATCATTTTTCTGAACAGACCTATATGCAAAACTCAGAGAGAAAATTAAAATTGCTAAAATAATTGCTACTTTAGCGCTGTTAGCTATTCCTTTTAATTGAATGTACTTATTAGCAGACTCATCTAGAAAATTAGTAATATTTCCCGTGTAAGTTCCTGCGGCTAATGCTTTAACCTTTGTGTAAATAAGCTGAAGCTCATTTTTAGTTAAGTTCTGATCAGTGTAATCTTGTAAAATAAATGTTTTAACTATTGATGGTTCAAAAACTGACCAAAGAGCAAAAATTATTAATGCTGGTGCAGCACACCAAGCAGCTAAATAATATCCATAAAATTTTGGTAATGCCGTAAGTCTTTGTGATGATTGAATAACTAGAGCTTTTTTTCTACCGAAATAATAACTTGTGAAAGCTAAGAGAATAATAAAAGTTACAAGTATTAAATTCATATTGAGCTTCCAGAGATAAAAAGGGGGTAAAATACCCCCTTTTTGTTTAATTGATACTACTACTTCTTAGCAGGCATGTTAACTAACTTCGTAGCGTTAGTTCTAGATGTTTTGTATAACTTGCCATCTAGAGGTACTAGCCCGATATCAGTTAAATAACCTTTTTTACCCATAGCTTTTTTACTTGTGAACTCTTTTACGAATTCATGTAAGCCTGGTACAACGCCCACGTGAGCTTTTTTCACGTAGAAGAATAAAGGTCTTGCAACTGCGTAACTGTAATCTTGAATCGAAGATAGACTTGGTTGACCACCTTCAATGCTTGCAGCTTGCAATTTATCTTTTGCAGCTAAGAAATAACTGAAACCAAAGAAACCGAACATTTCTTTGTCCGCAGCTAATTTTTGAATAATAAGTGAGTCGTTTTCACCAACTTCAATTACCGCACCATCTTCTCTTAACGCTTTATATTTAGCACCAGCTTTTTTAGAAGCATCATCGATACCTTTTTTCATTACTAATGAATTCCAAGCATCTCTTGTTCCTGATGTTCCTGGAGGCACCATAACTTTGATAGGGTAGTTTGGTAATGATGAGTCGATATCACTCCAATTTTTATATGGATTTGGTACTAACGCACCATCTTTAGCAACTTCTTTTGCTAATGCTGCCCATAATTGTTTTTTTGTAAAGTTTACTGGTTTAGCATCTTTAGAATAAGCTAACGTTATACCGTCGTTACCAACTGTAATCTCTACGATTTCTTCAACACCATTTTTTTGACATAGCGCATACTCTTTAGCCTTCATGGCTCTAGATGCATTTGTTATGTCTGGGTGCTCTGTACCAACTCCGGCACAAAATAATTTAGCTCCACCACCTGTTCCTGTTGACTCGATTACTGGTGTTTTAAATTTACCAGACGAACCAAATCTTTCAGCAACGATTGTTGCATACGGGAATACAGTTGAAGAACCTACGATTTTAATCTGATCTCTAGCTTGAGCAGAAGTCACAACTAACATTGCAACTAATGAAGCTAAAGCGATTGATAGTTTTCTCATTGTTTATCCTTTCATTTATTAATTAATTAACAAACATTGGACTCATAGAATTAAGAGGATTCTTAATTATTACAGATATGTTACAAATTTATTAAAATGATAACTTTTTAGTTGAACTTTCTAGTTATCTCGATTTGTTGATAATCAGAGGCTAAAGACCCTCCGCAACTAAAAGGTCTTACTTTATTTTTAATAGCGTAGGATTGCGTTGGCTTTAATGTAACTTCTAGTTGTACAAAGTTAACTAATTTTTGAGTAAAACCTCTATCATATCTCCACGCGTTCCATTGTGTAGGAGCGGTAAATACTTCGGTTAAATAAGATGCAGCTTGTGAGTGAATCATATTGCTCTCGTTTTGTCCTTTTAAAAGATTATTTTTAACTTTTTCAAAAATTTTTCTACATTTGATTGAGTCCGCCATGTACGATTTAGCATTTAAATGAGTGCTCATCGGTGCTGACACAATTAATTGAATTCCATCGTATCGTCTTGAAAATAAAGCTTCAGTATAAATTGTAGATACATTTTTACTATCTACTTCAAGAACTAAATCGTTTTTAGCTTGCTTAAGATCGTTTTTAAGTCTTAAAAGTCCAAGATCAAAAACTGTAAGAGGTTGAGAACGTAAAGTTTTCTCTATTAAATTTACATCTGCTTTAACAGTTGTAAAAATTAAAGTTAATAAAACCAGAATTATATAATTTGTTATTCTAGTCATACTAGAATTTTAACTATTTTACTGTCTATCTCAAGATAAAATTTAATAAAACTGTAATATTTGCTAAAATTTTGAAAAATGGACCTTTATTTCGGTGCCATTTTGAGGTTCACTTTTTATTTCTAGTTCTCCTCTATGCTGATTAACAATGTGCTTCACGATCGCCATTCCAAGTCCAGTGCCACCAACTTTTTTACTTTTAGCTGCATCAACTCTAAAAAATCTTTCTGTAATTCTCGGAAGTTGTTCAGTTGGAATTCCAATACCATTATCTTTAATGGACACGGTGTAAGAGTCTCCTATTACTTTTCCGTTACCTTGCCCACAATTAACCTCGATCTTTTTATTTTTTTCTGAATATTTTATACTGTTATCAATAATATTTGAAAAAACTTCTATTAATTTTTCATGATCGCCTTTAATAAAGAAATCATCTTTTATATTATTTTTAAATTCAAAAGATTTTAAATTTTTTTGATGGATATCTACAACGTTACTTAAAATTTCTTTTAAATTTACTTTATCTCGTGGCTGTATATGTTCCTCTAACTCAATTCTACTTAATGAAAGTAAATCTTTAATTAAGCTTTCCATCCTATCAGCTTGCTCAAGCATTATCGGTATAAATTTTTTTTGTGCTTCTAAATCATCTTTCGCATGTCCGCTTATAGTTTCTAGAAATCCTTTAATAGAAACTAAAGGCGTTTTAAGTTCATGGCTTACATTGGCTACAAAATCAGATTTGAACCTTTGCGCTTTTATAATATCAGTTAAATCTTTTAGAAATAAAACAACTGAATCATGATCATCGACATATGAGGTCGGTCCAGAGAATAGATAAACTTTAAAGAACTGAAATGAGGGAGAGGATAATTCTAAATCCATAGTAATTGTCTCTTTTTTTAAAAGCACTAAATCAATATTTTGGAGTAAATCAGGAACTCTCAATAGAGTAGCCACGTGCTTATTTAAATTATTTTCTCCAAATTTTTTTTTTGCACTATTATTAAAAAATTTGATATTTTTAAATTTATCTACAATTAAAATTAGATCATCGATTTGATTTATAATCTTTACTTGCTCATTAGTTTTTTCAATATTTTCATTGGTGATGTCTTCTATTCCCTCTTCATTATCAGCTGGTTTATTTTCTCTCTTAATATCGGATCTTGCATCCATACCTGCTACAATTGATTTTCTGGATACTGCAATTACTACGATCACAATTATTCCAGCAAGAGAGTAAAATAATAATTCCATGATTTGATTATACTTTAAAGATATAGACTAAAGAAATATTTTTTAGCGGTTTGATACCGCACTATTTAAAAAGATTTTTGCGCAATTTTCCCAGGTATATTTTTTTGCATGCTCAATGCAAGCGCTTCTATCTGACTTAAGAGCTTCAAGTGCTGCTTTTTTAAGATCGTTGTTTAACGAGCCAATGTTTGTACCGTTAAAAATATCTTTTGGTCCTGCTACTGGGTAAGCAGCTACTGGCAATCCACATTTTAAAGCTTCTATAATTACAATTCCAAAAGTATCTGTTTTGCTCGGGAAAACAAAAACATCAGAAGAAGCAAAGTAACTTGCAAGCTCACCATTTGTTCTCTCTCCTTTAAATATTGCTTCAGGGTATTCTTTTTTAAGTTTATCTAAATCAGGTCCTTTACCAACAACTAGTTTCGTGCCTTCTAACTCTAAATCCAGAAATGCTCTGATGTTCTTCTCAATAGATACCCTACCCACATAAAGATAAATTGGTCTTTTATACTCTAAATTAATCTTTTTAGGCTTTTGAAATGCCCCGTGGTTTGCCCCTCTGGTCCAAACAACCATCTTATCCTTATCAAAACCAATTTCTTGAAGTTCATCTTTCATTGATTGAGTTGTTACTAAAATTTTTTCCGCCTTTGAATGAAATCCTTTAAGGAACTTTTGAGCAAGCTTAATTGGCAAATAAGGATAGTATAGCTTCAAATATTTATCAAATTGAGTATGGTAAGACGTGGTAAACTTAAGCTTATTTTTTACACAATATCTTTTTGCAAATATTCCTATCGGGCCTTCTGTTGCTATGTGAATTATGTCAGCATCGGCTTTAGAAATTAATCTACCTACTCTAGGCCAAACATTAAGAGAAAGTTTTATTTCATTATATTTTGGCATTGGCACAGTAAAAAATTGATTAGGTTCAATATATTCAACCTGATGTCCAATTTTTTTTAATTCATCACCAAGATTTTTTAAAGTTCTACAAACACCATTCACTTGCGGATACCAGGCATCAGTAACGATTAAAATTTTCATTTATTTATTTACTACTTTTAGATATGGCTTGTAATCGACAACATCACCTCTGATTTTGTCCCAGTCAATAACTTCCATGCGACCATCGAAATGTTCTACCAAGAAAGTTGCACCTTCTACCCAATCACCACAATTTAAATATCTCACACCATCTAAGACTTGATCGGCAGAATGATGAATATGACCACAAATTATACCATCAACATTTTTTTTTTTAGCATAAGTTGCTAAAGTTTTTTCATAATCGCCTATATATTTTACAGCGTTCTTTACTTTGTGTTTTAAATATTTTGCTAAAGACCAATTACCCTTTTTAAATAATCTTCTAAAAAAATTGATAACAACATTAAACTCAAGTAAAAAACTATAAGCAATAGCTCCTACTTTTGATAACCATGGAGCATATTTCATCACTCCATCCCAGGCATCACCATGAACAACAATATACTTTTTATTATCTGAGCTTACATGTATGGCTTTATTTACAACTTCAATATCGCCAAAATGTAATGGTAAAAATTTTCTGAAGACATCATCATGATTTCCAACAATATATTTTACTTTTGTTCCATGTCTTGCTTTTCTTAATGTTTTTTGAATCACATCATTATGTTCTTGAGGCCAGTAAAATTTTGTTTTTAAAGCCCAAACATCAATGATATCACCAACAAGATATAAATTCTCTGACCTTGAATGTTTGTAAAATTCTAATAATTTGTTTGCTGCACTTTTTCTATGCCCAAGGTGCAAGTCGGAAATAAAGATGCTTTTGTAATTTAAAATCTTTCCCTCAGATTTAGTTTGAATTGTTTCCATATTTTTTATAAAACGAATCTCTAGTACAAGTAGAATCATAAATATGTTACAGAATTGTTAAAATATGAATAAAAAATTGAATTTTGCGGTGATATTTAACTCAAATGCAGCAGGTGGTAGAAAACTTAAATTAATTAACAAGGTCATTAATCTTTTAGAAAAAAATCATATTGTAGATCTTTTTAAAACTGAAAGCGAGGATCATGCAAGGAATGTATTTAAAGAATTGTCTAATAAAAAATTTGATCGGTTAGTATTTGCTGGCGGTGACGGGAGCGTATGTTTTGGTATTAATGAAATGTTTAAAAGTGATAATCTAAAAGACAAATTAGTTGGATACATACCTGCTGGCACTGCAAATATTTTACAAATAGAAACTCAAATTAAAAAAAAGGCGGAGGAGATTTACAACGTCCTAGTATCAGATAATCATAAGAAAATTTCATTAGCAAAAATAAATGATAAGTACTTTTTCTTGATGGCTGGTGTAGGTTTTGACTCTCGAATTGTTGAGTCCATAAATACTAATATTAAAAAGTATCTTGGAAAAGTAATTTTCGCTTTAAAAGGTTTTCAGCATTTTTTATTTTTAAAAAATAATAAAATGGAGGTTAAGGTAGATAATGAAAAAATTATGGCTGATTGGATTTTATGTACTAATTCAAAATACTATGCTGGTCCCCATTCTATAACTAATGATACCAATATATTTGAAAACAGGATAGTGGCTTACATATTTAAAGACCTGACCAGAATAAAATTACTTTATTATGTTTGGTTAATTTTAACCAAAGGCGACTTAACTCCTGCAAAAAGTGTAATAAAAAAAGAATTGAACAGATTAAAAATAAATGGTGTAAACAATAAAGTTCTATCACAAGTTGATGGTGAAAATTGTGGTTACGTAAACAGTCTTGAAATCCAAAAAACAGACAGATTTATAAATTTATTAGTTCCGTAGGATTTTCTAAATCTTTTCAACTTTTAGTTTAAAAGATTTTTCTAAATTTCATTTGAAAAATTTTTTAGATTATTTTAGATTTTTCTTTTTTGGAGGAACAATATGAAAAAAAAGTTAAAAAAAAACGAAAAGAAAAAGAAAAAAATACTAAAATCAATCGATAAGCTTAAAAATAAGATAAGCACTAAACAAAAAAAACTATCAAAGATTGATCTAAAGATAGCTAGTATCGAGAAAAAAATCGCTGAAAAAAGAGCTAACAAAAATAAAGAACCTATCACAGCATCTTTAAATAATTAGTTTATAAAGTAATTAAATGCCCCTGATTTAAAAACATCAGGGGTTTACTTTAATTTACCAAAAAGGTTTAAAAGTATAACTCCTGAAACAATTAAAATTAATCCAACAGTACCATAAAGATTAGGAGTTTGATTGTATTTAAATATTCCAAATAATGTAACTGCAGTTATCGTTAATGCTCCGTAAGTGGCATAAGTAAATCCTACAGGTATTATAGTCATTGCTCTAGATAAACAAAAAATACAGACAACAATACTTATGATACAAAAAATTGTTGGTGTGAGTTTGGTAAAACTTTCTGTAGTTTTTAAAAATCCGTTAGTGGCAATACCTGTTATGATTGCAAGAATTAAATAAATATATCCACTTAATAAACTTATACTTTTCATTGTGCCTTAGCGAACTGGCCGCCATCTTTATATCTCCATAACCATTTTTTCATCTCTTCCTCAACGTCAGCTGGATCTATACCAAGATCTTTAAGTGTTAAATAATTATCGGAAACAACATTATCTGCCTCAGATAAAATTTCACATTGGTCTCTTGTTAAAATTGGAGGAAGAGGAAGTAAATCTGTAATAGTGCTCTGAATTTTTGCTATAGCCATTGGCATTTCAACAACGAGTCTTTTTTTGTTAATAGTTGACAAAATTGACTTAACCATATCTCCGAAGCTAATCACTTTTGGTCCTCCAATCTCATAAATTTTATTCTCATTATTTTTAATTTCAATTGCCTTTACAATAGAGCTTACGACATCTGAAACTAAGATTGGTTGAAACTTATAATTTTTTCCAACAACTGGAATAACAGGCAATATACTTAATTTTGAAAAAAGATTAGTAAAGTTATCTTCGGGACCACATACTACACTAGGTCTTATAATTACTGTTTTTTTAAAATTCTCTAGTGCTTTTTGTTCCCCAAGAAATTTCGATTTTTGATATAGAGATTTTGATTTATCATTAGCTCCAATAGCGCTGACGTGAATAAATTTCTTTACATCCGACTCTGAACAAATCTTAGCGACAGCTTCAGGAATTTTTGAATGAATATTATAAAATTTTTGTTTTCTATTTTCAAAGAGAATGCCAATTAAATTTACAACAATATCTGAATTTTTAATGGCTACTTTTAAATCTGAAAAATTATTCGGATTCCAATCTAATAGTTCGATAGCACCTGGTGTGGACTGAGTCTTTAAATACCCTTTTTGAAAGGCTTTTCTGGTTGTAATAATGCATCTATAGTTTTTCTTGGTCAAATTTCGAACAAGATATCTTCCTATAAAACCTCCACCACCTAAAATTGTGCAAATTTGATTTTTCATGGTATTTAAACTTATATATGAAAATAACTAAGATAAAAGAGGACATAACTCCTGAGATAGCAAATTCTATAAAAGATAGCGTAGCTATTGATACAGAGGCAACAGGTCTCCAAATCCCTCAAAGAGATAAACTAAGTTTAATTCAAATTTGTGATGAAAATCAAAACGTATTCATAATTCAACCTAACAAAGATAGCTACAAAGCTCCTAATTTAATATCAATATTAGAAAATGAAAAAATTTTAAAAATTGGTCACTTTTTAAGATTTGATAAAAATGCTCTTGAGTATTTTCTTAAGTGTAAAGTTAACAACATATTCGATACAAAAATAGCTTCAAAAATTGTAAGAACTTATACTGACTCACACGGTTTAAAAAACTTAGTTCAGGAATTTTGTAATAAATCTATAGATAAAAGATTTGGAAGTAGTGATTGGAACAAAGATATCGACAAATTATCTGACAAGCAATTAGAATATGCTGCTAACGACGTAATCTACTTACATAAAATAAAAGCAGAGCTAGAAACAATGATGATAAGAGAAAAAAGAATCGAAATATTTAAAAAATGTTTAGATTTTTTGGATACGAGAGTTGAACTTGATCAAAAAGGTTTTAAAGAAGATATATTTGAGCACTAATGAATAAAAAAAACTATATTGCATTTGCAAAAAAATCCGCAAAAATTCAAATAGATGAACTTAAAAAGATCAGTAAAGTTTTTAACAATTCTTTTGCTGAAGCAATAAATCTTATAATAAATACAAAAGGAAAAATAATATTTTCCGGTGTTGGAAAAAATTCTTTTATATGTAAAAAATCTGCTGCTACCTTTTCTAGTGTGGGTATTCCAAGTTTTTTTGTAGACCCAACTGGTGCATCCCATGGAGACATGGGTCAAATAGAAAAAAAAGATATACTAATAATAATTTCAAACTCAGGTAATACTGCTGAATTGTCTAATATTTTAAAATTTGCAAATCGTTTTAGAATAAAGATAATTGGAATATCATCTAATTCTAAAAGCATGCTTTCTAATGCAAGTGATATAAATATTATTATTCCTAAACTTAGAGAGTCTGATCCAAATAATATTGTGCCAACTTCTTCTACATCTTTTGTCATGTTGTTGTGTGATTGTATGGCTACTACGATTATGGCTAAAAGAAAATTTACGAAAGATAAATTTAGATTATATCATAAAGGTGGCATCCTAGGAGAAAATTTAAAACTAGCCAAAGATATAATGGTAGCAGGAAGTAAGATGCCAATTATAAATTTTAACAAAAATCTTAAAGAAGCCTTAAAAGTTATAAATAAAAAAAAACTAGGTATTGTAGTAATTTTAAAAAACAGATTTATAAAAGGATTACTTACTGACGGAGATTTAAGAAGAGAGGTTAAAAATTTTACAAAAATTAAGAGTCTAAATAAATTTACTACAAAAGAACCTTTTGTTGTTAACGAAAATATGCCTGCTTCTAAGGCACTTGCTCTAATGAATGAAAAAAAAATAACAAGTTTATTAGTCGTTTCAGACAAAGATTTAAATAAAAAAAACAAAATTTTAAAGGGCATAATACATATTCATTTTTTATTACAGGATGGGGTTAAGTGACTACACAAAGAAAAAAAAAACTTAGAATCATTCAGATAAGCTTATTATTTTTCGGAATTTTGGTTCTAATAATTACTTACGGTGGAAACAACAAGAATTTTGAGGGAAAAATATCAGATAAAAATCAAAAAAAAGCTGAAACTCAAATAAATAACTCAAAAGAGATTGATGGAGATGTTTTTATAAATATTGAATACTCTGGACTAGATTTGGCTGGCAATAGATATATATTAAAATCAGCCGAAGCGTATAATAGTGACGCTAACAATGAAATCGTAAATATGAAATCTGTTCAAGCAACATTCTATTTCAAGGACGATACCGTGCTAAATGTTTGGTCAGACGAAGGTGAATATAACAATCAGACTTTAGATATGAAATTTAGAGGAAGCGTGAAGGCAATTTACGAAAATAGCACACTATACGCAGGTCAGGCAGATTACTCGAATTCAAAAAGTTTTTTGATAATATCTAATAACGTAAAGATTGATGATATCAGAGGTAAAATAGTTGCTGATAAACTTCTTTTCGACATCAAAAAACAACAATTAAACATTGCCTCTTTTAATGATGGTAAAATAAATGCTAATATAAAATTAAAATGAAAAAAGGTTTTAGAATTTTAAAGTTTAAAAAAGATAGACCTATATTCGAGGTGAAAGATGTAAGTAAATCTTTCGACGGAAGACCAATTTTAAAAAAACTTTCATTAAAAGTATTTCCAGGGGAATGTGTGGGTGTCCTCGGACCTAATGGTTGCGGTAAAACAACTTTATTCTCAATGTGTATCGGAGAGCAAAATGTTGAAGGTGGTAAGATTTACCTGAATAATAAATCAATTGAGCAAATACCAATTCATTTAAGATCTAAAGAGGGTTTGGGCTACCTGCCTCAACAAAGAAGTGTTTTTAATATGTCGGTTTATGATAATATTCTTGGCATAGCTCAAATTTCAATAAGTGGTGCAGAAAATCAAAAGTCAACAACTGAAAAACTCTTAGATGAATTTAATTTGCAACACTTAAGATCGTTAAATGCGTCTGTCTTATCGGGCGGAGAAATAAGAAGATTAATGATGGCTCGAGTGATGATCAACAAACCAAAAATAGTTTTATTAGATGAACCACTTGCAGCCTTAGACCCTATGGTTATACAAGATATTCAAAAATATATTTTAAAAATACAATCAAGCGGAACTGCAATTTTAGTTACAGATCATAATGTGAAAAATTTATTTGATATTACAGACAGAAGTTATGTTTTAGGTGAACATACAGTAATTGCTGAGGGCACTTCCAGGGAATTATTAAAATCTTCTAAAGCAATAGAACATTATTTTGGTTCCCAATTTTCTTAGGAATAATGCCATCAAAAAGTTTTAATCTTAATTTAAATAATAAAATTTCACCCTTTAAAAAAACTATTCAGGTTGACTCGGACAAGTCAATTTCTATTAGGAGCTTTTTAATTGGAGCTATCAGTCAAGATATTTCTTCGGTAAATAATGTTTTAGAGTCAGATGATGTCCTATCCACAATAAATTGTCTGAAAAAGTTAGGAGTAAAAAATTGTAAAGAAAAATAAAAAATTCTACAAGATATATGGTAAAGGCTTGGGGTCATTTTACGCTAAAAAAAATACATTACTAAACTTTGGAAATTCAGGGACTTTGGCGCGATTACTAATTGGAATTTTATCAACTACTCCGGACATCCAATTGAGTTTAATTGGAGATAAATCTTTAAATAAAAGGAGTATGAAAAAATTAATAGATACAATGTCTGAATTTGGTGCATACTTTAAACCTAAAAATAAATTTAATTTCCCTTTAAAAATAATATCAACCAATTTGCCAATCGGAATTATTTTTAAAGCAGGAGTTTCTGCACAAATAAAAAGTGCAGTAATGCTTGCTGGTCTAAATTCTTTTGGTGATACAAAAATATTGGAAAAACAAAAAAGTCGAGACCATACAGAAAATATGTTGCTAAAAAATAAACAGGTCATAAAAGTAGTAAATAAAAAAAATAAATTGATCAAAATAAGTGGAAAAAAATACTTAAATCCAATAAAAATAAACGTTCCAGGTGATCCCTCTTCGAGCGCTTTTTTTTGTGCATTAACACTTCTAAATCCAGGATCACAACTGAAAATAAAAAACGTTGGACTTAACCCAACAAGACTAGGATTTTATAATCTTTTAAAAAAACAAAAAGCAAGAATATTATTTGAAAACGTAAAAAAAGATAACAATGAAATTAAGGGAGATATAATCGTAAAAAGCTCAAATCTAAAACCAATTAAGGCTTCTAAAGAATATTATGTAAAGGCAACCGATGAATATCCTATACTATTTGTAATTGCAGCTCTTGTAAAAGGTGTATCAATTTTTAAGGGTATTGACGATTTAGCGAATAAAGAAAGTAATAGAATTAAAGAAATGCAAAAAGTTTTAAAACAAGCAGGAGTAAAAAGCATATTTTCGAAAAATAAATTAAAAATATTTGGTAAGGGAGTTATGAGTCTAAAAAAAAAAAAAATTTTTGTTCCTAATTTAGGAGACCATCGTATTTGTATGGCAACTTTTGTACTTGCTTTACTCACAGGAGCTGAAACTAAAATTAAAAATTTTGAGACTGTTTACACATCTTCACCTTCATTTTTAAAAATTATGAAATCAATAGGAGCTAAATTTAAACTATATGTATAAATCATTTCAAATTTCTTGCGATGGTGGGGCCGCGACTGGTAAATCTACAGGTGCAAAGATGATTTCCAAAAAATATAATCTAAAATTTCTATCCTCTGGATTATTATACCGTTATGCAAGTTATCTTGTTTTAAAGTATAAGCCAAAAAATGAAATAAGTTTTATAAAAAAAAAATTTAAATTTCTTACAATTATAAAATTAAATAAAATAAAACTCCATAGTCCAACAATTTCAGCTCATAGTGCGGTAATTGCAAAAAAAAATAGAATTAGAGAGATAATGAAGAAGTTTCAAAGGGACTTTGCGAAAAAAAATAAAAAATGTTGTATTGAAGGAAGAGATATTTCTACTAAAATACTGCCCAGATCAGACGTAAAATTTTTTTTTAGATGTAACTTAAATATCGCTGCATTAAGAAGGTACAATGAATTAAAAAAAAATCATCCTAATACAAAACTAAAAGACGTAAAAAAAGCCCTAAGAATAAGAAATATTTCGGATACAAAAAGAAAAAACTCTCCTTTACTTAGACATCCAGATTCGATAGAAATCGACACCGGAAAATTAAGTAAAAAAGCTATGCTAACAAAAATGATTAAATGTGTGGATAAAGTTATAAAACTAAAATATGGCAATTGAACAAGAATTAAAAAACACCAGCTCTCTTCAAAAAGAATTTCAAACCCTTCTAGAAAAAGATTTTAAAGACAGGAAACTAAAAGAAAACGAAATAATCAAAGCTACAGTAACAGAAATTACGAAAAATTTTGTTGTAGTTGACTGTAAAGCAAAAATGGAGGGGATGATACCAGTTGAGGAATTTAAAAACGATCAAGAGTTTGAAAAATTAAAAATTGGTTCTCAGTTAGACGTTTATCTTGAGCGAATAGAAAGTTTTAAGGGCGAAATTATAATTTCAAGAGATAAAGCTCGAAAAATGAAGGCATGGAAAAAGCTTGAGAAAATTTTTGAAACTGGCGAAGAAGTTACAGCATACATAACTGGTAAAGTAAAGGGAGGTTATATTGCTGTTTGTGAGGGATTACCAACTTTTATGCCGTCAAGCCAAATTGATGTTAGACCTTTAAAAAAGATAGATCATCTAATGAACACACCTGTAAAAGTTATAGCTACACGAATTGACAAAAATAGAGGAAATGTTTGTGTTTCTAGAAGAGCAGTTTTAGAAAAAAGTAAAAATGCTGAGACTGCTGAAATGCTTAAAGAAATTAAAGTAGGAGACATAGTTGAAGCAAGAGTTCACGCATGTGTGGACTGGGGAATCTTTTTAACATATAAATCTTTAACCTTGTTATTACACGTGTCTGATCTTTCCCATGGACGAGTAAAAAAACCGTCTGATCTAGTTTCTATTGGTGATACAATTAAAGTTAAGATAACAAAGATAGATGAAAAAACTAATCGAGTGTCCGCTTCGGTTAAGGCATTAACAGAAGATCCATACGAAAGTATTGACAAAAAATATAAGGTGGGAGAAATTTATGAGGGTACCGTGACTAAAATAATGGATTACGGATGCTTCGTTAAGATTGAGGATGGTATTGAGGGGTTGATACACAATTCTGAATTAGATTGGTTAAACAGAAATATCAAACCAAGTAAAGTTCTATCAGTTTCTCAAAAAATTAAATTTAAAATAGTAAATATTGATAAGGAAACAAAAAGAGTTTCACTCTCATACAAAGCTACTTTAGAAAATCCTTGGGAGAATGTTAGAGACAAAATAGGTAAAGAGATAAAAATTAAAATTAATAATATTACAGAAAAAGCAATCTTCGGTGAATTAGTTGAGCATGGGTTAAATTGTATGTGCCATTATAAAGAATTAAGTTGGCAAGAAGATGTGAATGAACTTAAAAAATACAAAAAAGGTGAAATTTTAAGCGTTAAAATAATTGAAATTAAAGATGAGAAGATAAGAGTTTCTAAGCGAGCGCTGGATAAAGACCCTTGGAGTTGGTTTGATGAAAATAACAAAAAAGTTGGCAATGTTATAACTACAAGAATTCATGAAGTTCTAAAATCAGGAGTAAAGGTATCAATAGATAGAGAAAAAAAACTTATAGTGAATATCAGAAAAGCTGACTTAGCAAAGGATGTAGTTGATGCGAGACCGGAAGTTTTTTCACCAGGCAATGCACTAGATGCTAAAATAACTGAACTGGATCTTAAAACTAGAAGAGTTAAATTAAGTGTTAAAGCTGCCCAAATTGATGAGGAAAAATCGCTGATAGCAAAATTTGGTGAAGGGGCTACAAAGTCTGGTGCTACACTTAAGGGGATATTTGAAAAAGCTATAGGAAAAAAAGGGAAAAAAAATAAATAATTGTCGAGATCTAAATTAATTAGAAAACTTAAAGAAAAAAATCCAAATCTTAGTCAAATAGAAATAGAATTAATTTTAGATAATTTCTCTGAAAGTATTGAAAAATCATTGTTGGATAGCAAAAAAGTCGAACTTAGGGGTTTTGGTACTTTTTTTTTAAAAAAGATTAAAGAAAAATTCGGATCAAGAAATCCCAAAACTGGAGAAATAATTTATGTTCCTGAAAAAAATAAGGTAAGATTTAGAGCAAGCAAAAAATTAAAAGATTTTATCAATCAATGAAACCTAAAATTTTTATAGCATGTGATACTACCAATATTAATAGGATTAAAAGAATAATAAGGGAATCAGATAACAAAGAAATCAGTTTTGGACTCAAGTTTGGATTAGAATTTTTAAACTCAAAAAATGGAAGAAAATTTTTAGGTAGTCTTAAAAACAAAATTATTTTTGGGGACTATAAGCTTGCTGATATACCTAATACATGCGCCTCTGCAATAAGAGCAGTAAAAGATTTAAAATTAAATTACTTAACTATTCACATAAGTTCAGGCTTAAAAGCTTTAAAAGCTGCAAAAAAAGTTTCAGGCAAAACTAAATTAATTGGAGTTACTATACTTACCTCATTAGATAATAAGGCTTTAAAAGAAATTGGATATAATAAAGATGTTAAAAAGTTAGTTCTTAAACAAGCAAAGCTAGCCTCAAAGGCTAAATTAGATGCAATTGTTTGTAGTCCATTAGAAATTAAATTAGTAAAGAAGGTTTTCAAAAAAGAAATAATTACACCAGGAATTAGACTGCCTGGGGACAAAAAGGGAGATCAAAGTAGAGTAATGACCCCTAAACAAGCATTTAAAAATGGAGCATCATCTTTAGTTATCGGTCGTAGTCTCACAAAAGGCAATATAAAGAAAAATATCCAAAAACTCATTAGAGAATTAAAATAGTATGAAAGTAAAAATTTGTGGCTTACAGCCAGCCAGAGATGTTCAGCTATGTATTGATTTAGGAATAAATTTTTTAGGTTTTGTCTTTTATAAAAGATCACCAAGAAATATTAATTTAGAAGATATTAAAAAATTAAAAAAATTTAAAAAGCAAAACTCGTCATTTGTAGCTGTAACTGTGAATCCTGATGATGAATTTATAAAAAGTCAGGTTATTGGAAATTTTGAGTATATTCAGCTTCATGGCTCTGAAACAAGTGAAAGGGTGAGCGAAATTAAATCAATGGGGCTTAAAATAATTAAAGCAGTAAAAATAAAAGATGAAGCTGACATAAAATCTTACAAACAATATGAAAATGCCGATGTTATTTTGTTCGATACACCTGGCATGGAGAAGTCAATACAATTTCCAGAAGATTTAATCTCAAAACTTCCCAAAGGTGAAAAATATGCTTTAGCAGGATCTATTTCAGAAAATAATATTGAAAATATTGCAAAATTAGGTGTTACCTTTTGTGATTTATCGAGTAGCTTGGAAATAGATACTCAAATAGGATACAAAGATCACTTAAAAATAAAAAAATTTATTAAAAAAGTAAATGAGCTTAAAAATTAAAAAAGGCATACCCTTAATTGATCAACACGATAAAAATTTTATGTATGGCGGTAAATTTGGTGGAAATTATATACCAGAAACTCTAAAAAAACCTGTCGACGATTTAACAAAATTATTTGCAAAATTAAGAAAAGATAAAAAATTTATAAAAGAACGAGATTTTTACTTCAAAACATATGTAGGTGCTCCAACACCTTTTATAAAATTGGATAATTTAACAGATCATCTTGGCGGTGCTCAAATTTATGCAAAAGTAGTATCAGAGGCTAATGGTGGTGCTCACAAGATTTATAACGCTACGGTGCATTGTTTGATTGCTCGAAGAGCCGGCCTTCGACAGATTGTGGGGGATACCAGGCGCCGGTTACGCTGGCAAAATGTTATCTATGGCTGCAAAAAAATTTGGTCTTAAGTGTAAAATTTTTATGGGAGCCAAAGACATAAAAAGACAAAGACCTAATGTTGAGGCCATGAGGAAAAATGGTGCTGTAATAGTGCCTGTAACCACAGGAAGTCAAACACTCGTGGACGCAGTGAGTGAGTGTATGAGGTATTGGGTTTCGAATTGTGATACTACTCACATGTGTGTAGGTTCAACTGTCGGTCCAAATATTTTTATTAAGATTTGTGCATTTAGCACTGCTCAAATTTCAAGAGAATTGATTAAACAAGTAAAAGAAGAATTTGGAAGAATTCCAAAAAAACTTAAATTAATAAATTGTGTTGGAGGAGGAAGTTCTGCTGCTGGTTTTTGGAATGAATTTATGGATACGCATGCTGAATTTATTGGCGTTGAAGCTGGAGGACCAAGAAATAGTAAACTTCATGCTGCTCCACTTACTAATGGATCTAAAATAGGAATTCTTCATGGAGCTGCTCAGTACGTTATACAAGACAAAGAAGGTCAAATAGGTTCGACAGAATCAATTTCTGCAGGGCTTGATTACCCTGGTATTTCCCCTTTACATTGTTTTCTTAAAGATTCAAAAAGGGCTAGATATACTTCTGCAAGTGATGAGGAAGCTCTAAAAGCTTATCAATTAGTTTCAAAACTTGAAAATATTTCTCCCTCACTTGAACCATCTCATGCTTTTGCTGAAGCAATTAAATTAGCTCCCAAATTAAAATCATCCGAAGTTATTATTGTTAATTCCTGCGGTGATAGTATTAAAGATAAAGATATTATCAAACAAAAATTGGGTACATACGTAAGATGAACTCACAAATTGCAAAAGCTTTTGATAGTTGTAAAAAAGAAAAGCGACCAGCTTTAATTACTTACACAGTCGCTGGCGATAACACTAAAAACAACTCTCTGAAAATATTAGAAACAATATCTAAATACGCAGATATTCTTGAGCTAGGATTCCCTCATAACACTCCGATAGCTGACGGTGGACAAATACAAGGTAGTTCACATCGAGCGCTAAGAAATGGAATTAAATTAAAAGATGTTTTTCAGATTGTCAGAAAATTTAAAAAAAATAACCCCTATAAACCAATTATTCTAATGGGCTATTTCAACTTAATTTATCAAAATGGAGAAAATAATTTTTTAAAAAAGTGTAAATTATCAGGTGTGGATGGCTTAATTATCGTTGATCTCCCTTATCCTGAAAATAAAAAGTTTGCTGATAAGTGTAAAAAAAAGTCAATAAATTTTATACAACTTCTATCTCCAACAACATCTAAAGAAAGAATGAAAAAGATTATTAAAGACTCACACGACATGATTTATTACATATCAATGCTATCAACTACTGGGGGTAAGCTAAAAGTTTCACCAAAGGAAATTCTTCAAAACTATAATAGTATTAAGAGAATCAACCCTAAAAAGAATCTAGTAATAGGCTTCGGTATTACAGATAAGACTATATCATCACTAAAATCTGCAAATGGGTTAGTTGTGGGCAGTATGTTGTGTAAAACAATAACAAATTCACTCAAAATGAGACAAAATCCTGTCACAAAGTTAGATAAAGTTGTGTACAATCTTAAAAAAAAAATTTTATGAATTGGATAACAAAATTTATTAAACCAAAAATTAAATCTCTTTTTGAAAAAAGGTCAGCAAAAGTTGAGGCAAACCTTTGGACCACATGTAGCTGCAAAAACCTGATTTACGTGGAGGATATGGACTCAAATCAAAAAGTATGTCCTAAATGCGGAGAGCACCATAAACTCACATGTAAAGAAAGATTTAAGACATTTTTTGATAATAAAGAGTTTCAATTGATTGAAACTCCTTTACCAAAAGATGACCCTTTGAATTTTCAAGATAAAAAAAAATACGTAGATCGTTTAAAGGCTGCAAGAGATTTGACTGGTCAAAGCGATGCGATTTTAATTGCTACAGGAAAAATCCAAGGTATTGAAGTCGTCGTTGGAGCTCAAGATTTTAGATTTATAGGAGGATCATTTGGTGCAGCATCAGGTGAAGCATTCATAGCTGGAGCACAACATGCTATAGAAAATAAAATTCCTTATGTTTTTTTTAGTTGTTCAGGTGGTCAGAGAATGCATGAAAGTTCTATTGCTTTAATGCAAATGTCTAGGACTGCATTAGCAGTTAATGAATTAAAAAAAAAGAATATACCTTTTATTGTAGTTTTAACAAACCCAACAACTGGAGGCGTAACTGCCTCGTGGGCGATGTTAGGAGATATCTTAATAAGTGAACCTAAAAGTGTAATAGGCTTTGCTGGTCGAAGAGTGATTCAAGATACAGTTAGAGAAACATTACCTGATGATTTTCAAACCGCGGAGTATGTTAAAGACCATGGGGGTCTTGATTTAATTGTAGAAAGAAAGTTTTTAAATTCAACTGTGGGAACTTTATTAAGTGTATTATTGAAAAAGGCAGAAGCTCAGGCTAAACAAGAGTCAAATGTCACAATCGATCAGTCTATACAATCAGCTAGCTAAAAATAAATTTTTTAATAAATCAATAAATTTTGATCTTAAAAGAATTAAGTCAGTTCTCAAGAAATTAGATCACCCTGAAAAAAAATTAAAGAATATTATCAATATAATTGGAAGTGATGGAAAATACTCTTTATTAACCTCACTTAAATATTTTATCGAAGCGAATAATCAGACAACATCTGCTTATATATCTCCTAGTTTAAAAAATATTAAAGAAAGATTTTGGATGGGAGAAAATTATTTAAATTACCAAGATATAAGAAAGACAATTAAATCTATAGAGTCACTTAAGACAAAATTAACGATTTTTGAAGTTTTAACTTTAGTTTTTATAATAAATGCTGCAGAAAAAAATAATGATTATAATTTAATCGAAGCTGGTGCATTATTCGCTAAAGACTCTACAAACGTATTTGATTTTCCAAAGGTTCAAGCAGTTGTAAATATTAACAAGCAACATTTAAATTTTCTAAAAAAGAAAACACTGAATGAAGTTATTAATCAAAAAACTGGTTATCTAAGTAATTTTACTAATATTTATATAGGTAAACAAAAGCTTAGAGTATTAAGGAGAATTAAGCAAAATTTGAAAAATAATTATAGTAATCAATTTTATTCAAACGATTGGAATTTAATAAAAAAAAATGGAAAGTTTTACTATAGAAATAAAACTTTCTTAATTAAACTTAATACAAAGTATATACACTCGCAAGGATTGTTAGAAAATTTGTGTTTAGCAATTAAAATTGCCTTAGATTTGGGACTTGATAAACAAATAATTATTAAAACTATTCCTAAAATAAAATATGAGGCTAGAATTCAGTATTTGGATAAGGGTAGATTAATAAATAAATTAAATAGAGGTGAGAAGCTTTTAATTGATGGGTGTCATTCGGAAACAAGCGCTTTGAATTTTAAGCAATATTTAAAAACTCTTAATGTGCCTTTATATGGAATTTGGTCTATGACTAAAAATAAAGAACCTGAAAAATTTATAAGTAAGTTTAAAGGTATGTTTAAAAAGATTGTGATTTTGCCAATTAAAAATGAGTCTTCTTCGCTCCCGGGGCCATTACTTCTTAAAATCGCAAAGAAAAACAAATTTGAAACAGAAATAGCTAACAGTATTGAGCAGGCACTAAAAAAGTTAACTTCGAAAGAAAAGAAAGTGATTTGTGTATTTGGGTCCTTGTACCTTTGCGGAAATGTTTTAAGTAAAAACTAAATATGAGGTTTAATAAACTCAAGCATATCTTTTTCACTTGATGCCCCTACTTTTGTGCCCAAAAGTTTGCCCTCTTTAAACAAAAGAATTGTTGGAACACCTCTCACTGAGTACTTAGTTGGCTCATTAGGTTGACTTTCAATATCATGATAATAGCAATCTAGTTTGTCAGACATGTCATTTGAAATTTTTTCTATTATCGGTTTAAGCTGCTGACATGGGCCGCACCATGAAGCTGAAAATTGAATTAGTGAAAGTTTACTTCCGCCTATTTGATCGCTAAATTTTTCGTCTGTAGAATCTTTGAACGCCATAACCTCTAATTAAGTATTTTTCATTTTTTGTCAACTATGCAGATGAATAATGTTTTTCTAAATCTTCAACGTATGCGTTAATATCATCTAATATTTTAAGTTTTTCTGGTTGGTTTTCTTTTTCGAATTTTGCTCTTAAAGTATCTATCTCTGAATAAGTTCTTGGAATTGTATTCCAGTTTTCATTATTAGTGCTTAATAGTTTTTTTGAAATATCTTTATGAATTAAATTAAAGTCAGATTTAGTTAAAACCTCAGGTTTTTCCATGTAAAGAAGTTTTTTTCCAAAGTACTGTAATCTCTCATCTTTAAATTTAGAAATAACTTGGAGTTTTTTACTCCAGTCAACACTATGAAACTCTGGCATTATTTTATTATCTTCAGTTGAAGTAAATTTAGCATAAATACTCTCCTCATTATATAAATCCTCTTGTGACTTTGTTTGTTCTTTTTCATCTATTTCAGATCGTTTTACCGAGGAAACTTTTTCCGCAAAAGCTTCGTTGTTTTTTATCATTTTAGCTCTTTCCTCTAGTTTTTTTGTACCAATAAGTTTGTACTCATCAAATTGATTTCCATAAGATGGATTCATAATAACTGGATGTTTATTGTGTCTAACAGTTCTAATAAATTTTGGTTGTTTTTTCATTGCTGCAGTTAATTCTTTAATTGGCATGTCAAAATATGGAGTGGGATCATGTCTTAAATCAAAACATAATGGCCATTGATATTGAGGATGCTGACAAATAAACGTTTGAACATATGGTCTACTTCTTCCATAAAAATATTCATTCGTACAAAATAGTAATTCTTTTTTTATTAGTTCTAAAGACTGATTTTTATCCATAGTTAACATGCTTGCTTTCCAAACATTCGGGGCTTTTTTTGAAATTAATTTTGCTATTCCAATAGTTGCTATCACATCTCCGATTGCACTGTGTGCATCTCCATGTTCAATTCCGTTCAAAGGTGCCATTTGATCTAATTTGTAAACATCGTTCCCTTTTTCGTTTACAGAATTTTTAAGAGTATTTGGGTAATATAAGTTAGCGGCTCTTGCCAAACTTAATATATCTCCTCTAGTGTTTCCGTTTGTACTAGTGATGTAAGGATATTCTAATGTTTGAAATAAAGTGCACCTTAAAAATTCCTCATCAAACTCAATACTATTAAAACCAATATAAGTAGCCTTTCCCCATCTTTTAAGCGTTTCAACAAACTGCCTAATCATTTCATAATGAGATAGGTTGGACTTTTTTAGCATTGAAGGTGAGGTCTTATTAACGATCAGCGCCATGGCTTCTGGAATTATTCCAGGACTTAATCTACACCTAGCATCAAAACGATCTAGTTCATCTAAATTATCATTAGTTAATACAGCGCCAATTTGAATTATTTGGCCCCAATATTTATTAGATGAGCTGGTCTCAAAATCGTAAAAGACAAAGTTAGACATAATTGATGTTTACTTTAGAACTTTTATCTTTTCTGGATTTTCTTTCAAGGAATCTGTTACTTGGTCTGGATCTTTAATATTTCCAAGTGTATTCATGATAGATCTAGCATCTCTACCAAAACTATCGGTTGCAGTCATAGCCTGCTCTAATTTCTTTCTTAGGTCTTTAATCCCATCAAAATGTTTTTCAAACCTAGAACTAATGTTTCTAAGATCACTATAAATTTGAGTTGCATGTTGTTGAACTTTCAGTGTTTGAAATCCTAAATGATAAGATTGCAACAAAGCAGATAAAGTATTAGGGCCAGAAACTGTTACTTTATATTTTGTTCTAAGCTCTTGTAATAATAGTTCTTTTGTTTTCAGATCTCTATAGCTTGAAAGTTCTGAAAATAATCCTTCAGTTGGAACATAAACGATCGCGAAATCTGTGCTTTTAGGTGGCGCTATATATTTAGAATTTACCGTTTTAGCTTTCAGTCTAAAAGCAGCAGCTAAATCTTTTCTCGCCTCTGCTTGAGCCTCTTTGTCGTTAGCATTGTAGGCATCATCAATTGCTTTGTATTTTTCTACTGGCCAATGACTGTCTATCGGTAACAAAACATCTTGAAGTTTTATAGCAAATTCAACTGTTTCGGATGTATCATCTTTCATTTTTGCATTAGCAATAAATTGAGATGCTGGTAATAAATCTTTAAGTAAAGCGCCTAATCCAAATTCTGCGAGAGTTCCATATGTTTTAACACCGCTTAAAATTCTACTAAAATTATCTTGGCTTTTATTAAGCTCACTTACTTGCTGGTTAAAAACTGAAACTTTTTCATCAACTTTAGTTAGAGCACCAGTCATGTCTTTAGCAATTTCTTTGCTCATAGAACCAAAGGATTGGCCGAAGGTTTCTTTAAATGAGTTAAACTCATCTTTAAAAGCCTGCTCTGGATTTATTTGTTTTTCAGGCTTATTTCTTACTAAAAAGAAAATAACTCCAAGGTTAATTATGACTAATAATATTACTAAAACTATGATTAACGAATCCATAAATTAATATACCACATTAAGAATTAATATATTTCAAAATATTTTTTGCTGGCAAAGTTCTTCTAACCCAGTGGCTTGGAATACTATCTGGTTTTAATGCTGCAAAATACGCTCCAACAAAATTTGCTCTTGAGCAATTGCAACCACCAGCTTTAATCGTTTTGGTGATAGCTGATTTATAACTATTAGATGTTATAATCGCGTGAATTGATCCCATAAATGTACCGGGATAACTACAAGCTTTACCAAATACTCTTACAGTCATTATATGATTTTGGTTTTTTAGTCTTAAAACTTTTTTAATATTGGTAATTACGTCTTTATAATATTTATTCTTTTTGTATTTTTTAACAAAAGATTGAACAGGATTTCTATCTTTTTTATTAGCTAATTCTATAATCTTTAATTTAGATAAAGCATATTTTTCATTTGTTCTTGAATTAGCTACAGATTTAATAACCTTTTTAAGTTCTTTTTCATCGTCATTGAAAAGAAAATAAGGCAGAGCAGCACAATAACCATCGGACTCGTTTACTTTAGTACCACCAGTGATAATTTTCTTAGATTTGATATTTTGTATAGTCTCTAGGATATTTTGATGGATCCACGGGCCATTCATAGGCTTTTTCCATTTCACTTTTTTATATTTTTTTCGTAATTTTAGATTTTTCCAATAATTTGACCCTGGCCCAAAGTGTTTTATAATATTTTTTTTAAAATTCTCTAAAATTTCTGATTTTTTTTTTGAGGAAGTCAAAGTTTGAAACATTACTTGTCCAATATCATTATACCCTGAGACCTTTCCAGTTTTAATGTTATAGAAAGGACTTCTATTTTTTTTCAAAAAAACTATTTCTTTTTTTCCCTTAACATATTTCTTTAACTTTTTTGGATCATATACCCAATGTAGAGGTCTAGTCGCTGCGTCCGCGACTGTTGCGCCTAAAAAAATATGTAAATTATCCATTAGGTATAACCTTACTATTCGCTAATGATCCACAAGATGCATTTATGTCTCTACCCCTACTTCTTCTAAATAGAGAAAGAAAACCTGCATCTTGAATTGTCTTAGAAAACTTATCTATATTTTCTTGAGTTGCTGGTTTGAAATCTTTGTTTGAAAGGGGATTAAATTCAATTAAATTTAATTTTGAAGGAACTTTTTTCATTATCTTTATTAGTTCTTTAGCGTGTTCATCTGTTAAATTCTCGTCTAAACATATCCACTCAATAAAAATAGGTAATTTTGTTTTTTCATAATATTTTTTTAGTTTTGGTAATAATGAATCAATTGAATATTTATCATTTATTGGCATTAATTCTGATCTGTGTTTTGGTATAGAACTATGTAAACTCCATGCAAGATAAACATCTAACTCATTTGCAGCCCACTCTATTGCATCTAAATTGTCTTTTTTAGTTCCTACTCCTACTGTACTTACTGTTATTCTAGTTCTTCCGTACTCCAAACCATCTTTATTTTTTGAATTATCTATGGCAACTTTTACATTATCTAAATTTAAAAAAGGTGAACCTTCACCCATCAATACTTGATTAGTTATTTTTTTCTGTGTTGACCAATCATTAATATAATCTTTACTTAAAATTATTTGCGAAATTATTTCTCCTGGTGATAAGTTCCTTACTAATTTTTTTGAGATTTGAGCTGTTGCACAAAATTCGCAAGAGAGATAACAACCCACTGATACAGATAAACAAATTGTATATTTACTTTGAGATTTATCTGGAATGAGGACTGTCTCAACATTACGTTTATCTTTAAGCTCTAAAAGAAATTTAATTGTCCCGTCTTTAGATTTTTGAACATCTATAATTTTTGGTTTTTCTAAACTTATTAAACCTTTAATTTTATTTCTAAGTTCAGCTCCAAATGTTGTAAGCTCATCAAAACTTTTTATATTTTTTTTATAAACTGCATTAAAAAGTTGTTGAGATCTCATCTTTGCTTTTTTTGGCTCAACTTCTCCTTTTTCAATTAAAAAAGCTTTTAGCTGATCAAAATTAAGATCATAAAAATTTTGTTTTTCCATTCATAGGATATTAAAGACTTGAGTGGGGATTTTAAAGTCCCCACCCTATAAAAGTTTAAAGCTGATTTTTATCAGTTTTTAAATGCTTCAAAATTTTTCCGGAATTTTTTCCGTTTTTAACCAAATATCCAGCCGTTCCATTGGCGTTAGCCTCGGGAGCTTTTTGGTTTTTACTTAACTGCATTGAAAGTTTCTGCTCAGCTTTTTTAACGGCAGAATTTCCATACAGTTTGCTAAATCTATTCATAGCAACTCCTTTCATTTCTACCGACTTTGCAACCCTTTATAGGTCCGGCATGTCGAATGCCGAGTCTTTTTTCCCATGACAGATGGATAAGTAAACTTTAATATAAGGTCTATATTTGTCAATGGATAATAAGCTTTTAGGAGTAATCATTATAGGTTTTGGTTTATTAGTTCTTTTCAGCGAACAAGAATACTCGTGGGTTATATCAGCTATTGCAGTGGGGATAGGTTCGGGATTTCTAATACGAAAAAATGAAAAAAATGATATAGACAAGTAAAGATGTCTAAAAAAATTTTTATTGTTTATGGCCATCACGACATAAAAAAATCATTTAATGCTTCGGTAAGAGATACTTTTATCGAAGAAGCAAAAAAGTTAGGTCATCAAGTTGATTTAATTAATTTACATGAGGAAAAACCGATTCCTTTTTTTGACGGTTCAGGACCTAATAATCAAATTTTAGATTATAGAAAAAGATTAGAAGCAAGTGATGTATTGTTTATGATTTCACCATGTTACAATCTTAGAGCAACTGCAATTTTAGAAAATTGGATTGATTTAACTTTAGCTCCGAAATGGTTTTTTTCATTTAAAAGACTTGTTGGTAATTGGGGCTATCCTGTTGCTGGTGCGATGAAAGGTAGAAAAGCTATAATGTCTATGTCTTACGGTGGAAATTGGTTTTCAATTCAAACCTGGTTTCAAAATATTCCATTTAGAAGAATTAAAGCAGGAGTTTTAAAGCTTGGTGGAATGGAAACAACCTACATAAGATTTTATGAGGTTTTACCAGGTATGACACAAGAAAAATTTAATTCACATATGGAAAAAGTAAGAAAACTAGTGCGAAATTTATAATAATTTAAATTTCAATTTAAAAAGTATATAAGGCATTTATGGAAAGTTTTAAAAATTGGATGACTGAAGCTGCTAACATCATGTTTGATGATAGTAAAAACGACTTAAGAAGCTTGCCAAAGTCTGTAAGGCTTCAAATTTTAATTGTTTTGTCTTTTGTTTGGTCCACTGTGTTTAGCCTCTATGTATTTAGCGTAACCTCTTTTATTTTTGGTTGGGCTGGAGTAGTTATGGCGCATATTGGATTAATCATAGCAGTTTACATAACATTTAAATTTTTTCATAAAAAACAAGAGCAACCAGTCAGCGTTTTTCAATCTGGAAATTATAACCCAGCAAAAATATTTGCAGTTTTTTTCATTGTTTTTTTTATTTTTATTTTCACTAAAGGAATTGATGTTCTAACAAGAACTAATAGCTACGAAACACCTTACTCTGGTCCTGAAACTACTACTGAAGAGAGAATCAAAAGATTTGTAAAATAGCGATTTCAAGACTAAAATTATTTAATGAAATTATTAAGAGTTGGTAAGTTGGGAAGTGAGGTTGTTGCTGCCTTAGACGGTAATAATGTCATTAGGGATCTTTCAGATCACATTAAAGATTTAAATCCGCAGACTATAAATGAAGAAACATTAAATAAATTAAAAAGTATAAAATTATCTGAGCTAAAGGAAATCAACTCAAATATTAGAATTGGAGCTTGCATTTCAAATCCTGTGGATTTTTTAGCAATAGGTTTAAATTATAAAGCACATGCTGAGGGAACTAAATCAAAATTACCGACTGAACCAATTGTTTTCAATAAAAGCTCTGGATGTATTCAGGGTCCTAACGATCAAATAATAAAGCCTAAGTCTGCAAGTAAAATGGATTACGAGGTTGAAGTTGGAATGATTATTGGTCGAGAGGGCAGATATATTAAAGAAGAAAATGCTCAAGATTATGTATTTGGCTATTGTATCGTTAATGACGTATCTGAAAGGTCTTGGCAAAAAGAAAGGGGAGGTCAATGGATTAAAGGTAAATCTATAGCAGGACCAACAGGGCCTTACCTTGTGACCAAAGATGAAATAAAAAACTTAAATAATATTAATTTAGCGTTAGATGTAAATGGCAACAGAAGACAAACTGGAAATACAGAAAGAATGATTTTTAATTTCAATTTTTTAATTTCTCATTTAAGTCAATTTATGACTTTATATCCTGGGACAATTATCACTACCGGGACACCTGCGGGTACAGCAATGGAGATGGAAAAACCTGAATTTCTAAGGGCAGGTGACAAACTTCACTTAAAAGTAGATGGACTAGGTGAGCAATTCCATGAAATAATAGATGAGTAAGTATGTCAAAAAGATATTCGGGTAAAAGTCAAAAAGATAGAAGCTTTATGAAAAAAGCAAAGTTATCTTTAAAAGAAAAGAGAAAGCTTAAAAGAGAGAGAAAAAATAAATAATGTGTGGAAGATATAGTATTCGAAAACCAGTTACTAAAACCGCTGATTTGGTAAAAACAAACATTAAGGTTGAGGATACAGATAATTATAATGCACACCCAACTCAAAAGTTACCTGTAATAAAGTCCTATTCAAATGGTAAGGCTCTTGAGCTGTATGAATGGGGATTAGTTCCGAGTTGGTCAAAAAAATTAGATAAGTTTTCTCCTCTGATTAATGCAAGGAGAGAAACCCTTATGGAAAAAGTTACTTTTAAGAACCTTATCCAGACATCAAGATGTATTATTCCAGCTGATGGGTATTATGAATGGAAAAGGGAAGATAAAACAAAAACTCCCTATTATTTTTCAAAAAAGGATGATGAATTGATATATTTTGCCGGGATATATCAGAATGAACAGTTTTGTATAATTACAAGAGAAGCTACTGAAAAAATTAGTACCGTCCATCACAGAGAACCAATGATTATTAATCAAAGCCAGATTAATAGTTATTTGAACATTAAAAAAGATGCTATGGAAATATTAAACTCTATTAAACCACCCAATTTAAAGTTTCATAAGATATCAAAAGATGTTAATAATCCGATAAACAATGACCCTGCTTTAATTAAACCTTCGAACTAAATGAATTTATCTATCTCACCGGGAAAAAATAATGTTGGGGCTTATATCAACGACATTAATTTAAAATCCATTGATCAAGATCAGGCAACAGAAATAAAAAAGATTTTAAACAAGTACGGAGTTATATTTATAAAAGAACAAAATCTTGATCCTGAAACTTTTCAAAATTTTGCAAAGAATATAGGTCAACCCGTAGTATATCCAAGACTTAAAGGTTTAGATGAAAAATTTCCATTTATTAATGTAATCGAAAGAAAACCTGATGATAAAAATTTAAGTTTTGGCTCTAGCTGGCTTCATCAGGATACAAGTTATTTAGCTAACGATAGACCGAGATATACAATGTTGATGGGTATAGAAATACCAGTTGGCCAAGGTAATACTGTATTCTCATCTGGCTTTAATGCTTATGATAAATTACCAAACGACATTAAAGAAAAAATTAAAAACGCTACTGGAGTTTTTTCATCGGCAGGTCCGATAGCAATAACAAGACTTGAACGAGAAAAAGAGATGGGGATAAAATCTTCAGAAAGTATGGAAGCCGAACATCCTATAGTTATTACTGTAGATGGAAAGAAAACTCTTTATGTATCTCCAGGACATTTAATGAAGATTAAAAATGTAAAGGAAGATGAAGCTGAATATTTAAAAAATTATTTAGTAGATCACGTAAACAAAAAAGATTTTATATTTTCATATGAGTGGACAAAAGGTGATATCTGTCTTTGGGATAATTTAAGTATTCTGCATATGGCTAGTGAAATAAAGAATTGCAGAAGAGTTATGCATAGAATAACAATTAAATAATCATTTTTTTAAAACCGTTAGGTGTCCCATTTTTCTTTTATCTTTAATAGATTTTTTCCCGTAATCATAAAAAAATTCATTTTTACTAAATGTTTTGGATCTATAAGTCTCGATATCTTTTCCTAATACATTAAACATTTCAGCGTTAGAAATTTTTTCAACTTTTTTTACACCAAGACTACACACAGCTGCAACATGTCCAGTAAATTGACTTATGGAAAACGCATTTATTGTTAGGTGACCTGAATTATGGACTCTTGGAGCAATTTCGTTGACTAACAAATTATCATCTTGATCGATAAAATATTCAACACACATAGTGCCAACATAATCTAATTTTTCTGAAATAAGTTTAGCATTACCCTGTGCTTTAACGAAAATTTCTTTATTTATATCTGCAGGGATTTTTGAATGATTTAAGATTTGGTTTTTGTGAATATTTTCTATAGGCTCATAAATATAAGTTTCGCCGTTTAAATATCTTGTTATTACAACTGATATCTCTTTTTTTAAATTTACCTTTTTTTCTAAAATATAATCAGCAGTAAAACACCAATTTTTTTTCACATCATCAAGAGTATTTAAAACATATTGTCCATGTCCATCATAACCAAGTGTATTTGATTTTAAAATTCCGGGTAATAAGCTTTTATTCTTTTCGATATCTCCAGCTTGTTTGATAAAGGCCCAATCTGTAGTTTTAATACCTAAATCATTGACGAAAGTTTTTTCTAATTTTCTATTTTGAATTATTCTATTTATTTCAGGCTTAGGTAAGACTTTTTTTTCTCTATCGATCTCATTTAAAATATTTATTGGAATATTTTCAAACTCATAAGTGATAATATCAACTTTACTTACAAACTCTTTTATCTGTTCTTTGTTGTCGTATTGTGAGTAGATATATTCATCCGAATAATTTTGGGCAGGTCCATTTTCATCATCTGATATTACTACAGTTTTTATATTAAGTTTTTTTGCAGCCTGACAAAGTAATGATCCAAGTTGACCTGAACCAATAATCCCTAGGGTGCTTATTGTCATTGAATTATGGTTTTTTTTTAATGGATTTGGTTTGTAAACGTTTCCACTTTTCTAAATTTGATTTAATTTTTTCATCAAAATTTCCAATGATAGAGGCGGCAAGTAACCCTGCATTCATAGATCCATTAATTGCCATTGTGGCTACTGGACAGCCTCGTGGCATTTGTACTATTGATAATAAGCTATCTAAACCCTTTAATTTTTTTGACTCAATCGGAACTCCAATAACTGGCAAAGAAGATAAAGACGCTATCATGCCGGGTAAATGTGCTGAACCACCTGCTCCAGCTACTATAACACTAAATCCATTTTTTGAGGCCGACTCTGCAAATTCAAACATCCTTTTAGGTGTTCTGTGTGCACTAACAATTAATGTTTGAAATTTTATTTTAAGAGTGTTTAAAATTTTCTCGCATTCTTTCATTACGGAATGATCTGATTTAGAGCCCATAATGATTGCTACTTTATTATTAAGTTTAATACGTTTCACAAATTAGTTTAACAATTATTGATATAAAAACAATGGCCTAATTAAATTAAGCCACTGCATTATTTAGGAGGAAAGATTATGCTCTAACTCTAAAATTTAGAAATTTTGGACTATTTTGTAGTTCAAAAATAGAGATTTTTTTAAATTTCTTGTTGATATTGGTCTTTAACTTGTTTTTTTTAAGTTGTTTAAGTCTCATGATACCTTTTAGTTTAAATTTAACTCTATGAGTATTGCTGAAATTGCAAACTTGAGTTGAATATAGTTTATAACGAGAATTTAGGCAGATATTAGGCGTTTCTTGGCCAAATTTAAATTTTTCCAAAAATATCTTTAGAAAGTTTTTTTATTGACCCACTTCGATCTACAACTGCTAGTTCCACTTCCGCATAAACAAGAGTTTCTGCTCCTCTTTTTACCTCTTGAAGTAAATTTAGCCTAACATTAGTCTTTTTTAGAACGGTTGTTTCAACACTCAAATTATCCTCAAAACTTGCAGATTTAAGGTATTTTATATTACAGCTTCTAACAACAAACATAATATCATACTCGTTCATAAGTTGAGTTAATGTAAGTCCAAGTCTTGAGTATATTAGTTCAGTTCTAGCTCTTTCGATATACTGAAGATATCTAGAATAGAATACACGACCAAAGTCAACGTCTTCAACAAAAACTTTCAATTTATAAATGTGGCTTTTGGACATAATTTTAATCATAAAGCTAAAGTTTATCTTATTCAATAAAGTTTCAATTTCTTTTTTTGGTCCAAATTATGCCAAGCAAAGCACAGACTTTCAGTTTAACTTTTAACTATGAAAATATTATCAACTATAACTTTATTATTATTTCTAACCGCTTGCTCTGGCGGAAATCAACTTGCGGCGATTAAGCTTGGCAAGAAATGCACAAAGCCAGATGCAAACAACTTAAGTGAATCTAGTTTTGTATGGTTTGTTAGTAAGGACTCACTGCAAGACTTTAGTAAGAAGATTAATAAGTCAAATTGTCCAGATAGTTAATTTTCTTTCAAATTAAATTCTCTATGCTAATAAGGGGTATGCGAATACCCCTTATTCTGTGTACATTATTTTCATTTAGTATTAGTTTAAATGCTATGGAAAAACCTTATCATCATGTTTACAAAGACGGAAAATTATATGCTTTTAGAAACCTTGAGGGAGGTCCAAAAAGGGATCCTAATTTTAAATGGGATTGGAAAGTTTTTAGGGAGGAAAAAAAGAAACTTAAGATAGATTATCCACCTGAACATGTAATTGATAAACAAATAGTTTTAAAAAATCTTGAAAAACATAAATCTGACTCATATGTGATGTGGCTTGATCACGCGAGCTTTATAATTAAACTTGGAGAAACTACAATTATTACTGATCCTGTTTTCGAAAAGAATTATGGACCTATGGTATTTGGTCCCAAGAAATATGTGGAGTCCCCTTTGACACTTAAAGAACTTCCAAAAATAGATTTATTTTTGCTGACACATAATCATTATGATCACATGAGTATTCGTACGATAAAAAACTTTCCTTATAAGAATGCTAAAGTTCTTGTGCCTCTTAAGCTTGGTAAATATTTCACAAAAAATGGATATAAAAAAGGAACAGTTAAAGAAATGGATTGGTTTGATAAAATTAAAATAAACGATGAAATCACAGTTACAATGCTTCCAAGTCAACACTGGTCCAAACGGTGGATCTGGGGAGATGGAAATACAAATAGATCTCTTTGGGGAAGTTTTTTGATTGAATACAAAGATAAAAAAATCTTTTTTGCTTGTGATACTGGACCAGCACCATTTTACAAGGAATTAGGAAAAAAATTCGGTCCTATCGATTTGGGTTTTGGAAATTTAGGTGCCTACAATTTTTATCCAATTGTTCCGGTCAAGGATAGATCTACAGCTCACGCAAATCCTGAAGAGCTTTTATCTTTAATGAAAGACTTAGAAGTAAAAAAAGTTGTAGGAATGCATTGGGGAACTGCAATATTAAGTTTGGAACCGATTTGGGAACCTCCTGTAAGATTTAAAGAAAATGCTGAAAAGTTTGGCTACAAAAAAGAAGAGGCAATTATTTTTAAAATTGGTGAGATTAAAAAATTAAATGATCTTATCAACTAGCTTTTCTTTTATTTCTTTCTCTATCAAGTAAAGCAGTAAGTGAGTCCACCATAAAATCTGAAGCGTTAAAAATCTGATCTCTCTTAAATTCTTTTGAAATATTTTTTTCTGGATCTGTTTTATCCTCAATAATTATCCCCTCCGTAGGAGTATCATCTTTTAAATAAATACATATCAGCCATTCATCTTCAGGAGTATCATCCCATTTAATATATATAGCTGACTCCTCTATCCTTTTATCTATACACCTCATTATAGGAAGGTGTTTACTTAAGTATCTTTTTGAAATCATAAAACAAAGTGAGTGGGAAGCTCTGTAGAAAGACTCTAGCGCATACTCTACTTTCTCTCTTTCCTCGTTATAAACTCTTTCCTTCTCTAGTAATATTTCTTTAGTATCACTGTCTTTTACCTCAACACCAAATTGAGTTAGTCGTTCTCTAATTGCTTCCTCAATTTTTTGTTGTCTTAAAGCTTTATATTTCTCTTTAATTTTATCTATTCGTAGTTTGACTTCTTCGTAAGACTCTCTTTGTTGATTTAAGACATATTTTGATAGCGCTTGAACCTCTTTTTCCTCTCTTCGGACGAAGCCTTCAATTTTCTTCTCAAGTTGTATTTGTTCTAAAAACTTCCTTTGTTTATCTGCTCGTTCTCGTCTGAGTTCAGCTTGGTCCTCGCGAATAAATCTTTTTAAATCAATTGATAGTTGGCGGCTTAACTCTTTCTCCTCTTTTAACTCGAGAGTTTTAGCTTTTAATGCTATTTCTTCATGTTGCATAAAACGCTTCTTTGCCTCTTTTTTTTCTCTCTCCATTTCTTTTATCTTTTTTTGTTTTTGTTTTACTCTTTCTTCTTGAATAATCTCTTTGATATTTAAAACTCTATTCGAAATACCTTGAAAAAAATTCTGAAGAGATTTATCTAAATTAAAATTAAATCTTAGCATTGATTTAATTTTGTCACTTAAATTTAAAATTCCTGAAACTAATGCTCTAGTTTTTTGAACTTTTTTACGTTTTAATTTGAGAGGAATAATTCTTTTTTTTTTTATCTTAATTTTTTTTCTCCTTTTTTTAATTATTCTTTTTTTATTTAATTTTTTTATGGTATTTTTTTTTCGTTTTTTAGTAGTCTTTTTATATTTAAGTCTTTTGGATTTAATTGACTTATTTTTTTGAAGTTTCTTTTTCTTTCTTTTCATACTGTTATCTTATTTAATAACAGTTTTCAGGAATAAAGGTAGTTCCTTGTTCTTTTGGCGTTGTTAAAGTTTTTCACAATTTGTAATTGAAAAACTGCAAGGTCTCTATATTTGAACGCCGCTTCGCAAGATGCCATATAATACTCATAACACTTTACAAATTTTTGATCGAATAAATCTTTTACTTTGCTTTTATTTGCTAAAAATCTTTCCAACCAATTTTCAAGGGTTTTATCGTAGTGCCTAATTAATGTTTCTATATCATTTACAATTAACCCAGTCTTTTCTATTGGTGTTATGATTTGACTTAATGAGGGACATACCCCTCCAGGAAATATATATTTTTGAATGAAAAGATTTGCAGGCGAGGGTTTGTCCACTACACCAATTGTGTGAAGTAAGAATATCCCATCATTTTTCAAAACTTCATTCATTTTTTTAAAGAAAATATTATAGAATTTACGTCCAAAATGTTCAAAGGCGCCAACGGAGGCCACTCTATCAAATTGACCAGTAACATTTCTGTAATCCATAATCTCAAACTTTACTTGATTGTCTAGGTTAAGTTCTTTTGCTTTTTTTTTGCAGTAGTCTAATTGATTTTTACTCAAAGTAATTCCTAGGACTTCACATCCTTTTGCTTTAGCCATTTCAAAAGCAAGTCCACCCCAACCACATCCAACATCTAAAACTTTCATACCTGGTTTAATGTCTAGTTTTTTAATTATATGATCCACTTTATTCTGTTGCGCCTCCTCTAAAGTTTTAGTGTCATCCAGCCACATAGCCATAGAATATTGACGTAAATTTTTATCTAAGAATAAATCATAAAGCTTTTCTCCTTTAGGGCCACCCACATCGTAATGATGTTCAACATTTTTTTTTGATCTTCCTGGAAAATTAAAATTTGTTAAAGTTCTCCAAATACCATATATATTTTTGAAAATTAAACTTGGCATAGAAACTTCGGTTCTTCCAAGATTTTTAACAAAACCTAAAATAAATTCTCTTAAAGAAGCATTCTCAATTATAAGTTCTTCATTCATGTATGCTTCTGGAAATGATATCTCAGGAAACAAAATTAGTTTAATCTCAAGATTTTTTTTTAAAAGTTTTAAGGTAATAGGTTTTTCTGATCTTGGATTACCGCAGATATATTTTTGACCCTTTGAGTCAATTAGTATAATTCCGTCTTCTTTGTATATTTTCGATAATGTTCTAGCTAATATCATAATTTAAGTTGCTAGGTTTTTTTCGCTAGTAAATTTAAGTTCATTTAATTTTTTAATAAGTTCTTTCTGTTTTTCCTCACTTAATAAAGTTAATGGAGGTAATATATTCTTATAATTTTCGTCTTTGATCGAATGATAACTATGCAAGGCTGATATTAAATTATAGCTATCAAAAGTTTCTCTAACTCTTATTAATTTTTCATTTTTTGTTTGTGGAGTTTTATTTTCGAAATCATCAAACACTTTTCTAGCCAGAGAGTGAGTCACATTAGTTACTGCTGAAATACATCCCGCGCATCCGTACTCTAAACCTTTCAAAAGTTTTGCTTCACTTCCAGGAAAAACTAAAAAATCTTTAATTTTTAAGTTTTGAAAAAGGTTATATGAACTGTCTTTGACACCAACTATTGATTTAGGAAATGCATCAACTAAATTTGTGATAGCCTCAACTGAAAATTTGTAGTGAAATAATTTTTCAAAATTATAAATTACTATTTTTACTTTAGGGCATTCTGAAATTATTCTTTGAAAAAAATTAAAAACACCTTGATCTGTATTATTTTGGTAATAGGCTGGAGCTCCGATTAATATCTCTTTATTAATTTCATATTCATTTGCATATTTAATTAATGAGATTGAGTCAGAAAGACTATTTACACCAAGCCCAATAAAAAATTGTTTTCTAAGTTTATGGGATGCTATTTTAGATATAAGTTCCTTTTTTGAATCAACGCTGCACAATTGTGCTTGTCCAGTAGATCCCATGAAGAAAACGCCTGTGCAACCATTTTTAATTAAATTTTCTCCGTGTGAAATGGTAGCCTCAACGTTCAACGTTAAGTCTTTATTTAAAACACTTAAACTAGCTGCGTATATCCCTCGTTTTAACATCTTATTGTCCCAATTTATTGAAATAAAATATAATATAAATTTTAGAAATGAAAGTTCTGATTCTCATAAATAAAGTAGGCCTCGGAGACTGTATAATTCACATAAATTACATTCATGAAATCTCAAAAAAATACGGAAAACCAGTTTCAATTTTAGCTAAAGCAAATACTAAAGCAAAAGATCTGTTTGGAGATGATCCCTATATTGAAGAGGTGATCACATTAGAACGTTTAACTGACAATTCGGGTAGTCATGATCGACTAAGTGGATTTTTCAAATTAGCTAAAGACATCAAAGAGAAAAAATTTGATAAAGTATTCATCTTTAATAGTTCTCTTAGATATTTTTTAATTTGTAAATTAGCAGGTATAAAAAAAATTGCTCAATATCCTTTATTTAAAAAAAAAGGTCAACACATTGTGAATACAGCAAAAATTTTCACGGAAAATGAACTTGATAAAATAGTATCAACGCAACCAAAACTTATTCTTAGTAAAGAAAAAATTTCTGATGCGAAAAAAAATATGTCTCTAGATCTTACAAGAGTTGTCCTAGGAATTAGCGCGTCTGGACCAACAAAGCGTTGGGGAATTAAAAATTTTATTAGATTAATTGAAAAAATAAATGAAAAGTACCCTACTAAATTTTATTTAGTTGCTGGAAAAAATGATCAACAAATAATTGATGAAATATTAAACTCAAATATTGGGTCAAATTGTATTTCTCTTAATCATTTAAAAATAGATGAAATGCTTCCGATAATAGCAAATTGTAATTTGTATTGCGGAAATGATACTGGGTTTATGCATATTAGTGCGGCTCTCAATTTAAAAACTGTAGCTTTGTTCATAGATAGCCCGGTTCTCGCTTATGGAAAGTACTCAGAAAATATTAATGTAATTATACCAGAAGGTGAAACCGAGGAATCAACAAATCACGATACTCTTGGTGCAGATAAAATCTCTTTCGACAGAGTTTACAATAAATGTATTGAGCTTTTGTCTAGCTAAAATCAGTTTTTATTATTTTTTCTTTAGCTTCATTTACTAATTGACTCAATCTGGAACTGTCTACATTGCGGTTCATATCAGGATGAATTTTTTTTTGTAATTGATTAGCTGCTTTTAAAACTTCTTCTTTGCTTGCGCCCTTTTTTAATCCTAGCAATTTGTAAGCCTCTTCTGATGTAAGACTTGATGATCCTGGACTTTGACCAAACTGGCCTTGAGAAAATCTTGCTGTATTATTTTTCATAAATTGGATCAATCTCCATAACTGATACATTTGCAATGCAGTAAATCCTTTAATCTTAAGCCCAGAAAGCAGGATCAACCACATCGGAACACTAAAGATGAATTTACCACCAATTGTAAATAGGACGGCTAGAATCAATGATATATAAATTGCAATTTTTTTTATAGTTGTAGCGATCTTTTTTGAACTGGCTCTAGCGAACCAATTTAGAAAAAGGTAGATTACGACGAAAATGATAATTCCCAACAAAAGCAAATTCATATAATTTCCTAATATGAATATACCAAAACTAAAAAAAATAAAGACTACGAAAAATTATCACGGGATCCCCTTAGAAGATGACTATTCATGGGTTGATCAGCCAAATATCCTTAAAGTTTTAAAGGATCCAAAAAAGTTAAATACTGAAGTCAAGGATTATATAGAGGCTAATAACAAAATAACTGAAGGCTACTTCAAAGATGTTGAAGAATTAAAGAAAAATTTATTTAACGAAATCAAAGGTAAGATTAAATTAGATGACACTGGATTAAAATATAAAGATAAAAGATATTATTATTGGTCAAAAACAGAAACTAAAGGTAATTACGGTAAAAGGATGAGACAACTCATTGATGGTTCTAAACCCGAGGAAGTTTTTTTTGACGGAGATTTGGAGAAGAAGAAATCTGGTTCAGAGTACTTTGGAGTTGGAACTGTGAGCACTTCTTATTGTGATAATTTTATTGCGTATTCTCTCGATTTAAAAGGATCAGAATATTACACAATTTATTTGAGAGATCTTAGAACTGGAAAAAATGAAAAAGATATAGTTGAAAATACTAGTGGTAGTATTACTTGGGCCTTGGATAACAAAAGTTTTTTCTATTCAAAATTAGATCAATATCATAGACCAAGAAAAATTTTCAAACATGTCCTTGGAACATCGACTGATCAAGATCAGTTAATATTTGAGGAAAAAGATGAAACTTTTACTTGTGGTATTAGTATTACCTCTGATGAAAAATATTTCATTATTGGGACTTCCGATCACATCACAACTGAAGAATATTTTTTCCCTACTGATGCTAAGGAAATTAAACCAACTATTTTTCAAAAAAGAAAAAATGATGTTCGTTATTCAATAGACTCTTGGCAAGGTTATTTTTATGTTCACACCAATGAAGACGCTAGGGATTATAAGGTACTCAGATGTAAGACTAATCAAATAGATAAATTTGAAGTTTTTATTCCCGCTAAAAAAGATACCGTAATCGGTGGATTTGAATTTTTAGACAATTTTATCCTTAGATCAGAAAAGTCTGATGCCATCCCAAAAATTTTTGTAAGAAATATTAAAACCAACAAAGAAGAAGAAATTAAAATTTCAGATGAACCAATAGGTGTCCCTGGAGTTTCTTTAATGCAAAGAGATACAAATACTACAATGATAAGAGTCGGTTGGGAGAGTATGGCGACTCCAGGACAAGTTTATGAGTATGACGTTGTCTCAAAACAAAAAAAATTAGTAAAACAAACAGAGGTTCCATCTGGGCATGTTTCCAGTAATTATGTTGTTGAAAGAATAAAAGCTGAGTCTCATGATGGTCAAATGATACCTATAAGTTTGGTTAGATTGAAAACAGCAAAACAAGATGGAAAATCAAAAATTCTCTTATATGCTTATGGGGCATACAAACATAGCATATCTCCATCTTTTAGTGCTTCAAGATTTTGTTTAGTTGATAGGGGAATTACCTTTGCGATTGCTCATGTAAGAGGTGGGGGAGATTTAGGAGATAAACATCATGAAAAAGGTAGAAAAAAATTTAAGAAAAATACTTTTTTAGATTATATAGCTTGCGCAAATCATCTTATAGAGCAAAGATATACATACAAAGGCGGAATTTGTTTTTATGGTGGATCTGCTGGAGGTCTTACAGGTGGAGCTGTAGCTAATATGGCACCAGATTTATTTTTTGGAATGCTTTTGTTAGTTCCATTTGTAGACACAATGACAACTATGTTAAATGAAAAATTACCTTTAACACCAGGCGAATGGGAGATGTGGGGAAACCCTATAAAAAGTAAGGAGTATTTTGAGTATATTTTATCTTATTCACCTTATAACAATATTAATAAAAAAGATTACCCGCCGATGCTTATTACAACTTCTTTGTTTGACAACAGAGTCCTTTACTCTGAGCCAGTTAAATATATTGCAAAACTTAGAGAAACAAAAACTGATAATAACATTCAACTGTTAAAATGTAAAATGGAAGCAGCAGGTCATGGAGGAATGTCTGGCCGCGACAATGCGATTACAGAGCTAGCAGAAGAATATTCATTTATTTTAAAAACTGCAAAAATTTTAAAATAACAATCTTGAAAAGATAAAAATAATTCCCATATCAACTATGTCGGTCGCCAAATGGGACTGACATTAACCTTGCTAACAAAGGAGGATATATGACAAGTAAGGATCTATCGATCTTTAATTCACTCAGACCTTTAAGCATTGGATTCGATGACATGTTTGATCAGTTCGAGTCTATGTTGGGGAATGGCAGTCTTGGTGTTCAAGCCAATTACCCGCCATACAACATCCGAAAAGTAGGCAAAGATAAGTATGCTATTGAAGTAGCAGTTGCTGGCTTTAACAAAGATGATGTTGAAGTTGAATATGAAGATAATCTTTTAACAGTGAAAACAAAAAACGTTAAAAGAACTGAAGAAAAAGAAGGTGATGAGGTTATTCATCGAGGAATATCTCAAAGATCTTTTGCGAGATCATTTACAATTGCAGATGATGTAAAAGTGAATGGTGCTGAGCTAAAAGATGGTTTGCTAACGATTTCTTGTGAAAAAATCGTCCCTGAATTAAAGAAAAAAAGACTTATTGAAATTAAATAAGTTACCTTACTTGCGGAGTAAATCTCCGCAAGTATCAAATATTATCAAAAAAATACTTTGCTAAATTGATACCAGTCAAATCATAATAAGTTTTGAGTCCTGTCGGACTAGTAACATTAATATCACCTATTAACTTTCCTTGAATAAAATCTATTCCAGCAAAGTAAATATTATTTTTTTTTAATTCCTTAGCTATTATTTTGCTTATTCTTAGCTCTTTTGTATTAACATTAATTCTTTTTGGTTCAGCACCTTTACTCATATTTGAGAGAAAGCTTCCTTTTTTTGGAACTCTGGAAATTGCACCCTTTATTTTTCCATTAATTATAAAAATCCTTTTGTCACCTTTAGATATTTCCCCCAAAAATTTTTGTATTACTACGTGATTATATTTTTTAAAATATTTATTAATTATTTTTTTTTTAAATTTTTTAATTAAACTAACATCACTTCCTCCATAACCTTCGATAGGTTTTATAATTATTTTTTTATATTTTTGGATAAAACTTTTTATCTCATCTGAATTTTCACTTATTAGAGTTGGCGGCATAAATTTAATAAATTTCAAAGAAAAAAGTTTTTCATGCACATCTCGTATTGATTTAGGATTATTTACTATTTTGATTTTGTTTGATATTTGGTCTAACATAAATGTCGTGTTAATATATTGTTGATCAAATGGTGGTTCGTTTCTAATCAACAAAACTTTCACTTTTAAAAGATTTAAATCTACCTTTTTAATTTTTTTTATCGGATTAATTTGATTGTTTGAAACTTGAATTTTAACACATTTTGCTAATACTTTGCCATTGTTAAAGGATAAATTTTTCGGTTCGTAATAATAAATATCAAATTTTCTTTTTTGGGCCTCTAGCGCTAAAAATAAAGAGGTATCTGTATTGTAATTTATCCTATTAATTTCAGAGCCCTGAATAGCTAAAATTTTCTTTTTCATTATTAAAAAACTCTAGATTATTATTTTTTTTGTATTTGTCGATTAACAATTGAGCTCTATTCTTTTTTTCTTTTATGACATTTTCGGTGTGGCTTAAGTAAATAGTTTCGTCTTGTTGTTTTTTATTTTTTTTATCTCTTTTTATTAATCCGGATTTAGATAATTCTAAAAAAATTTTACCCCACTCATGTAAAGTTTTTCCCTCTAACTCAGTTTCTAAACCTTTTTTTGGGGAATGAATATATGCATTCATAACATTTTCCTTTTTCCATTTTTTTACAATATTAAAAGCCTCGTCTAACGATGAATAAAATAAACCTGTTAAAAAAGCGGGTCCATCGCAAAAACATTCCCAGTCACAAGTGTCTAGTGATCTAAATTCCACAAACTGTTTTAATCTTACTTCAGTAAAGATTGTAGCAAGATGAATTTCAAAATCTTTTAGACTTGCTTTTTCATTTAGATTTTTAAACTTTCCATTAATGAAATCTTTAAAAGTTTGTCCAGACGGCTGGATGTACTTTTTATTCCTAATCAAAAATAAAATTGGGTAATTAATTACATAATCAAAATATTTTTCAAAAGTTACTTGCTCAAATGCGATCGGCATTATTCCTCCTCTAGAAGTATTTTGCCATACTTTATTTCTATAAGAGTAAAAACCAGTAAGATTTTGATTTTCAAAAGGAGAATTGGCATATAATGCGATAGATAAAGGTGTTAAATAATTGCTCAATCTAAATATTTTTTCAAAATTTTTTTCAGATGTGTAATCAAAATTTACTTGAATACCGCATGTCCTATACATCATATCTAAACTTTTCTTTCCTCCTTTAGGCATCTCAGTAGTCATTATTCTGTATCTCTCTTTTTGACTTTTAGGTATATCTTCAAAATCATTATACGGGTCAAACGCTATTGAAATAGTAGTTACATCAAGATCCTCGCTTGCTTTCTTAATTTCATTTAAAAAATTTGAACTTTCGCTACAAACTTTGTGGATACTGTCTAGTGGTTCACCAGAAAGTTCACATTGAAAACCCGGTTCTGTTGTAATTTGCTGCTTGCCTCTTTGCATACCAATTATATTTTCACCCTCATAGATAGGTGTCCAATCATTTAATTTAAGATTGTTAAACAATTTTTTTAAAGTATCGTAATCAATTCTTTTGTTATCTCTACCAGTAAATAAAAATCGCTCATGTTCTACTCCCACTTTTAGTTGATTTTTTTCTTTTATTCCTTTTACGAAATAATCAATAAATTGAGACTTAGTATTTTCATTCATGCTTAAAAACAGTTTTTACTGCTAAAGCCTACTACCATATTTTTAGGATTAACTTCAAATTTTCTTATACATTTTATTCTATATTTTTCTGTGACATAAACGTAATTTCTATTTCTAGAATCTAAAAACTCTATCCTGTCAGGTTGGCCATAAAAATTTTTTAGTTCTGATTCTGGCTTATCAAGCCACTTGCTCAATTCTTTTTGCTCTTGATTTTGTGTATTTTCAATTTTTTCGGATACAGATTGACAACTAAGCAATAAGATTAAAAATAATGTGTATAAAATATTTAAAAAAAATTTATTCATTTAATCCTGATTTTATAACGAAAAGTTATAAACAGATATATTTACTGTGGGTTGAATCTAATCAGCTATGTTATATTTAGTTAAGATTTTACTATCTATATAGAGTATTAAACTCTCATCGGAGGTTTTATTTTATGATGGAAAAATATTTTGAATATAGAAAACATAAAACAAATTTCAAAACAGAGGTGATTGCTGGTGTAACGACCTTTCTTACAATGGCTTACATAATGTTTTTGAATCCTTTTATCTTATCTGGTGAATTTGCCGGAACAGAAAAAGGTTTTTTTGATTTTGGTGCAGTCTTTACTGCAACAATTTTAGCAACTGCGTTAGCTTGCTTTATAATGGCATTTTATGGAAAAACTTGGCCTATAGGTCTTGCGCCAGGTATGGGTATAAATGCATTTGTAGCATATGGTGTGGTAGCAGGAATGGGCTACACTCCACAAGCAGCTTTAGGCGCAGTTTTAGTAGCTGGAATAATATTCTTAGCAATTTCATTAACACCACTTAGAGCATGGTTAATAAATTCTATACCTAGGAGTTTAAAACTTGGAATCGGTGCAGGTATAGGATTGTTTCTTGCTATTATTGGTTTAGAAATTATGGGTGTAGTTGGAGACCATCCAGTTACTCTAGTTACACTAGGTGATATTAAAAATCCTTTAGTGCTTCTTGGTTGTTTAACTTTTGTCTTTATGATTGTTTTAGAAAAGATGAAGATAAGAGGAAACATTATAATTGGTATCCTTTTATTTAGTATAATAGCTTGGGCTACTGGTTTAGCAAAATTTAATGGTGTTGTTGGTTCTATCCCACCAATGACATACTTATTTGATTTTGATCTTAAAGCAGCGCTTACTGCAGGTATGGCTTCAATAGTTTTTACTTTATTATTCATTGACTTTTTTGATACAGCAGGAACATTAACATCGGTTGCTAACGTAGCAGGTAAAGTTGATAAAAAAGGTAAAGTGCAAGACATCAACAAAGCAATGTTATCTGACAGCGTTGGAACGGTTGCTGGAGCAATGATGGGTACAACAACTGTAACTAGTTATGTTGAGTCAGGCGCAGGGGTTAAGGCTGGAGGTAGAACTGGAATGACTTCACTAGTAATAGGAGTTTTGTTTCTTGCTTGTTTATTCTTTTCGCCGCTTGCTACAAGTTTACCAAAAGAAATAGATGGTGCAGCATTGTTGTACGTAGCAATCTTATTCGTGAGAAATATTACTGATATCGAGTGGGATGATATAGCTGAGTCAGGCCCGGCAGTAGTTGCAATGATAACAATGCCATTAACATACAGCATCAGTAACGGTATCGCTCTTGCATTTATTTCATACGCATTAATTCAAATATTTACAGGAAAATTTGGAAAAACTTCTCCGGCTATTTGGGTAATTGCAGTATTTAGCGTAATTAGTTTTTACGTAGCTTAAAAATTTAGGGCCAGATAATTCTGGCCCTTAATTTTTCTCATGTTTATTAATTAAATCTTGAACTTTTATTTCTTCATAATGCTCGAATGGTTGAACAATCCATGGGTTACTATCTAATCTTTGAGCACAAAAATCAGGTTCGAAAGTTGAGTCTTTTTTTTTCCAGAGCACAGCAGTTTTGATCTCTTTTATATTGCCTTTGAGGGGTGGGTATTTTTTCAACCAATCAATACTTTTATTTAGCGTTACCCCTGTATCGGATAAGTCATCACATAAAAGAATATTGCCTTTCATTTCTTGAACAGTAGAGCTCATTTCTCTTGAGAAAACCAAATCCCCTTGTTGATCTTCTGTACCCTCTCCAGAGTATGATTCTACGGCAAGATAAGCACATTTTAATTTAAAAACTCGGCTTAATACATCAGTAATTGGAAGGCCACCTCTCGCAATACCAATAAGTAAATTAGGTTTAAAACCACTTTCATGAATTTGTATTGCTAATTTTTCAACGATTAGATTATACTCTTTCCAATCAATGATAAGTTTATCTGCCATGAAAAAAGTTAGTTTATTTTAAAGGAGTTGTAAATGAAAGGATATGTAGTTTGTGTTTATAAAAGTATAAGTAATAAGGAAAAGTTAAAAGAATACGCTGTTAAAGCTAGAGCAGCAGTTGAAAAATATGAGGGAAAATTTTTAATTAGAGGTGGAAGATCTACATCTAATGAGGGAGATAAATCTCCAAGAACAGTTGTAATTGAGTTTCCATCCTATGATGAAGCTAATAACTTTTACAATTCAAAAGAGTATCAAGATGCACATTCTATTCTTCAAGGTTATGCAGAGCGTCAACATCAGACGATTGAAGGCGCTTAGTATTGGATTGGTTCATCGTCAATACTGCGCCAGAGATACCAAGTGGCAACTGAACAATAAGGTGTAAATTTTTTATAAAGTTTATTTAAGAAACTTTTTGGAGGAAAGTATTTTTTCTTATAATTGTTTGATATTGCTCTTAATAAGCCAATATCTTGCAAAGGCCAAATATTAGATCGATTGTAAGTGAATAGTAAAATCATTTCTGCGCTCCATCTACCTATTTGTCTCAATGATGATAAGTATTGAATGGCTTCCTCATCATTCATATTTTTGATTAATTTTGGATCAAATTCTTTCTTTACAAATTTAATTGACAATTCTTTTATTCCTAAAGCTTTTTGTCTACTTAGACCACAGGATTTAAGTTGTGATATTGATAATTTTGACACTTTTAGGGGATTAATCCCTTTAGTTTTCTTTTGAAATTTTTTAAATACTGAGTTAGCAGCTGATACACTTATCTGCTGACCGACAATACTTTTACATAAAGAGTAAAAAATATCTTTTCTAGTAGTCAAAAATTTATCATTGTATTTAAGGATTAGTCTTTTTAAAACTTTATCTCTTTTAGATAAAGTTTTTATTGCTTTTGACCAGTAACTTGGATACTTGCTCACGGCCTAGGACTAACAACTTGTTTTTTAAGTTGAGATTCTCTCATGAAGATAATTGCAGAACTTACAATGATTAAACCAGCACCCAAAAGAGTCAGTACTTTTGGTATTTCACCCCAAATGAAATATCCTAACAATATTGCAAATACTAAATTTAAATATTTTGTTGGTGTAACTAGTGATGCTTCAGCTATTCTTAGTGATACTGTAAGTAAAATATTAGCTACTGAACCAATTATACCTGTAAAAATTAAAAGAAAGAGTTCAAATTTTGATGGCATTATCCAGCCAAAAGGAAGTGTTGCTAGACCAACTATCATGCTTAATAAAGAAAAGTATAAGGCAATTCTATAATTAGGTTCGGTAGATGATAAACTTCTTATACTTAAAGCTACACAAGCGAAGAAAATACAAAAAATTATTGGAAACAAGTAATAAATATTTAATTCATCATAAGCAGGTTTGACAATCATTAACATCCCTATAAACCCAATTAAAACTGCAGACCATCTTCTAATACCCACTTTTTCAGATAAAAAAAATATTGAACCTAAGGTAACGAAAATTGGGCCTCCAAAAGTCAAACTTACAACATCTGCCAAAGGTATTTCTCTGAGAGCAATAAAAAGCGCAATAATTGCTAAGGTCCCTGTTACAGCTCTGAAAGCATGTAATTTAGGTCTTGTAGTTTTATAAAAAGTTTTAAATTCATTCTTAGGTACAAGCATTAAAATTGGTATCAAACCGAAAAAAAATCTTGCAAATAATACTTCACCAACAGGAAACTGGTCTAACCATTTAACACAAGCATCCATCATGGCAAAACATGCCACAGATGCTACTCCGTACAATACGCCTAATTGATTTCGTGCTAACAATTTAATATCCTCACAACTCTATATAATTACTTTATGAAGAAATGTACACTTGCTCTTGGCTGTTTTTGGAAACCTGAGGAAAACTTCAAAAATAAGCCAGGTATAATTGAAACAGAAGTCGGCTATGCTGGTGGATTATCTGATAAAGTTACATATGAAGAAGTATGTAGAGGTGACACTGGTCATGCTGAAGTTGTAAGACTTACCTTTGATGAAAAATTAATTTCTTTTAAAAAAATTTTAGATTTATTTTTTAAAATGCACGACCCTACTCAAAAAGATATGCAATACCCTGATGTTGGAACTCAATATCGAAGTGAAATATTTTATGAAGATGACATTCAAAAAGCTGAGGCTAACGAAATTTTGGAAATTTTTAATAAGGAACTTAACGGAAAAATTCAAACTAATATTTCCCGGCTCAAAAATTATTGTAAGGCAGAAGAATATCATCAAAAGTACATAGAAAAAAATAGATAATGAAACAGCTTGTTACTACAGAATGGCTTGAAAAAAATATCAATAAAGTGAAAATATTAGATGCTACTTGGTGTTTGCCTAACTCAGATAGAAATGCTGAAGAGGAGTTTAAAGAAAATCATATAATGAACTCTATATTCTTTGATATTGATAAAAATTCAAAGAAAAATTCTTCGTTACCCCATATGCTTCCTTCAAATAAAGAGTGGGGAAACATTGTTTCCGATTTGGGAATAAATAATTCTGACCATGTAATAATTTATGATAATTCAGATGTCTTCAGTTCATGTAGAGTTTGGTATACTTTTATTTACTTTGGACATAATGCTGATCTAGTTTCTGTTTTAGACGGGAATTTTACAAAATGGTTGAAGGAAAATAGAGCTGTTTCAAAAGAAATAATAAAAATCTCCAAATCTAATTATGAAACTAATGAAAATTTATCCATGGTAATAAATAAAACTCAAGTCAAAAAAAACATATTGGATAAAAAATTTCAGTTAATAGATGCTAGAAGCAAAGAAAGATATTTGGGTTTGGTTCCAGAGCCCCGACAAGGATTAAAAAGTGGTCACATTGAAGGATCTAAAAATATACCTTTTCAATTACTTTTAAATGAAGATAGAACCTTCAAAAAAAAAGAGGATTTAATAAAGATTTTTGATCAGAATGAAATAGATAAAGATAAAGATATTGCTTTTACATGCGGATCTGGAGTCACCGCATGTATTTTAGGACTAGCTAATTCTATCATAAGTGGTAAAAAACCTACTATCTATGACGGCTCATGGTCGGAGTACGGATTAGAATAAAAATGAAAGCATCATCAAAATTAAAAGTATTTTTAATTATCTTTTTTATTGCTATTTTTGCAATTATTGCTGCAAGGCATTTTATTGGTTTACACTTTAAAAAGAAATTTAGTGTAAGGCCTGCACCAGGGGTAATTGTAGAGCAAGTTGAGAGATCTTTGTTTTACAAAAGTATAGAAACTTTTGGAACAGCATTAGCGCAAAATTCAAAAACGTATAGAATAAAAACAAATGAAGTTGCTGGAAAATTAAATATTGATAGTAGATTTGTAAAAAAAGGTGAAATAATCCTTAGGCTTAAAAGTGGAGAAGAAGTTATTGCAGATTTTGCAGGTAAATTGGGGAAAAGAGAAATTGCCCAAGGAGTTTTGGGTTCAGAGAGTTTAATAGTAACTTTGGATGATTTAAAAAAAATAGTGATAGACATAAAAGTCCCAGAGAATTATGTAAGTGTACTCAAACCAGGATTGAAAGCAGAAATAACAAGTTCAGCATTTAAAAAGACTTTTAAGGGTAAAATTCAAACAATTAGCTCAAGAATAGATCCTTCTACAAGATCAGTTTTATCTAGAGTTTTAGTTGATAATTCAGATTTCGAAATCATTCCGGGGCAACTAATGACAGTAAAAATTATATACGATGAAATTAATCAAGTTGGTGTTCCAGAGAGTGCTGTAACGATTCAAGGTAATACAGCTTTTGTTTACACAGTAAGAGATGAAACTGCTGAAAAAAAGAACATTGAAATTGGTAAAAGAAATTTTGGAAAAGTTTCTGTCATATCAGGAATAAATGAAGGTGACCTTGTTATTACAGAAGGTGTCTCAAAAGTAAGAAATAACGCTAAAATCAAAATTATGAATCCAAATAATTAAATGTTTTTAACAGACCTATCTATCAAAAGACCTGTCGTAGCTTCAGTAATGAGCTTAGTATTAGTAATATTTGGTCTTGTAACTTTTCAAGAAATTCCAACTGATGAACTACCTGATGTGCAACCTCCCGTAGTAACTATTCAAACTGAGTATAGAGGTGCATCGGCAGAAATTGTTGATACTCAAATAACTCAAAAAATTGAAGATTTTGTTGGAGGAACACCCGGGCTAGAAACGATAGACTCGTTTAGTGAAGATGAAAGTTCAAGAATAACACTCACATTTGAAACGAGTTTAAACTTAGACGACGTTGCTAACGACGTAAGAAGCTCCGTATCTAGAGTACTAGATAATTTACCAGAAGGTGCGGAACAACCTGAAATTTTCAAACAAAGTGCAGGAATGAGAACTACTATGTGGTTGTCTTTCAACTCTGAAACGATGACAGATTTAGAATTAACTGATTACGCCGATAGATATTTAACTGATACTTTCTCTACCGTTGATGGTGTAGGTAGAGTAAGACTTGGTGGACAAAGAGAACTTTCGCTTAGAGTTTGGTTAGATCCAATAGCCTTAGCTGCAAGAGATCTGACCACGCAAGAGGTAGAAGCAGTTCTTAGAAGTGAAAATACAGAATTTCCAGCTGGGCGAATTGAGTCAAGAGATATCGATCTAACTATAAAACTTGATAAAGCTTATCAGGAAGTTGAGAATTATAAAAATCTACCTCTAAAAAGGGCTAAAGATGGTTCAATCATAACCTTGTCAGATGTTTCAAGAATCGAACTGGGAGCTGAGTCAACAAGAACTTTATTTAAAGGTAACGGAAAACAAGTTGTTGGTATAGGGATATATCAACAATCTGATGCAAACACCATCGCTGTGGCTAATGGAATTAAAAAAAAGATAAAAGAGCTTAAACCAAGCTTGCCACCAGGTACTACCTTAGAGGTTTCATTTGATAGAAGTAATTATATAAAATCTGCTATTAAAGAGGTTTATAAAACGCTGATCATTGCTTTAATATTGGTGACTATTATTATCTATCTATTTCTAGGCAACCTTAGAGCTTTGGTTGTGCCCCTAATAGCTTTGCCTGTTTCATTAATCTCAACTTTTTTATCAATTTATATTTTTGATTTTTCAATTAATCTTTTTACTTTGATGGCCTTAGTACTTGCTATTGGTATTGTGGTTGATGATGCTATTGTGATGCTTGAAAATATAGTGAGAAGAATAGAGTTAGGCGATACACCTTTAGTTGCAGCTTACAAAGGTGCTAAGCAGGTATCGTTTGCAATAATAGCTACTACTGTTGTGTTAGTAGCAGTATTTGTTCCTTTAATTTTTATTAAAGGAATTACAGGAGTTCTTTTTACTCAAACAGCAATTACTCTTGCGTCAGCTGTTATCATTTCAAGCTTTGTTGCGTTATCATTAAGTCCAATGTTGGCTAGTAAATTTTTACAAAAAGATATGCAAAAATCAAAAATTGTTTTAAAATTTGAGAAGTTTTTAAAAGAACTTACATATCTTTATAAAGTTTCACTGTTAAATTGGATAAAGAAAAGAAAAGCAATAACTATTTTTTTGTTGGGTACTCTTGCATTAACAATTTTCTTTTTTAATTTTGCCAAGAAAGAATTAATTGCTCCAGAAGATAGAGGAGCATTTTTTGTAATTGTAAAAGCCCCGCAAGGATCAGGCTTTAATTTTACCAAAGATAGAGCAGAAGAAATTGAGGAATTGTTGCTTCCAAGTGTAGGTAAAGGTGAATATAGAAAATTAATCATGCGAGTTCCAGGTTTTGGAAAGTCAGCTAAACAAGTAAATAGTGGTTTTATAATTGTTCTTTTAGAGCCCTGGGCTAAAAGAGATCGTCATGGAGTTGAGATAATGAGAGAGTCTTTTGGGAAAATTGCTAGAGTGCCAGGTGTTTTGGCTTTTCCAATAATGCCTCAGGGAATAAGAACTAGCGGAATAGAAAGCCCAATACAATTTGTTGTTTTAGGTAATACATATGAGCAATTGATTGAGTGGAAGGAGATAATTAAAAAAGAAGCAAGAAAAAATCCTGGTCTTACTTCTATTCAAGATGACTTTGATCTGAACAAACCTCAATTAAATGTAAAAATAGATCAAAAGAAAGCTGCTGATCTAGGAGTTTCGACAGAGGATATTGGAAAAACTATAGAAACAATTTTTGGTTCTAAAAGAGTGACAAACTTTACAAGAGATGGAAAAGAATATTCTATAATTTTGCAAGGTGATATCAAAGATAGACAAGAGCCAGATAGTATAAGTAAAGTTTTTGTAAGATCTAAAAACAATGGAAAGCTAGTATCTGTGTCAAACTTAGTTGCATACGATGAACAGGGACAATCTCCATTTTTAGCAAGATACAATAGACAAAAAGCAGTTACTATCTCGGCAAGACTTGTTGGAGACTATTCGCTTGATGAAGCTCTAAAGTTTTTAGTAAGTGTTGTAGAACAAAATACACCTCAAGCAAAAATTGCTTATAAAGGTGAAAGTGAAGAGTATAAAAAAACTAACACCGAACTTTATGTAATATTTGCTTTGGCATTAATTACTGCGTACCTAGCTATGAGCGCTCAATTTGAAAGCTGGAGGCATCCACTGACAATTATGTTAACTGTGCCTATGGCTATTTTTGGTGGATTAATTGGTTTATTGGTAGTTGGATCTTCATTGAATGTTTATAGTCAGATAGCATTAATCATTTTGATCGGTCTCTCAGCTAAAAACGGTATACTAATTGTAGAATTTGCAAATCAGTTAAGGAAGGAAGGAAAAAATTTAGAAGTTGCTGTATTTGAAGCTGCAGCTATTAGGCTAAGGCCTATTCTCATGACAAGTATCTCAACAATTATTGGAGTTTTACCACTTATTCTTGGAACTGGACCTGGTGCTGCAAGTCGATTAACTGTTGGTATAACAATATTTGGCGGAATGTTATTCTCAACATTTTTTACTCTCTACGTAATCCCTACTGTTTATACAATTGTTGGAAGAGGAACCAAGAGGATCGACGCTGTTGAAATTGAGCTACAGAAACAGCTTAAAAAATAATATATTTGTTCTTATCTAGATTTTTTTTGCATAGGGTTAATTGTTTTCTATATTTGATTGCCATATCCTTAACTGATTTTGCGTATATGATGGCTTTTTTGTCTTTTGAATAATTTTTATAATCTCCCCAGCCTTTATAATAAGCTAAGTACTGTCGGTAAGGATCTTTTTTTGAAATTTTTAATATCTTATTTGTTTTATGGATATACCATCCTATAAAATCTACCGAGTCTTTAAATCTTGCTCTAGTAGCAAGTGGATTATTTGTTTCTCTTTTATATTGTTCCCAGGTACCCTTCACTGCTTGGGAATATCCAAATGAAGATGAAGGTCTTTTAAATGGTATTACTTTAAATAATTTAGTTCTTGGTGGTTTTGCGAGCCAATTAAAATCACTTTCTTTTTTTACAAAAGCTAGTTGTAAATGAATAGGTGCGCCCCATTTCTCATAGGAAGCCTTGGAATGTTTGTACCACAAATATCTCTCTTCAAAGATAGCACAACTATTTTGTGTGTTTTTTGGTATTGAAGAACAGGCACCTAAAATAAAAAATATTATAATCGATATTACTTTTTTAAAATGAATCATTTATTAGTTTATACTAAAAATTAGTTAAGCTTTCTCCATTTTTCTGGATTCATAAACTTCCCTTGCCATAATCCTAATTTGTTTTCTTTAGCAAAATCTTCATCTGGTACATATTTTTTTGAGTATCTTCTGTATGCTATTGCGTATCCATTTCTTACCATCCACTGGTTTAAATTTGTTTTTTCTTTAAAACATGTAGCAATATATCTTTTGTATCTGTCTTTAGTTGTAAATATACATTTAATTTCTGTTCCACTAATTTTGCTTATTAACTTTTCTTTTGAGACTTTCCCGCAGCTATAATCTTTGTAAAGTGTGAAACCAATTATAGATGAAATTTTTAAAAACTCTTTTTTACATTGCTGCCTCATTTCTGGAGCATCTATGCCTTCTAGCCTAAGTTTATAATTATTTATATGAACTGTATCTCCATCTATGATTTTTGGAACCCCGTGTATTTCACCCGCTATAGTATTAGAAAAAAAAATCAAAAATAAAATTATAATACGCAAAGACATTAAGTTCTAAGTTTTCTTAAAAAATTTTAACATAAAAAAAGCCAATAATACTCCCAAGCTATTTGCATATAAGTCGATAAGCTCAAATGCTCTATTAGGAATAAAATAATGTAACAATTCTAAAATTATTGAAATTAAAAATAAAAAAGAAAAGCTATTAATAAATTTTGTTTGATTATTGCGAAATATAAAACCTAAAGTACTTAAATAGAAAAAGAATATCAAATGATTAATAGAAGTACCCATTGGATTTAAAATAAAATCAGGTTGTCTTCCTATGTTACCATATAAAATGTAACCAATTAGACTACCTGGGAACAAATATATAATTAGTAGAATTATTAATGAAAAATAGAATAAATATTTTATGATAGAGAATATATTATTTTTCATTTAGATTTTTATATAGTACATAATACCTTAATTAACTTATATGAGTAAACTTATCTTAACAAGACACGGACAGAGCATCTGGAATGCTGAAAATAAATTCACTGGCTGGGTAGATGTTGATCTGTCAGATAAAGGTAAGGAAGAGGCTAAAAAATCAGGAGAGTTACTTAAGAAATTAAATATAAAAATAGATATAAGTTATACTTCTTATCTTAAAAGAGCAATTGAGACATTAACTATTATTTTAAAATTACTTAGTTCACCTATGAAGTTTAATACTGCTTGGGAGTTAAATGAGAGACATTACGGATCTTTAACGGGGTTAAATAAAGAGGAGACAAAAAAGAAAATTGGTGAAGAACAATTTAAAAAATATAGAAGATCTTGGGATGTAGCGCCCCCTATCATGGCTAAAGATAGTAAATACCTTGAAAACTTTAGTCCACTGAACGATGGAATTCCAAGAGATAAAATTCCTTTAACGGAGTCTTTAAAGAATACTTACGATAGAGTAGTTCCTTTCTTCGATGATGAAATTAAAAAAAATTTGAAAAACGGAAATAATATTTTGATTTCAGCCCATGGAAATTCACTGAGAGCTTTATGCAAATATTTATTTGAAATTTCAGATACAAAAATAAATGAACTTGAGATACCTACAGGAAATCCAATGGTTATTGAATTTGATAACAAATTAAAAATTCAAAAATACTACTATTTAGACAAGTCAAGAGCTAAAGATATAATTTTTAATCAATAGTATTTAAAGAGGAAATTTTTTCGAACATTTCTAAAGTGTTTAAGTGATAAAATTTTTGATTACTTTCTATTCCAGTAAGATTATTTTCACTGATCAACTTTGTCCATACATCGTTCATAGAGAAAATATCTTTGTCAAAAAAGTCTAGGTGTCCACTCTCTATTATTTGAAGACCAGTATAGATATAAAGATTATTTTGATTTTTCGAAACTAAACTATTATTTAAATTAAAATCACCTTCGAAAGAATTGTCTAAAGATAATTCCTTTTTAACTAATAATAAACAAGGTTTTTTATTATTGAGATATTCCTTTTCTAAAGATTGAACTTCCTCATAATAGTTATTACTCCATAGTGTATCAGGATTAATTACAAAAAAGGGATTATCTTTAAATTTTTTAGTCGCCTTTTTTACCCCGCCGCCAGTATCTAGTAATAAATTCTTTTCATTTGATATTTTAATTTTAACATTTGATTTAAAATTCGAGATAAATTTTTCAATTTGGTGACCAAGGTAATGAATATTAATACTGATCTCTTCTACACCATGATTTGTTAAAAGATTAATTGCTCTTTCAAGAAGTGTTATGCCACCTATTTCTAGTAATGGTTTGGGTTTTTTACTAGTAAGAGGTTGCATTCTTTTTCCTAAGCCAGCGGCTAATATCATTCCGTGTTTAATTTTCATAAATTTATTTTTTTGAGTTTTTTAATATTCAAATATTTTTTTAAGATAAAATTTAAATTCTTAAAAACAGGATTTTTAAGACGCTTCTCGATCAAATTCCATGTACGAGGTAAATATTTAAGATAGTTAGATTTACCATCTCTTTTAAAGAGCCTCACGAATATACCTAAAATTTTAAGATTTCTTTGAACAGATAGTATCTCAAAGTCATTTTTTAAATTTTGGTATTTCTCTTTTTTAAATTTTGAATTGATATAATAAAAATTAAATAATCGATTTTGCAAATTTAAAGGTAGTTTTATTCTTACATCATCAATTAATGAAGCAACATCATATAATGGATTTCCAATTATTGCATCCTGGCTATCAATCAAACCAAATTTATTTTTATTTACCATTATATTTGATGCATGGAAATCTCTGTGAACAAAAACATTATTTTTGAAATGAAGTTTTCTATATATTTTTGTTAGTTCTTTCTTGAGAATATTTTTAATTATTTTAAGTTTTGGACTTTTAAAACAATACTTTAAATACCAATCAAAAAATAAATCAGATTCTTTATGAAGGTTTTTAACAGAATAATTTTGAAAATTTATTTTAAATTTTCCTAAGCGATAATTTCGATTTAGTTTTATATTTTGTAGTTTTATAATAATCTTGATCAAGTTTTTGTAATCATTAAATTTATTTTTCTTTTTAATTATTAAGTTATAAAAAGATCTTTCACCTAAATCAGTTATCTCCATAATATTATGTTCATAATGATTGCTGATTAGCCTTGGTGCACGAATTTTATTTTTTGATAAAATTTTATTAACTACCATATATGTAATTAAATTTTTGAATCTTTCTTTTTTAGCAGTTACTATAATTGAAGTATTACTTCCTTTTTTCAATCTGTAAAATTCTCTAAATGATGCATCTCCTGAAATTTTTTTAAGTTTATAATTCATTTAAAATTTTCCACCTTTCAGAACCTTTAAATTTTACCTCTCTCTCATTTTCATTTTCAGCATAATCTATGTACATTTCTAATTTATCCGATGATGGTATATTAATAAGTTGAGGCCATTCAATAATCTTAATAGTATCTTCATTACCTGAAAAAATACCTAGATGTTTCAATTCTTCTTCATCTCTTATTCTGTAAAGGTCGTAATGCATAATTTTAAGATTTTTTAGATCATACTCATAGAGTAGATTAAAAGTAGGGCTTAAAACTTCTGTCATCTTTTCTCCATTTTTTTTTTGCAAATAGTTTATTAGATATCTTGTAAAAGTAGTTTTACCCACCCCGATTTCTCCAATTAAAAATATACAATCATTCTTAATTAGCTGATCTGCCACTTTACATGATAAAGAATTGAGTTGTTCTAAAGATTTTACAATCATTAGCTACTGTTTTAGTAGCGATAAGTATCTGGTTTAAATGGCCCTGATGGTTTAACGCTAATATAATCTGCTTGCTCTTTGGACATTTTGGTTAATTTTGCACCAACTTTTTCTAGATGTAACATTGCAACTTTTTCGTCAAGGTGTTTTGGCAAAACATAAACTTTATTCTCATATTTATCTGAATTTTTCCAAAGTTCTATTTGTGCTATAACCTGATTGGTAAACGATGCACTCATTACAAAACTTGGATGACCTGTTGCACATCCAAGGTTTACTAACCTACCTTCAGCTAGCAAAATAATTCTTTTTTTGCTTGGTAATTCAATTTCATGAACTTGAGGTTTTATTTCATCCCACTTATAGTTCTTAAGAGCTTCAACTTGAATTTCATTATCAAAATGACCAATATTACATAATATTGCTCTATCTTTCATTTCTCTCATATGGTCTGCTGTCACAATATCTTTATTCCCAGTTGCTGTTACAACTATATCTGCCTCTTTTATCGCCTCTTCCATTAAAACTACCTCGTATCCTTCCATGGCAGCCTGTAAAGCGCATATCGGGTCTGTCTCAGTTATTAATACTCTTGCGCCAGCTTGACGTAGGGAAGCAGCGCTACCTTTTCCTACATCCCCAAAGCCTGCAACTATTGCTACTTTGCCAGACATCATAACGTCGGTAGCTCTTTTAATTCCATCCACTAAGCTTTCTCTACATCCATACAGATTATCAAATTTAGACTTTGTAACAGAATCATTTACGTTGAATGCAGGTATAAGAAGTTCTTTTTTTTCTTCCATCTTTTTAAGAGCCAAAACTCCAGTAGTAGTTTCCTCAGAAACACCTTTTACATTTTTCAAAAGATCTTTGTATTCTTTGTGCATCAAACCAGTCAGATCTCCTCCATCATCTAAAATCAAGTTTGGTTTCCAGTCTTTTCTTCCCTCAATAGTCTGCTTAACGCACCACCAATATTCTTTCTCTGTTTCACCTTTCCATGCAAAAACTGGTATACCAACACTAGCGATAGCCGCGGCTGCGTGATCCTGGGTAGAAAAAATATTACATGATGACCATCTAACTTCAGCGCCTAGTTCAACCAAAGTTTCAATGAGCACGGCTGTTTGTATCGTCATATGTAAACAACCTAAAATTCTAGCTCCCTTCAGAGGTTTAATTCCCTCATATTCTTTCCTTAATGCCATTAAACCTGGCATCTCTGTCTCTGCGAGCGAGATTTCTTTTCTTCCATAATCAGCTAATTTTATATCTTTAACTTTATAATCTTGGGCCATTTTGAGAAGTTAATATCAACATAAGCTATTCATAGCAAGAAACATTGCTAAGAAAATTTAGGCAACAATACCTCAACTTGAGCTCCTTTAGAATTTATTCGGTTTGAGGCAGCTACAGTACCTTTATGTAATTCTACAATATTTTTAACGATATTTAAACCTAAGCCCGAATGTTTTCCGAAACTCTTAGGCCTATTGCTGTAAAACCGCTTAAATATTTTTTGTGGGGAAGTTTCCAAAAATCCAGGTCCTTCATCTTTTATTGTCATAACAAGATTTTTTGTTGTCTCCTCTATTCTTATTTCTATTTTTTGATGGTCTTTACTAAATGATATAGAATTATCAAGTAAATTAGCAATTACCTGCTCAAGCCTATTTTCAATTCCTAAAATATATTTTCCATTTTTAGAATTAATTTTTTGTACTATATTGATTTCAATTTTTTTATTCTGATTTTCAAGATCCTGTTTAAAGTCTTCAACGACGTTATCAATTATGTCTATTAGATCAATTTTACTCATTTTTTCTCGAGATAAAGACGCCTCATCTTTTAACATCTGAGAGTAATCAGTTATTAACCTTTCTATTCTCTCCACATCATGATTAATAATCTTTAATAATTTCTCACTTTCATTTTTTTGAGTGGTCTTATCAAGTAGCTCTGAGGCACTCTTTAATGAGGCTAAAGGGTTTCTGATTTCATGTGCCAGATCATTAGAAAATGTTTCGGCTCTATTAGTTCTGTGTTGAAGTTCTTTGGTCATTTCATCTATTGATTTTGTTAATTTTCCAATTTCGTCATTTCTTATGAATACTTTTTTTATATCAATATTTTGATCCGATTTATTTTTGATGGAATCGCTAAAATTAACTAAAAGACCTATTGGTTTTAAAATATATTTATTTAGGAATAATGAAAAAATCAAAATTACTAATGCAACAGCTATCATAGTTCTAATTATAAAAGCTTTTCTTTCTTTTACTGCTGTCAAAATATCATTCGCTTGTTCAGAGACTAAAATAAAACCAATTTCACTTTTTTTAACATTTATTTTTGATAGCGTATTTACAAAAAAATTATTGTTGATTGTATCTGACATTGTCATTACCTCATCAGTGTAGCTATTAACAATAATATCTTTTATTTTATCAGGCTCAACGGAAACAACATCTTTAGGTTTATCAATAAGATTTTTTTCTCCACTTAAAGACTCTTGTATAATTGTGTCAGAACGAGAAAATACATCAGGGTCAAGATCTAGAATATTTGTATCTCCTACTAATTGACCAGACAAATCATAAAATCTCACTCTATCTAAACTTTGAAATAAAAATCTTGTAGAGAGTAAAAAAGTTCTGATACCACTATTTGTATATTCTACTCCAAGCCTTTCAATATGATCTACTGTATTTTTAATTATAATCTTATGATTAGCCGCTCTATCTTTTACCAAGTTAGGTTGTATTGCCTCCAAATAAATGATTGTAAACAGGCCTAATACAGAAAATACTGTTAAATTAAATAATAGAAATTTTTTTAATATAGAAGCTGTTTTTTTTGATTTCATCAACTAACATTCCATCTATACCCGCTTCCATATCTAGTTTCAATCGCTGAAAATTTATCATCAACTTTTTTAAACTTTTTTCTTATTCTTTTTACGTGACTATCAATAGTCCTATCCTCTATTTCAGTATTTTCTTTATATGCAATATCCATAAGATGCGCTCTTTCTTTAATGACCCCAGGTCTTTTAGCCAATTCTTTTACAATTAAAAATTCTGTAGTAGTCAATTTATCAGGTAGTGGTTTGCCGTTCCACTCACATTCCAGCTGGGCGGGGTCTAATTTTAATTTTCCATGGTTAATGATATTTTTTGTATCATCTACTAAGCTAGTCTTTTTTCTTAATTGAACTCTTATTCTTTCAATTAAAACTTTAGTGGAAAATCCTCCTGATTTTTTTACAAAATCATCCGCCCCTAACTTTAATCCTAATAATTCATCTACCTCTTCGTCTTTTGAAGTTAAAAATATTATTGGTATAGACATTTTTTTCTTTAACTTTTTAAGTAATTCCTCCCCGTCCATTCTCGGCATCTTAATATCTAAAACTGCTAGGTCAGGTGGATTTCTGGTTAAGCCAATTAAAGCTGACTCACCATCAATATAAGTTTGTACTTTAAAACCCTCTCGTTCCAAAGCCATACTTATTCCGGTTAAAATGTTTCTATCATCGTCAACTAAAGCAATTGTATGAGACATATTATTATTTTCATAATTTTATTGTCAAAATTTAGGCGTTAATGGGCCTCTCCCCAGTTATTACCTGAATTAATACTCACTTCTAATGGGACTGAAAACATGTGATGATCAGAACTAGAAATAGAAACCATCGCATCTTTTATTAATTTTTTTACACTGTTTTCATCTTTTTTTAAACATTCAAAAATTAATTCGTCGTGAATTTGTAAAAGCATATTTGCTTTTTGTTTTTCTTTTAGAATATTATCTATTTTTATCATTGCCAATCTGATAATATCTGCAGCAGAGCCTTGGATTGGTGCATTTATTGCAGCTCTTTCCTGAAAACTTCTAACACTAAAATTTTTATCGTTTATACCCCTTAGATGAATTCTCCTTCCAAAAATATTTGTAACATATCCATTTTTTCTACAACTCTTAATTGTTGAATTCATATAATCTTTGATTTCGGGAAATTTTTTAAAATAAGCATTTATAAATTCTTGGGCATCTTCATTTGAGACAGATATTTGTTTAGCAAGGCCGTATTGGGTAATTCCATAAATAATTCCAAAATTTATTGCTTTTGCTTTTCTTCTTTGTTCGTCCGAAACTTTATTAATTTGTAAATCAAAAACCTGACTAGCGGTCAAACTATGAATATCTTGATTGTTCTTAAAAGCTTTTTTTAACTCCTTCACATCAGCCATATCTGCAAGAATTCTCATTTCTATCTGATTATAGTCAGCAGAAATTAAAATATTATTTTGCTCTGCTACAAACGCTTTTCTTATTTCTTTACCGTCTGATGTTTTGATAGGTATATTTTGTAAGTTAGGATCACTAGAAGCTAGTCTGCCTGTATTGGTAGCAGCTAAAAGAAAAGATGTGTGAACACGTTTTGTTTTTTTATTAATATGATCTTGTAATGCGTCAGTATAAGTGCTTTTAAGTTTTGATACTTGTCGCCACTCTAAAACTAAATTTGGGAATTTGTGACCTGTCAGCGCAAGATCTTCTAATATTTTTGCACTGGTCGCTAAGCTACCTTTTTTTGTTTTTTTTAGTTTAGCAATTTTTAAATCATTATAAATTATTTCACCAAGTTGTTTTGGTGATCCAATATTAAATTTTTTGCCAGAAATTTTATAAATTTCTTTCTCAATTTTTATCAGTCTAGACTCAAATTTTTTTGATAATAATTTAAGGTAACTATCATCAACTTTTATTCCCAGATTTTCTAATTTTGATAAAATCTTAATCATTGGTTTTTCAAATACTTCGTAAATTTTATTTAATTTTTCTTTTTCAACTCTATCAGATAAAACTTTATATAATCTTAAAGTCACATCAGCATCTTCTGCGGAATATTCTGTTGCTTTGTCTAATTCAACTTCAGAAAAATTTAGTTGTTTTTTTCCTGACCCTACTAATTCCTTATAAGAGATTGTCTTATGACTTAAGTGTATTTCAGATAAAGTATCCATATTATGACGATTATTTCCTGCATCCAGTGTGTAAGATAGCAACATTGTATCCTCTATAGATTTTAATTCTATGCCATATCTTTTAAAAATTATGTAATCGTATTTGATATTTTGTCCAATTTTTTTAATACTTGGATCTTCAAGAATTGGTTTCAATTTGTTAATAACAAAATCAGTTTTTAAACTGTCAACATTTTTATGTTTAACCGGAATATAAAAAGAAATATTAGGTGCATGACATATAGAAATACCAATTAGTTCAGCTTGTTGAGGGTCTAAAGATGAAGTTTCTGTATCAACAGAAATAATGCTTTTAGTATTTAAATCTTTTATAAGATCGTCTAAATCTTTTTCTTTAATTATATTCTTATATTTTTTAGTATCAATCTTTGTTATTGTTTTTTCGTTTGCCAATATAGTAGAGGTTTTTTTACTTGGTTCACCATAAAAACTTATAACTTGGCTTAGTAGTCTGTTAAACTCCATTTCTCTTAAGAAAGTATAAAGTTTATCCTTATCAATTTCTTTAATGAGAAATTCGTTAAGGTCATTTTTTACTGGCACATTATCTTTTAAAGTGACTAATTTTTTACTTAGTAGTGCTTTATCTTTATTTGCAATTAAAGTTTCTCTTCTTTTATTTTGAGTAATTTCCGATGCTTTATTAAGTAAATTATCTAAAGTTTTGTATTTGTTAATCAGTTCAGAAGCTGTTTTAATTCCTATCCCTGGAACACCAGGAATATTGTCTGACGTGTCACCAGCTAATGATTGCACATCTATTACTTGATCAGGTTTAACTCCAAATTTTTCTAAAACTTCGTTTTCTCCAATAACTTTGCTTTTCATTGGATCAAATAATCTAATTTTTTTTGATACTAACTGCATTAAATCTTTATCAGATGAAATAACCGTAACTTTTGCTCCTGCCTCTGTAATTTTTTTAGAATAAGTCGCAATTAGATCGTCGGCTTCGTAATTCAAAAGTTCTATCGACGGAAGATTAAAAGCATCAACTGATTTTCTAATATATTCAAATTGAGGCGCTAAATCATCTGGGGCTTCAGCACGATTAGCTTTATATTCACTATAGATTTCATTTCTAAAGTTTTTTCTTGCTGAGTCAAAGATCACAGCAAAATGGGAAGGTTTATTTTTGCTGTCATCTGCCCTAACGTCCTCTAAAAGTTTAAATAACATTGAACAAAATCCGCTTACAGCTCCGGTTGGCAAACCATCGCTTTTTCTAGAGAGCGGGGGCAAAGCATAGTAAGCTCGAAATATATATCCTGAACCGTCAACTAAATAAAAATGATCTGTTTTTTTTATTGAACTCATATATACATACTACAATGAATTCTTATCTATTTATAAAAAAGTATGAGTAAATTTGCTTTAACTGTTGAAAATCTAACGAAGATTTACACTGGAACAAAAACAAAAAAACAAAACAAAGCACTTAATGATTTAACTTTTAGTGTGAAACAAGGTGAAGTATTTGGGCTTCTTGGTCCTAATGGAGCAGGTAAAACAACCTTTTTAAGTATTTTAGGTGGCACAGTTATTAAAACAAGTGGAAAGGTAAATGTTTGGGGTTTCGATTTAGATCAAAATCCTCGTCAAGTTAGAGCCTCTGTAGGAATAGTTCCACAAGAAGTTAATTTGGACGCATTTTTTAGTCCTAAAAAACTTCTTGAATTACAAGCCGGATTATACGGCGTAGCAAAACGAGATAGAATAACTGAATTAATACTAAAAATGGTTGCACTTGAGGATAAGGCAAATGCCTATTCGAGAAGTTTATCTGGTGGAATGAAGAGAAGATTGTTGATCGCGAAAGCTATGGTTCACCAGCCTCCAATTTTAGTTTTGGATGAACCAACTGCTGGAGTAGATGTCGAGTTAAGGAACAACCTCTGGGAAAATGTTAAAGAGCTTAACAAAGAGGGTGTGACTGTTATATTAACTACTCACTACCTCTTCGAAGCTCAGGAGATGTGCGATCGAATTGCCATAATAAATAAAGGGAACCTGGTGGCATTAGATACTACACAAAAATTATTAGAACGTATTAAAACAAAAAAAATCAATCTTAAAGTCAAAAATTTTGAACCTAATAAAGAACTTTTAATGAAAAATATAAAATTTAAAATAAATTCTAAAAACTCAATTTCTTTATCTTATGAAAAAAATTCTTTAGATTTTGGAGAAATTATAAATTACCTCAATCAAAATAACGTAAAAATTGAGGATATATCAACAGAAGATGGTGATTTGGAAGATGTTTTTGTTCAAGTAACAAAACACTAGATTTTACTAAAAAAAAAGATAAATTAAACTTATGGAAGTTGTAAGAAGTTTTAAAAATACAAAATTTATAAAATATCTATTTATCTTATTAATTGGTTCCGTTCTCTTAGCTATTTCTTCTAAAATTAAAATTCCTTTTTATCCTGTGCCGATGACAATGCAAACATTCGTAGTTTTATTTATTGGAATAGCCTTTGGTTGGAAACTTGGGGTTGCTACAGTCTCTTTGTATCTGTTTGAAGGTCTTATGGGATTACCTGTTTTTTCCGGAACTCCTGAAAAAGGATTAGGAGTAGTATATTTTACTGGACCTACGATGGGTTACTTAATCGGTTTTATAGTAACAGTTTATTTAGCTGGGAAATTTAATTATGACGGTAGCCTAGTACGAACTTTTTTTAAGTTAATATTCGCAACAAGTTTTATTTATATTTTTGGTCTAATTTGGTTAGGGAGTTTAATTGGTTGGGAAAAACCAATTTTTCAATTAGGAGCACAACCTTTTTTATTCGCCGAACTATTCAAAATACTATTAATAACTTTAACAGCTAATCAAATTAAGAAATTTAAAAAAATTATTTAATATTATCTTGGAGATCTTTTAGAAAGAATTCTTTGCAATGTTCTTCTATGCATTTTAAGTCTTCTTGCGGTTTCTGAAACGTTTCTATTGCATAATTCAAATACACGATGTATATGCTCCCATTTTACTCTATCAGCTGACATTGGATTTTCTGGGGGCTTTGCTTTGGACTCAGGAGACGCTAACAAAGCAGCCTCCACATCATCTGCATCGACAGGTTTTGCAATGTAGTCTATTGCTCCAACTTTTACAGCTGCTACAGCCGTGGGTAGATTCCCGTATCCGGTTAACATCACTATTCTACTATCTTTTTTATGTTTAGATAATTCTTTAACTACATCTAAACCATTGCCATCTTCTAGTCTTAGGTCTACGACGGCAAAGGCTGTTGGGGCCGTTCTAGCAACATTTAGACCCTCTGCTACAGTTTTAGCCTCTTTCACAACGAACCCTTTCTTTTCCATGGCTCTAGCAAGCCTGCCTCTTAGTGGATCATCGTCGTCAAGTATAAGTAGCGATTTATCAGCAAAGTCCGCTAATTTTAGCTGCTCTGGAGCGTTTTTAATTGATCTCATGACTAACATATAGGCACTGTTGACAAGATTACAACACGACAAAAATGTCCTTTTTATCTTTACATAAAGTCAAAATAACCTTAAATGCAAAATAAATAAGGTTTTTTTTATTAAATTTTTTAAAAAATCTTTGTGTAAATTAACGCGAGGGACACATGCAATGGGAAAATTTAAAACAGTTAACGAATTAGTTAACTCATTAAAACCAGATAATCCCGTATATTGTATACGGCTTAACGAGATTAAAAAATCCGTAAAATTTTTTAAAGAAAATTTTCCCGGTAAAATTCTTTACGCAGTAAAAACAAATCCTAACGAAAAAATTATCAAACAAATAATTAATAATGGCATCAATGAATTCGATGTTGCATCTCTAAATGAAATAAAACTTATCAAGAAAATAAAACCAGAAGCGAAATTACATTTCATGCATACGATTAAAAGTAAAGAAAGTATATCATCTGCTTATTTTGATTACGGAGTTAAAAGTTTTTCTTTAGATAGTAAAGATGAACTAAGAAAAATTTTAGACGCAACTAATCAAGCAAAAGATTTAGAGTTATTTGTTAGAATTGCGATTTCAAATGAACATGCAGAAATAGATCTTTCAAGAAAATTTGGCGCTCTTCCCTCTGAAGCTTTAGGGTTAGTAAGATTGAGTAAAGACAATTCTAAGAGACTTGGAATAAGTTTTCATGTTGGCTCTCAATGTATGCATAAGATTTCTTATTCGAATGGAATTCGAGAAATTGGGAATATTATAAAAAAAACAAAAATAGTTCCAAATACAATTAATGTTGGTGGAGGCTTTCCATCAATTTATCCAGATTTAAATCCTGAACCTTTAATTAACTATATGAATGAAATTAAAAAGGAACTTAATAGTTTAAAACTAAGTAAGTTGCCTGACATTATATGTGAACCAGGTAGAGCACTTGTTGCTGAAAGTGGTTCGACTATTGTTAAAGTTATTTTAAGAAAAAAAAATAATCTTTATATTAATGATGGAACTTACGGATCTTTATTTGATGCAGGTGGACCAAATTTCGTTTTACCGTCAAAAATGATTACAGATGGTAGAACTCAGTCTAAAAAACTAACTGCATTCAGTTTTTTTGGACCCACTTGCGATGGCTTAGATTATATGAAAGGACCATTTATATTACCTAACAATATTAAAGAAGGTGATTATATAGAATTGGGACAATTAGGAGCTTACAGTCTTACCTTCAGAACAAACTTTAATGGTTTTTATTCAAATGAAATTCATGAATTAAGTGACAAACCGATTATATCTATGTACGATAGTTCAGATGATAAGGTTGGTTCTTTAGTAGCTTAATGAATAAAAAAAATAGTCCAAATATTGGACATAATAAAAAATCTCTGCTCAATTCTCCTGTTGAACATATCGACATAAAATCTTTTGACGCTCGCAAAATTATTGAGGGAATGAGCAAAATGTCTTTTACATCTAGAGACACAGCTAGAGCAGCAGGTATTTATAATGAGATGCTTGCAGATAAGGATTGTTCAATTTTTTTGACCCTAGCAGGTTCAACTTCAGCAGGTGGATGCATGGATCTGTACACCGATTTGGTAAAATATAATATGATCGATGCTATAGTAGCAACAGGTGCCTCTATAATAGATATGGATTTTTTTGAGGCACTAGGATTTAAACATTATCAAGGCTCTCAATTTCAAGATGATACTGAGTTAAGAAATAATTATATTGATAGGATATATGACACATACATTGATGAAGAGGAACTACAAGCGTGTGACAAGACTATTTGTGATATTGCTAATTCACTTAAGCCAAAGCCGTATACATCAAGAGAGTTTATAAAAGAACTTGGAAAATATTTAAAAAAAAATTCAAAAAAGAAAGGATCATTAATAGAATCAGCTTATGATAACAATGTCCCAATTTTTTGCCCAGCTTTTACTGATAGTTCAGCAGGATTTGGGCTTGTCATGCATCAAGAACAAAATCCTAAAAGTCATATAACTATAGACTCTATTAGAGAGTTTAGAGAATTAACTGAAATTAAACTCAAATCAAAACAATCAGGATTATTAATGGTTGGAGGCGGCGTGCCTAAAAATTTTGTTCAGGATACAGTGGTTTGTGCAGAGTTGTTAGGTAAAAAGGTAGATATGCATAAATATGCTATTCAAATAACTGTGGCAGATACGAGAGATGGAGCTTGTAGTAGTTCTACTTTAAAAGAAGCAAGTTCGTGGGGTAAAGTGGACGTAACAAAGGAGCAAATGGTGTTTGCTGAAGCTACAAGTGTATTGCCATTAATAGCAAGCGATGCCTATCATCGTAAACATTGGCAAGCAAGACAAAAAAGAAATTTTCAAAATTTATTCAATTAAAATATAATGAGTAAAACAAAGATAGCATTAATTCAGATGAAAATGTCGTCTGAGCCAAAAAAGAATATTAATAGTGCTATCAATAAAATTAATGCTGCAGCAAAAAAAGGTGCAAAGATTATTTGTTTACCAGAATTATTTTTGACAAAATATTTCTGTCAAATTGAAAGTCATAAAAACTTCAATTTCGCTGAGAAAATACCAGGACCTAGCAGTAATTTATTTTCTGAGCTTGCTAAAAAACTCAAAATAATTTTAATACTTTCACTATTTGAGAAGAAAACTTCTGGGCTTTATCATAATAGTAGCATTGTAATTAACGAAAAAGGTAAACTTTTAGGAAAATATAGAAAAATGCATATTCCTGACGATCCACAATTTTATGAGAAGTTTTATTTTGCTCCAGGAGATTTGGGTTTCAAATCTTTTAAAACTTCAAAAGGAAATTTAGGGACTTTGATTTGCTGGGATCAATGGTTTCCTGAGGCAGCGAGATTAACTGCGCTTAAAGGAGCAGAGATTATTTTTTATCCAACTGCAATAGGGTGGCATCCAAAGGAAAAAAGTAAATTTGGTAAGTCTCAACTCAACTCATGGCTTTCGATTCAGAGATCTCACGCAATAGCTAACGGTATTTATGTTGCTGCAATAAATAGAGTTGGGACTGAAAAGCAAGGCAATAAAAAAATAGAATTCTGGGGAAATAGCGTAATATTTGACCCAAGTGGTGACGTTGTTAAAAAAGCTAATTTAAAAGAGAGTATTTTAATTTGTGAAATTGATTTTAAAAAAGTAGAAAATTCTAGGCAACATTGGCCTTTCTTTAGGGATAGAAGAATAGATTATTACAAAGGACTACTCAAAAATCCTAGAGATGCCTAAAAAAACCAATTCTCATTTCAGAATGCCGGCTGAGTGGGAGAAGCAACAATCTACACTTATAGGATGGCCTTATAATAAAAATGACTGGCCAGACAAATTTAGAAATATTCCTGAGGTATTCGCCAAAATAGTCTCTAAAATTACTGTGTCTCAGAATGTAAATCTTTTAATAAAAGACTCTAAATCCAAGAATTTCATAAAAAAATTACTTATGAAAAATAATACAAAAATACGCAATGTAAAATTTATAATTTGTAAAACAGACAGAGTATGGATGAGAGATACAGGGCCAATTTTTGTCAAAAATAAAAAAAATAAAAATATTTTATTAAATTGGAAATTCAATGGTTGGGCTAAATATAGAAATTATAGAGCAGATGACAAAGTCAATTTGAGGATAAAAAATCATTATAAGGGAAAAATTTTAACTCCTAGGTTTAAAAAAAGGTTAATAGTGCTGGAAGGTGGATCAATTGATGTTAATGGAAAAGGTTTACTACTTACAACTAAAGAATGTTTATTAAGTAAAATTCAACAAAGAAATTCTTTCTTAAAAATGAAAGATTATAATAAAATCTTTCGAATATTTTTTGGAATTAAAAAAGTTATTTGGCTAAATAAAGGGATTGAGGGAGACGACACTCATGGACATGTTGATGATATTGCTAGATTTGTAACCTCTAACAAGGTCTTTATTGCTTACGAAAATAATAAAAAAGATAAAAATTATAAAAATCTTGACGAAAATTTTAAAATTTTAAAAAGGGTTAAAGTTAACTCTTCACGATTAAAAATAAAAAAAATTCCGATGCCTAAGGCTACTTACATAAATAAAGTGAGAGTTCCAGCCTCATATCTTAACTTTTATATCCTAAATAAATTTGTTTTATTACCTACTTTTAACGATCCAAAAGATAAAATAGTAATAAAAATTTTTAAAAAGCAATTCAGTAATAGAAAAATAATTCCAATAGATTGCTCTGAATTAATTTGGGGTTTTGGAGCTATTCATTGTTTAACGCAACAGGAACCAAAATAAGTTTAGAATTTATAGTACAATATTTTTAGGAGACCAACTAATTACCACAGAAGCACCACCTAAATTTTTGTCATCTTTAAATAATAATTTAGCATTTTGTCTCTCTAATAAAGTTTTACCTAAGAAAGTTCCAAGACCTAAACCTGAGTTAGAATTTAATTCTAAAGATTTTGATTTTATATAAGGTTCTCCTAATTGCTCGATAATATCTTTAGGAAATCCTGGTCCATCATCATTAACTGTGACTTTAATTTCTTTATCATCGCTCGTAAGAAAAATATTAACTTTACTTTTTGAGAATTTGATTGCATTACCAATAAAATTTCTCAAGCCATAAATCATTTCTGCTGACCTTTGAATATCAATCTTGTTTTTATCATTGTCAGATACTAAATTAATTTCTTTAGAGGAAGTTTCTTTAAAAGAATTCAAAATTTCTTCTAGTAAATCCTCTAATTTTGTAGAGCTAAAAAATTTATCTTCTTCAATCTGTTTTTTTGAAATTCTTTTTAGGATTTCACTACATCTTTTAGATTGGCTAATTAATAAATCTATATCTTTAGAAAGTTCGCTATTGCTCCCAATTTCTTTTTTTAATTCTTTTGCTACAACACTAATTGTAGCTAGAGGTGTTCCAAGTGAGTGTGCTGCTGCTGCTGCCTGGCCACCTAAAGACTCTAATTCGTATTCTTTATAAATCACTTCTTGAAGTTTTTTAAAAGCTTCTTCTGTTTTCTTTTTTTCTCCAGCAAATCGGATTCCGAAATAACTTAAAAATACTAAACCGATCAAAATAGAAATGATAATTCCAATTTTATAAAAATCCGGAAAATGTAATAAATTCATATTTTCACCTGGTAAAGGTAAATAAAAAAATGAGATGATAAACAAAAGTAATGATGTTATTAAACCTAGAATTATTGTAGTACCCATGCTTAAAAATGTTGATGAAACTATGGCTGGAATTATTAATAGAAAAGAAAAAGGATTAAAAATTCCTCCAGTTAAATAAAGTAAAGCGCTTAGTTGTACTAAATCATATAAAAGAAAGGGCGCTGCATAAAAATCTTTAAGTTGATTATATTTAATACCAATTTGAAGATATATATTTGTAACTAAGCCGAATAAGATTATTAGATAACTCTCTATAATTGGAAAAGGCAAACCTAAATAATAATAGACAATGCTAACCGCTAAAAACTGGCCAAAAATGGCTATATATCTTAGGATCGTAAGTGTTTTTTTGTCTAGGCTTAAATTCTCTTTAGTTCGAAAGAGAGTAGAAAAGTTCATTAAAATTAAATATCTAAATTAATAACCTCTAATGCATTATTAGTAATGAAATCTTTTCTTGGAGCAACTTCATCTCCCATAAGCACTTCGATCATTTTTTGATCATCTTTGGACTTATCTTTGGTTAGTTTAGAATATTGCACTCTTAGCATTGTTCTATTTTCAGGGTTAAGAGTAGTTTCCCATAGTTCCTCTGGGTTCATCTCACCTAATCCTTTAAATCTTTGTATAGAAAGCTTTTCTCTTTGATCTTGTAAAAATTTATTATACTCAGCCGATCCTTTTTTCAACTTTTTATTTAAACTTCCAGTTTTCAAAATATAATTTTCTAATTCTTTTTCATTTTTTATATAGAAAATTTTATTTGATTTGGTTATTTTAAATAGAGGTGGCTGAGCTAAATAAATATGACCGTTCTCAATCAGTTGATTGAATGGATGATTATTAAAAAAAGTTAAAAGTAGTGTCCTAATATGTGATCCGTCAACATCTGCGTCGGTCATTATAACTATCTTATCATATCTTAGGTTTTCAATATTGAAATCTTTAGAGCCAGTTCCAAGAGCATTTATCAACGTTACAATTTCACTTGATGACATCATTTTTGAAAGTGCTTTTGTTGATTGGTCCTCTCCATTTTTTTTTCCATTTACAAAAGTGTTTAATATTTTACCTCTTAAAGGTAAGACTGCTTGGTATTCCCTAACTCGACCTTGTTTAGCTGACCCACCTGCAGAGTCTCCTTCAACGATAAATAATTCGGTACCTTCTCTTTTTTGAATTTGACAGTCTGCAAGTTTACCAGGTAAACCAGAAAGTTCAAAAGTTCCTTTTCTTCTAACACTATCTCTTGCTTTTCTTGCGACCTCCCTAGCCATTGCCGCCTGAGTTATTTTTTCTATTACAGCTTTTGTTACAGAAGGGTTTTGATCAAACCACGTTGACACCTTTTCATTAATAATATTTTCAACAATATTTCTTATTTCAGATGAAACTAGTTTATCTTTTGTTTGAGAAGAAAATTTCGGATCAGGCATCTTAATTGAAAGCACCGCTGTCAATCCCTCTTTAATATCTTCACCTGATAATGAAATTTTATTTTTTTTATTATTTCTATCATTTGAATATTTGTTAATTACTCTAGTAAGCGCACTCCTAAATCCTAAAAGGTGAGTTCCTCCATCTCTCTGGGGAATATTATTTGTGAAAGGTAGAACTTCTTCTGAAAAGCCTGCGTTCCACTCAAAAGAACATTCTACAACAACGTTTTTTTTAGTTGAGGTAACATAAACTGGCTTTTTAAACACCACTTTTTCGTTTTTATTCTGTAAAATTGGTTTTTTATTATTGATGTATTCTACAAATTCGGTAATGCCACCGTCATATTTATGTACAAATTCTTTTAATTTTTTTGACGAATTATCTCTAAGTGTTATTGAGATACCTTTATTTAAAAAAGCTAATTCTTTAATTCTTTTATCTAAAATATTTGAATTGAATTTTATAGAAGAAAAAATCTCTCTTGATGGTAAAAAAGAGATACTCGTACCTCTTTTTTTTGTTTTTCCTACTTGTTTTAAAGGTTTAATTGAATTACCGTTTTCAAATCTAATTTCATATTCTTTACCTTCTCTATAAATTTTTAAATTTAGTTTTTCAGATAAGGCGTTAACCACTGAAACACCAACGCCGTGTAATCCTCCTGAAACTTTATAGGAATCATGGTCAAATTTCCCTCCAGCATGCAATTGGGTCATGATTACCTCGGCTGCAGATATTTTCTCACTTTTGTGTAAATCAACGGGTATACCTCTTCCATCATCTTCGACAGTTATAGTATTATCTGAGTTGATAGACACAATTATATTTTTGCAATGACCTGCAAGAGCTTCGTCTATTGAATTATCAATAACCTCAAAAACCATATGGTGAAGACCAGATCCATCATCGGTATCCCCAATATACATACCCGGTCTTTTTCTTACAGCATCTAAACCCTTAAGAACTTTTATTGAGTCTGCACCATAAGATTTGGTTTTATTTAATTCAGAATTCTTTGACATTATATTTTTTTTTGGAATAAAATTATATCATTTTTTAATATTAATAGAAAATCAAGGTTAGGTTTACCGTGCTAGAATTATTCTATATCAAGGGTTTTAAAGCTAAAATAAAAAAAAATTCTAAATTTATGATATGCTAGATTTTCATCGGCATTATTACGTAATAACTATTTTTATCAGAATTATCTTGAACAAGCACCGGTGATGTAGGATCTTTCAAATTCATTTTTAAATTACTATCTTCAATTTCATTAGCTATATCGATTAAATACTTTGAGTTAAAACTTATAGTTAGATTTTCTGCGTTAAAATCGGCTTTGATCTTTTCATTTCCATCTCCGGAATTTGCGCTTGTGACTGACAAATGCATGATGTCTTTATTTATATTGAGCTTTACACCTTCTTTTCGATCTATAGAAACACTGGCCACTCTCTCAATTGAATTAATGAAGTCTTTAGTTGATACAGTTAAAACTTTATTATTATTGGTAGGCACTACTTTTTTATAATCAGGAAATTTACCATCAATCACTTTTGAAATTAGTGTGGTCTTACCTACTGCAAATTTAATCTTATTTTCTCCAATCTGGATATTAAGTCTTTCGTCATTTTCAGATAGTAAAGAACATAGTTGAAAAACGGTTTTCTTTGGCAATATAAAGGATATAAAGTTGCTTGGGCTATCAATTTCTAAACTACTAGAGGACAATCTATGACTATCTGTAGCAACACCTGTTAGGTAATTCTTCCCTCCAGCTTCGGTTAAATGGATAAATATACCATTAAGATAATGCCTAGTATCATCATTTGAAATTGCTATCCTCGTTTTATTTAAAAGTTTTAAAAACTTCTTATTACTAAGTTCAAATTCCTCTTTTTCAAAATTATTATCAAAAGTTGGAAAATTATCAATTGGTAGGCAAAGCAAATTAAAATCTGAGTTATCGCTTTTAAGACTCAATTTATTTTCGGATTTTAACTCAAAATTTAATTCTGAATTTGATGAAATCTTTCTTAAAATATCGTACAGAATTGCAGCTGATGTGGTTGTGCTTCCCTCTGTGATAACTTTTACTTCTTCAATCTCATCATAAAAAATTAGATCTAGATCTGTTGCGACTATTTGGAGTTTTTTATTCTTAAGTTCAATTAATACATTAGATAGGATTGGTAGTGTATTTTTTTTTTCAACAACACCCTGAACATAGCCTAAAGATTTTAATAAAATATCTCTCTTA
>CACJFE010000001.1 GCA_902592655.1 uncultured Pelagibacteraceae bacterium | reverse complement strand
AAAAGACGAAGCTACAGGTAAAAACGCAATCATGGAATTAATGAAAGCAGTAGATGAGACTATTCCTCAACCTGATAGACCGAAAGATAAACCTTTCTTGATGCCAGTCGAAGACGTTTTTTCAATTTCAGGAAGAGGTACCGTAGTAACAGGTAGAGTAGAGTCTGGAGTAATAAAAGTTGGTGAAGAAATTGAAATAGTAGGAATCAGAGATACTAAGAAATCAGTTTGCACAGGTGTAGAAATGTTTAGAAAACTTTTAGACAGCGGTGAGGCGGGAGATAATATTGGAGCTCTTTTAAGAGGAGTAGAAAGAGATGATGTTGAAAGAGGACAAGTTCTTTGTAAACCTGGCTCTATTACTCCACACACAGAGTTTGAATGTCAGGCTTATATTTTAAAAAAAGAAGAAGGTGGAAGGCATACGCCTTTTTTTACAAAATACAGACCACAGTTTTACTTTAGAACTACAGACGTAACAGGTGAAGTTACACTGCCATCTGGCACTGAAATGGTTATGCCAGGTGATGATGGTAAATTTTCTGTTAAGTTAATCACACCCATCGCGATGAGTGAAAATTTAAATTTTGCGATAAGAGAAGGTGGAAAAACAGTTGGAGCTGGAGTAGTAACTAAAATTATAAAATAAACGCTTAGGAGCGTAGTTCAATTGGTAGAGCGCCGGTCTCCAAAACCGGAGGTTGTGGGTTCGAGTCCCTCCGCTCCTGCCAAATATGAAAAAATATGAAAAATCCTTTAAGGTTTATTCAAGAAGTTAAACAAGAAACTTTTAGGATAACCTGGCCAACAAAAAAAGAGACAATGATGGGCGCTGTGATGGTATTTGCACTAGCCTCAATAGCTGCTATTTTTTTTTTAATTATCGATCAAATTTTAAGGTTCTTACTTAATATCCTATTAACAATTAGCTTTTAAATGAATTGGTATATTGTTCAAGCATACTCTGGTTTTGAAAAAAAAGTTGTAGAAGCTATAAAAGAAGAGCTAAAAAAAAATAAATTATCTTCTAATTTAGAGGAGATCTTAGTTCCAACTCATCAAGTTACAGAGGTTAAAAAAGGCAAAAGAACTAAAAAAGAAAAAAAATTTTTTCCTGGTTACGTTTTAATAAAAATAGATCTAACTAAACAAATTTATCATTTGATTAAAAATTTACAAAAAGTCAGTGGTTTTTTAGGATCTGCTGATAAACCTACTCCTATTTCAGATAATGAGATAAAACGAATACTAGGCCAAGTTTCAGAAAGTGCTATAACACAAAAAATAGGCCAAAGTTTCGAAATCGGCGAAAAAGTTAAGGTATGCGATGGTCCTTTTGCATCTTTCAATGGTTTAATTGAGGAAATAGATGAAGAAAAATCTAGACTCAAAGTCTCAGTTTCTATATTTGGTAGGGCTACTCCTGTAGATTTAGAATTTAACCAAGTGGAGAAAAATTAAATGGCAAAAGAAATAACTGGATACGTAAAATTACAAATTAAAGGAGGTCAGGCTAACCCAGCACCACCAGTCGGTCCTGCTTTAGGCCAAAGAGGAATTAACATTATGGAGTTTTGTAAAGCCTTTAATGAAAAAACAAAAACGTTTATGGGTAAACCAGTTCCAGTTGTGATTACTGTTTATAAAGATAAAAAGTTTGACTTTATAATAAAATCACCACCTGCATCTCATTTTATTCGGGAAGCCGCTAAACTGAAAAGCGGATCAAGCGAGCCTGGTAGGGTTGTAGCAGGTTCTATAACTATGAAACAAGCAGAGGCAATAGCTAAAGAAAAAATGAAAGACTTAAATGCTTTTGATTTAAAAGAAGCAACTAAAATAATTTGTGGATCAGCAAGATCAATGGGAATAGAGGTCAAAGAGTAATTATGAAAAAAAGATCTAAAAGATATAAATCGCTTCTTAATTCAAAAATGAAAGAAAAAAAACTTAAAGCAAACGAAGTTATAGACTTAATTAAAAAAAACTCTAACTCAAAATTTGACGAGTCAATCGACATTTCTTTACGAATAAATATTAAACAGTCAAAAGGTGGCGACTTCAGTTTAAGAACAGTAGTAAAGCTTCCTAATGGATCGGGTAAAAAAGAAAAAATCGCAGTACTTTGTGATCCTGATAAAATTGAAGAAGCAAAGAAAAGTGGCGCTGACATTGTTGGATCGGATGATCTAATAGAAAAAGTTGCTTCTGGAAAAATTAACTTTACAAAATTAATCTGCACACCTTCAATGATGGGTAAAGTTGGAAAACACGGAAAAATTTTAGGTCCGAAAGGACTAATGCCCAATCCAAAACTTGGAACTGTATCTAATGATATTACTAAGGCAGTAAATGATTTAAAAACTGGTCTGGTAGAAATAAGAAACGATAAAGATGGAAATTTAGCATCAACTATTGGAAGAAAAAGCTTTTCTGCTGATAAGTTGTTAGAAAACTTCAATTATTTTATTGAAAGTATCAAAAAAGAAAAACCAGATACTATAAAAGGTGAATTAATTAAAAATATTTTTTTAACCTCAACAATGGGTATCTCTTACAAAATTGGAGCTAAATAATCTTATGATGAGCAAACAAGCAAAGAAAAATTATGTTGAGGAAATGAAAAAAAATTTCACCTCCAATGAGTCCGTTATGATTGCTCAATACCAAGGTCTTAATGTGAATGAACTTGACTCACTTAGAAAAGAATTAAGAGATAAAGGTATAATATTTAAGATCACTAAGAATAGAATTACTAAGTTAGCATTAAAAGAAACGCAAAAAAAAGATTTAGAAAAATACTTTACAGGCCCTACAGCAGCAGCTATTTCATCAGATCCTATTTCTACAGCAAAAATATTAACTAAATTCTCAAAAACTAATAATAAGCTTAAAATTATTGCCGGCTTTATGGATGGTAAAGTTTTAGATGAAAAAGAGGTGTCTATTATAGCCACACTACCTTCTTTGGATGAAGCTAGGGCTAAAATTGTGGGTATTTTGGCCTCTCCTGCTCAAAAATTAGTAAGTATTTTACTTGCACCTGGCTCAAAAATTGCTAATTTAGCGCGCGCAAAGAGTTTAAAAGAATAATTCATAGGAAATATAATGGCAGATTTAAATAAAATTATTGACGAACTTTCAACTTTAACTGTTGTAGAAGCAGCCGAGCTGTCTAAACAACTTGAAGAAAAGTGGGGAGTTACGGCAGCAGCACCGGTAGCAGCTGCACCAGCAGGAGGTGCTGCAGCACCAGCCGGAGAGGAAAAATCAGAATTCTCTCTTTTTTTAGCAGCTGCTGGCGACAAAAAAATAAACGTAATTAAAGAAGTTAGAGCTATAACTGGTTTAGGTTTAAAAGAGGCAAAAGATTTAGTTGAAGGCGCACCAAAAGAGATTAAGGGCGGTGTTGCTAAAAAAGATGCCGAAGAATTTAAGAAAAAACTTGAGGCAGCTGGAGCTAAAGTAGAATTAAAGTAAACAAAATTAGACAATACATTTTATTATAAGGTAACACTTGTAATATTTTTTTTATATATTTGATGCAATTATCTTTTACTCAAAAGAAAAACATAAGAAAAAATTTTGGAAAATTAGCTGAAGGCTTATCTATCCCAAACCTTATAGAAGTACAAAAAAATTCATACAATGAGTTTCTTGAGTCAAAATCTTTAAACGATCAACTTAGCGAGCTTTCAAAAGGTATAGATAAAGTTTTCAAAAGCATATTTCCTATCGAAGACGGTAATGATAAATCAACTTTAGAATATGTTTCATATAAATTAGAAAAACCAAAATTTGACGTCATTGAGTGCAAACAAAGAAGCTTATCTTACTCTGCTGCATTAAAAGCTGTATTACGCCTCGTTGTATATGATATAGACGCAGAAAATAATACAAAACAAATTCTTTCAGCAAAAGAACAGGAAGTATTCATTGGTGACTTACCATTAATGACACCAAGTGCTACATTTATAACTAATGGTGTTGAAAGAGTTGTTGTAAATCAAATGCATCGAAGTCCTGGAGTTTTTTTTGATCATGATAAAGGTAAAACTCATGCAAGTGGTAAATTGCTTTTTAATTGTAGAATTATACCAAGTAGAGGATCGTGGTTAGATTTTGAGTTTGACCCAAAAGATATCCTATATTTTAGAATAGATAGAAAAAAGAAATTACCTATAACAACTATTCTAGCTGCATTAGGTTATAATAAAACAAAGATAATTGAAACTTTTTATAGCACAAGCAAATATACTTTTGATCAGGAAACTAAATCGTGGAAAACAAGTTTCAATCCTGAAAATTTTAAAAGACCAATAAAATTATCACACGATTTAATAGACTCTAAAAATAATAAAAAAGTTTTATCAAAGGGTGAAAGATTGAATCTCATTATTGCTAAAAAGCTTCAAGAAAAAGGTCTTCAGTCAATATTAATTTCTAATGAGCAGTTGTTAGGTAGTTATTTGGCTAAAGATGTAAAAGATAGTAACGGTAATATAATCGTAGGAGCTGGTTTTGACATGACAGAAGAACAACTTGGAAAAATAATCAGCCAAAACGAGAAAGAACTTAATATAGTAAATATTGACCCGATAAATAAAGGCCCATATATTTTAGAAACATTAAAAATTGACAAGAATTCAAATAAATCTGACGCACTTAGTGATATATATAAAGTTTTAAGGCCTGGAGAAGCACCTTCAGTTGAGATAGCTGAAGAAATTTTTAATAATTTATATTTTAAAAAAGAGAGGTATGACTTATCTGAAGTTGGAAGGGTAAAATTAAATTCAAAATTAAATTTGAATACCTCCTCAAAAAAAACCATTTTAGAAACAAACGATATAATATCAATAATTAAATTCATGCTAGACTTAAGAGATGGCAAGGGAGAAGTTGATGATATAGATCATTTAGGCAATAGAAGAGTTAGATCTGTGGGAGAATTAGTTGAAAACCAGTTTAGGATAGGTCTTTTAAGAATGGAGAGGACTGTAAAGGAAAAAATGTCTACATTTTTAGAGATAGAATCAGCTATGCCCCAGGACCTAATAAACGCAAAACCAATAACTACTTCTTTAAAAGATTTTTTTGCAACATCTCAACTTTCACAATTCATGGATCAAACAAATCCACTTTCAGAAATTACACACAAAAGAAGAATTTCAGCATTAGGACCAGGAGGTCTAACTAGGGAAAGAGCAGGATTTGAAGTTAGAGATGTTCACCCAACCCACTATGGTAGAATATGCCCTATAGAAACTCCAGAAGGTCCAAATATTGGTTTAATTAATAGTTTAGCAACATATTGTAGAGTTAACAAATTTGGATATATAGAAAGTCCTTACAAAAAAGTTACAAATGGGAAAGTTACATCAGAGATTAAATACTTGTCAGCTATTGAAGAGGAGAAGTTTACAATTGCTCAAGCTAATTCAAAGATAGATGGTAATGGTAATTTTATAGAGGAATTGGTTCCTTGTAGAAAAAATTTAAATTTTGAATTAGCTAACAAAGAAAATATTGATTTTATTGACGTTTCTCCTAAACAATTAGTTTCAGTTGCTGCAGCATTGATACCTTTTTTAGAAAATGATGATGCAAACCGAGCTTTGATGGGTTCAAATATGATGAGACAAGCAGTTCCTTTGCTAAAACCAGAGTCGCCTTTAGTTGGAACAGGTATAGAGTCAGATGTAGCATTAGACTCGGGAGTTACAATTGTAGCTAAAAGAAATGGTGTTGTAGATAAAATTGATGGAAAGCGTATTGTAGTTAAAGCTACAGACGTTACAGATTTATCCCAGTCAGCTGTAGATATATATAATTTATCAAAATTTCAAAGATCAAATCAAAATACATGTATTAATCAAAAACCTTTAGTTAAAGTGGGCGATAAAATAAAAAAAGGTGATATTATTGCAGATGGTCCAGCAACCAAATTAGGCGAACTTGCGTTAGGAAAAAATGTGACAGTAGCCTTTATGCCATGGCAAGGATATAATTTTGAAGACTCAATTTTAATTTCTGAAAGATGTGTGACAGATGATGTGTTTACTTCTGTTCATATTGAAGAGTATGAGTCAATGGCTAGAGATACAAAATTGGGAGCAGAGGAAATAACAAGAGATATCCCAAATGTTAGCGAAGAGAGTTTAAGAAATCTAGATGAGTCCGGTATTGTTTATGTAGGAGCAGAAGTTAAGCCCGGAGACATTTTAGTTGGTAAGGTTACACCTAAAAGTGAGACGTCATCAAGCCCTGAAGAAAAATTGTTGAGATCTATATTTGGAGAAAAGGCTACTGATGTAAGAGATTCATCTTTAAAATTACCATCAGGAAGCGCAGGAGTAGTAATTGATGTAAGAGTATTCAACAGACACGGTATTGAAAAAGATGAAAGATCTATAGCTATAGAAAGAGCTGAAATTGAGTTAGTTCAAGAAGATAAAAAAGTTGAGGAAGAAATTTTAAACAGAAATATTAAGTTTAGAGCAATAGATTTATTAAACGGTCAAAGTATATCAAAACAATTTAAAAATCTTAAGCCTAGCACAACACTAAATAAGAATGATTTTGAAAACTTACCTTTGAAGGATTTTTGGAAATTTTCTATGCAAAAACAAGAAATAAATAGTGATTTAGAAAAATTAAAAAATCAATTTGATAATGCTTCTGAAGATATAAAAGCTAGATTTGATGATAAAGTAGCAAAGATACAACAAGGGGATGATTTGTTACCCACAGTAATGAAGGTTGTAAAAGTCTTTGTCGCTGTAAAAAGAAGATTAATGCCAGGCGATAAAATGGCTGGAAGACATGGTAATAAGGGAGTTGTAAGTAAGATTGTTCCTGTTGAAGACATGCCATATATGGATAATGGTAAACCCGTGGACATTGTTTTGAACCCGTTAGGTGTGCCTAGCCGTATGAATGTCGGCCAAATCCTTGAAACACATTTAGGTTGGTCTTGTTCTGAGTTGGGGGACCAGATAAAACAATATCAAAAAAGCTTTGAGCAAAATATTGATAAAATAAAGAAAAAGCTAAAAGAAATTTATGGTGAAGCTTATTATAATAATGTTGTCGGTAAATTAACAAATAAGGAAATAATTGAATTAGTGGAAAATCTCTCAAATGGAGTTCCTATATCAACTCCAGTATTTGATGGGGCTAGCACTAAAGATATTACAGAAATGTTGAATTTAGCTGAACTTCCTAATTCTGGCCAAACAAATCTTTGGAATGGTCAAACTGGTGAGAGATTTGATAGACCTGTGACAGTTGGAATTATCTATATGTTAAAATTAAATCATTTAGTTGAGGATAAAATTCATGCCCGTTCGACAGGACCATACAGCTTAGTTACTCAACAGCCTTTAGGTGGAAAAGCACAGCTTGGTGGACAAAGATTTGGTGAAATGGAGGTTTGGGCTTTGGAGGCATATGGAGCATCATATACTCTACAAGAAATACTAACTGTAAAATCAGATGATGTAGCGGGAAGAACAAAGGTTTATGAAACAATAGTAAAAGGAAATAATAACTTTGAGTCAGGCGTACCAGAGTCATTTAATGTGTTAGTTAAAGAAATTAGAGCTTTAGGATTAAATATAGAGTTAAATTAATTATGGAAAAAAGTTTATCAAAAAGTTTAGAAAATCAAAATTTAACACAGGAAACTAATTTCGATAGCATCAAGATCACATTAGCTAGTCCTGAAAAAATTAAATCATGGTCCTATGGAGAAATTAAAAAACCAGAAACAATAAACTACAGGACATTTAGGCCCGAAAAAGATGGTTTATTTTGCTCAAGAATATTTGGACCAGTTAAAGATTATGAATGTTTGTGTGGAAAATATAAAAGAATGAAATTTAGAGGTATCATATGTGAAAAATGTGGTGTTGAAGTTACAAAATCGAATGTGAGAAGAGAAAGAATGGGCCATATTGATTTAGCTTGTCCTGTAGCCCACATTTGGTTTTTTAAAATCTTTACCAAGTAGAATTGCTTTATCAATAGATATGAAATTGAAAGAAGTTGAAAAAGTTTTGTATTTTGAAAGTTTTATCGTAATTGAACCAGGGCTGACAACACTTAAAAAAGGACAACTAATATCAGAAGAGTCATTATTAAAAGCACAAGAAGAATTCGGAGAAGATGCTTTCACAGCTGGTATTGGTGCTGAAGCTGTAAGAGAAATACTTTTAAGTTTAGATTTGAAAAAAGAACAAAAGAAATTAAGAGAGTCACTTACTGAAATTAAGTCTAAAGTTACTGAAGAAAGAACAATTAAAAGGCTAAAACTAATAGAGTCATTCATTTCATCTGGAAATAAACCAGAGTGGATGATTTTAACTTCAGTGCCAGTTATCCCGCCAGAGCTTAGACCTTTAGTTCCTTTAGATGGAGGTAGATTTGCTACATCAGATTTAAACGATTTGTACAGAAGAGTTATAAACCGAAATAATCGTTTAAAAAGACTTTTAGACCTAAAAGCTCCAGATATAATAGTGAGAAACGAAAAAAGAATGTTACAAGAGTCAGTTGACGCTTTGTTTGACAATGGAAGAAGAGGTAGAGTAATAACAGGAACAGGTAAAAGACCTTTAAAATCTTTAGCCGAAATGCTCAAAGGAAAACAAGGAAGATTCAGACAAAATTTACTTGGAAAAAGAGTAGATTATTCAGGAAGATCAGTAATTGTAGTGGGGCCCGAACTTAAATTACATCAATGTGGATTACCAAAAAAAATGGCTTTAGAGCTATTCAAACCATTTTTATATGCTCGATTAGACAAACTTGGATTGGCTACAACAATTAAACAAGCTAAAAGATTAGTTGAAAAAGAAAAAAGTGAAGTTTGGGACTCTTTAGAACATATTATTAGAGAACACCCAATTCTTTTGAACCGAGCACCAACTTTACACAGATTAGGAGTTCAAGCATTCGAAGCAAAACTGATTGAGGGTAATGCTATTGAACTACATCCACTAGTCTGTGCTGCTTTTAATGCAGATTTTGATGGAGATCAAATGGCAGTGCATATTCCTTTGAGTTTAGAAGCTCAACTCGAGGCTAGAGTTTTAATGATGTCTACAAACAATATTCTAAGCCCGTCAAATGGTAAACCTATAATAGTTCCTAGCCAGGATATTGTACTTGGCATTTATTATCTGTCTCAGGCATCAGAAGATAACGACAAAAAACCTAGTGGAATATTTTCAACGGTTGAGGAAATTGAACATGCTTTAGAAAACAAATCAATTAGTTTGCACTCAAAAATTATTTCTACATTTAAGACACTCGACTCTAATGGTAATATTATATTAGAGAAATACACAAGTACAGCGGGAAGATTTTTATTAGCAAATCTACTACCTTTAAATAAAGATATTAATTTCAGTCTTGTTAATAAATTATTAACTAAAAAAAATGTTTCTGAAGTTATCGATACTATTTTTAGATATTGCGGTCAAAAAGAAACAGTCATTTTCTGCGATAGAATAAAAACTTTAGGCTTCAAACACGCATTCAAAGCTGGTATTTCATTTGGAAAAGATGATCTGCTTATTCCTAAGACAAAAGAAAACTTAATAAATAGTACAAAAAAACAAATTGAAGAATATGAAAAACAATATTCAGATGGCCTGATAACGAGAGGTGAAAAATATAATAAAGTTGTTGATGTTTGGTCAAAATGTACAGATACAGTAGCAAACGAAATGATGAAAGAAATTTCGTCAGCTGAAAAGGTTTATGACAATGACAGAATTGAAACTAACTCGGTATATATGATGGCGGACTCGGGAGCTAGAGGTTCTCAAGCACAAATGAAGCAATTAGCAGGCATGAGAGGACTTATTGCTAAACCTTCGGGTGAAATTATTGAAACACCAATTATTGCAAATTTTAAAGAAGGTTTATCTGTACTAGAATATTTTAACTCAACCCACGGTGCTAGAAAAGGTCTTGCAGATACAGCTTTAAAAACAGCAAATTCAGGTTATTTAACCAGAAGATTATGTGATGTGGCACAAGATGTTCAAATTACTAAAAAGGAGTGTGATTGTAAGACAAAGTCTTCAGTAACAATTTCTGAAATTATCGAAGGTGGAAATATTTTAGTAAGTTTATCTGAAAGAGTTTTAGGAAGAGTTATAGCTGAAGATATTAAAAATCCTGTAACAGGAGAAATTATTATTAAAAAAGAGAAGTTAATTGATGAAAACGATTGCGAAAAAATCGATGCTGCAGGGGTAAAATCCGTGAATGTTTATTCAGTTATTACTTGTGGATCGACAAGAGGAGTTTGTGCGATGAGTTACGGCAGAGACTTAGCAAGAGGCAAATTAGTAAGCGTTGGTGAAGCTGTCGGTATGATTGCTGCTCAGTCGATTGGAGAGCCTGGTACTCAATTAACCATGAGAACTTTCCACGTTGGCGGAACAGCTCAAATTAAAGAAGAGTCGCAAATAATTTCACAGAGTAAAGGAAAATTAAAAATTATAAATAAAAACTTAATCGAGGACTCAAAAAAAAATACGATAGTTATGGGAAGAAATACTCAGCTTAGCATCGAGGATGAAAATGCCAGACAGTTAGCTATTTATAAAGTAAATTATGGTTCAAAATTATTTTTTAAAGATGGTGATACCGTAGATATTGGAAAAAAAATTGCAGAGTGGGATCCTTATACACTTCCAGTAATTGCTGAAACAAGCGGTATCGCTAATTATATGGATTTGATGGAGGGAACTTCCTTAACTGAAACACTTGATGACGCTACTGGTTTGTCATCAAAATCAGTTACTGACTGGAAATCGTCATTGAAAAATTCAGAATTAAAACCAAGAATTACTCTTAGAAATGAAAAAGGAGAAATTATAAAGAAAGCAGATGGCAATGAAGCAAGATATTATCTTGTTCCTGATACGATTTTATCAGTGAAAGATGGACAAAAAATCTCTGCAGGCGATGTGCTAGCTAGGTTGCCAAAAGAAACCTCAAAAACAAAAGATATAACAGGAGGATTACCAAGAGTTGCAGAATTATTTGAAGCTAGAAGACCTAAAGATAGCGCAATAATAGCTGAAAACGATGGTGTAATCGAATTTGGTAAAGAGGTTAGGGGAAAACAAAAAATTTCCATAGTTTCTTCAAGTGGGGAGACTTCCAACTATCTTATTCCGAAAGGAAAACATGTTAATTTTAATCAAGGTGAAAAGATTAAAAAAGGAGAGTATTTACTTGATGGAAGTCCTGCACCACACGATATTTTAAGAATATTGGGTGTGGAGAAATTAACGGAGTATTTTGTTACAGAGGTCCAAGAAGTTTATAGACTTCAAGGTGTTGTTATAAATGACAAACATATCGAAACTATAGTAAGACAAATGTTAAAAAGAGTTGAAATTAAAGATCCTGGTGACTCAGAACTTTTAACGGGTGAAGTGATCGATCTTCTTGATATTAATTTAATTAATGAAAACTTAAAAAAGGAAAACAAAAAAACTGCAAGTTATGAAAGAGTTTTATTAGGTATTACAAAAGCCTCGTTACAAACTAATTCATTCATTTCTGCTGCCTCTTTCCAGGAAACTACTAGAGTATTAACTGACGCATCTATAAAAGGAAAAACCGACACATTAGAGGGATTAAAAGAAAATGTTATAGTCGGAAGACTGGTTCCAGCTGGCACAGGGTTAACCAAAATTGAATGGGATAAAGAAGCGAGAGAACAAGACAAAAGAAGAATTGAAGAACTTAAAAAACAGCAGCTAGAAACCGCGCAAACTGGACCTGAACAGACATCATAAAGAATACAAATTAATCCTTTAAATATTGACTTTTTTGAATTCAATGCTAATTTACGGCATTTTTGAATGTTAGAAGTGAGGCATTTAAAGCCTTAAACACTAACTAAAATTTCTGGGTTTTCTCACGTTTCTATTTCAAAAATATAATTATGCCAACTATAAATCAGTTGATAAAAAAAAGCCGCGTTAAACCTATTGCAAGGAACAAAGTTCCAGCTTTAGAAAAGCAACCTCTTAAAAGAGGAGTGTGCGTTAAAGTTTATACAACTACTCCCAAAAAACCAAATTCAGCACTAAGGAAAGTTGCAAGAGTAAGGTTGTCCAATGGTTTTGAAGTTACTGCTTATATTCCTGGAGAAGGTCATAATTTGCAAGAACACTCAGTTGTTTTATTAAGAGGAGGTAGAGTAAAAGATCTACCAGGTGTTAGATATCATATCTTAAGAGGTAACCTAGATACGCAAGGTGTTACAAGTCGAAAACAAAGAAGATCACTTTACGGTGCAAAAAAACCAAAATAATTTATGTCTAGAAAAAGAAAAGCACCAATTCGAAAAGTTTATCCTGATCCTAAATTTCAATCTGAGATAATTTCAAAATTTATTAATTCAATAATGTATGACGGAAAGAGAACTACAGCAGAGAAAATTTTATATGATGCGTTGGATAAAATAAAGACTAAAAATAATGAAGATCCATTAAAGATTTTTAACTCAGCTATAAGCAATGTTAAACCAAATTTAGAGTGTAGATCTAGAAGAGTCGGCGGAGCGACTTACCAAGTACCAGTAGAGGTAAAACCAAAAAGAGCACAAGCTTTAGCTTTAAGATGGATTTTAGACTCAACTAGAAAAAGAAAAAATAAAACTATGGCAGATAAACTTTATGCAGAAATTATGGATGCCTCACAAAATAAAGGCTCTGCGATAAAAAAAAGAGAGGATACACATAAAATGGCAGAGTCAAATAAAGCTTTTGCACATTTTAGGTGGTAAAAATTTATGGCTAAATATACCTTAGATAAATATAGGAATATCGGTATCATGGCACACATTGATGCGGGTAAAACTACTACAACAGAAAGAGTTTTATACTACACCGGTAAAAGCCATAAAATTGGGGAAGTACACGACGGTGCTGCAACAATGGACTGGATGGAACAGGAACAAGAGAGAGGTATCACAATAACATCAGCCGCAACAACATGTTTTTGGAGAGATCACAGAATTAATATTATAGATACTCCTGGCCACGTAGATTTTACTATTGAAGTTGAGCGGTCGTTAAAAGTTTTAGATGGCGCTGTAGCAGTTTTTGATGGAGTTGCAGGAGTGGAACCTCAATCAGAAACTGTTTGGAGGCAAGCAGATAAATATAAAGTTCCTAGGATCTGTTTTGTAAATAAATTAGATCGAACTGGCGCCGATTTTTATAGGTGTGTAGAGATGATAAAAGAAAGATTAGGCTGTAAACCCTTACCACTTCAATTACCAATAGGCTCTGAGGCAGACTTAAAAGGCGTAATAGACTTAGTTAAAATGAAAGGCGTTGTATGGCAAAATGAAGATTTGGGTGCAAAGTTTGAATATATTGATATCCCTGCAGATCTCAAAGAAAAAACGAATAAATATAGGAAAGAATTAGTCGAAACAGCTGTTGAGCAAGACGAGAAAATTATGGAAGCTTATTTAGAGGGGAAAGAACCTTCTGAAGCCGAATTAATAAAATGTATACGTAAAGGGACACTATCTTTTGATTTTGTTCCTATTTTAACTGGCTCAGCATTTAAAAATAAAGGAGTTCAACCACTACTAGATGCAGTTATTGACTATTTACCAAGCCCTAGTGACCTTAGTTCTATTGAAGGAACAAAAGTCGGTAGTGAGGAAAAAGTTAATATGAAATTTGATGAAAAAGAAAATTTTTCTGCTTTAGCATTTAAAGTAGCAAATGATCCTTTTGTGGGTTCACTTACATTCATAAGAATATATTCAGGCACTTTAAACGCAGGAACATCAATCCTAAACTCATCAAAAGATAAAGATGAAAGAATTGGAAGGATGCTTCTTATGCATGCAAACAGCAGAGAGGATATTAAATCGGCATCAGCCGGCGATATAGTTGCATTAGCAGGCTTAAAACATACTATTACTGGACACACTTTATGTGATTCAAAAAATCCAATTTTATTAGAACCAATGGAATTTCCTGATCCTGTAATTGAGATTGCAGTTGAGCCAAAAACTAAGGGAGATCAAGAAAAAATGGGAGAAGCATTAGCAAGATTAGCCAAAGAAGACCCTTCATTTAGAGTTTCTTCCGACGAGGAGTCCGGCCAAACAATAATTAAAGGTATGGGTGAACTTCATTTAGATATAATTGTTGACAGAATGAAGAGAGAATTTAAAGTTGAAGCAAACATTGGTGCACCACAAGTCGCTTATCGTGAAACCATACTTGGCTCTGCTGAAATGGAATATATTCATAAAAAACAAAGTGGTGGTGCAGGGCAGTTTGCAAAAGTTAGGTTAAGTGTAGAGCCTTTAGAAGCAGGAAAAGGTAGAGAAGTTGAAAATTTGATCAAAGGTGGAGCTATACCAAAAGAATTTATTCCAGGGGTAGAAAAAGGCGTTGAAAGCGTTTCGGATAGTGGGATTCTTGCAGGATTTCCAATTATTGATTACAAAGTTAAAATTTTAGATGGATTACATCATGATGTTGACTCTAGTGTTTTAGCTTTTGAGATAGCAAGTAGAGCATGTTTTAAAGAAGCTTGCCAAAAAGCGACTTTAAAACTTTTAGAACCAATGATGAAAGTTGAGGTAGTAACACCAGAGGAATTTATGGGAGATGTCATTGGCGATCTAAACAGTAGAAGAGGACAGGTTGGATCGACTGAGTCTAGGGGTAACGCGACAGCCATTAATGCTGTTGTTCCTTTAGCAAATATGTTCGGATATATTAACAATTTGAGATCATCAACTCAAGGCAGAGCTCAATATACAATGCAGTTCAGTCATTATGATAAAGTACCTCAAAATGTCCAAGACGAAGTTACAAAAAAATTAGCTTAATTATGGAAAATCAAAATATAAGAATACATCTCAAAGCTTACGATAACAAAATACTGGATTTATCTACCGAAGAGATTGTAAATACTGCCAAAAGAACAGGAGCTCAGGTTAAGGGCCCAATCCCATTACCAACTAGAATTGAGAGATATACAGTTTTACGATCACCACATATTGACAAAAAAAGTAGAGAACAATTTGAGTCAAGAACTCATAAAAGACTAATTGATATAATTGAACCAACCCCACAAACCGTTGAAGCTTTAATGAAATTAGATCTAGCTTCTGGAGTGGATATAGAGATAAAAATTTAATTATGAGTATCGGATTAATAGGAACTAAACTTGGAATGACTAGGGAATTTTTAGAAACAGGTCAGTCAGTGCCCGTGACTGTTGTAAAAATTGAAAAAGGAAGGGTTTTGGATCTTATTTCTAAAGAAAAAGCTGGGTATAACGCAGTAAAAATTGGTTTCTTTAGATTAAAAAATTCAAAATTAACCAAACAGATGAAAGGATACTTTGCAAAAAAAAATACAGAACCAAAAAAAATTCTTAAGGAGTACAGAGTTGAAAATAACACAGAATACAAAGAAGGGAATGAGATAGGTTTAGAGATATTTAAAGATAAAAAATTTATAGATGTTAGGTCTAAAACAATTGGTAAAGGATTTGCCGGGGTTATGAAAAGATGGAATTTTGGTGGTTTAAGAGCTTCTCATGGTGTTTCAGTTTCTCACAGATCTCATGGTTCAACAGGGCAGCGCCAAGATCCGGGTAAAGTTTTCAAAGGAAAAAAAATGGCTGGGCATATGGGTGATAAATCTAGAACTATTTTGAATTTAGAAGTAATTAGATCAGATCTTGACAATAATCTAATTTATTTGAGGGGTTCAATTCCAGGGTCTAAAAACTCAATTGTCTATTTGAGAGAGTCAGTGAAAAAGATTTCAAGAAAGACAATACAAGAGAAACATGCAGCAAAATTAAAAGCAGCAACAGCAAAGAAAGGGAAGAAATAAATGAAACTTCCTCTATTAAATGTCGAAGGTCAATCTTCTAGTTCAATTGAGATTTCAGAAAAATTAGTAGGATTAAAAGTTAATCATAAAATGATTAAATATGTAATTGATTGGCAATTAAACCACTCAAAAAGTAGAACTGCAAAAACTAAACAAAGAAATCAAATTAGAGGATCGACAAAAAAAATTGTTGCTCAAAAAGGAAGTGGTGGCGCAAGACACGCTAGTAAAAAGGCTCCAATATTTGTAGGTGGAGGCGTAGCACATGGCCCGAAAGGATCAGTCTATAAAATTAAAAAAATCAACAAAAAAGTTAGAAAAGCAGCATTAGCTCAAACTTTGTCAAAAAAAAATTTAGATAAAACTTTATTTTTTATGGAAGATGTAAAGAAAGAAATAAAAAAAACAAAAGACTTTTATAAATTCTTAACAAAAAATAAGTTATTAAATTCTCTAATAATATCTGACGATGAGTCTATTAAAAATATAAATAAATCAGCTAGGAATATTAAAGATATTAAAATTATAAAGCACAACGGAGCAAATATTTATGATATTTTTAAATATAAAAATTTAATCATAACTTCTACATCTGCAAAAAAAATACAAGAAAGAGTTTTAAATGAAAAAAATTAACTACACAGACTCAATTAGAAGTCCAATAATAACAGAAAAAGCGACTATTTTATCTGAACAAAATAAAACAGTTTTCAAAGTTCACAATAAAGCTAACAAAAAATCTATAAAAAAAAACATTGAAAAAATATTTAAGGTTAATGTAGTAAAAATAAATATAATTAATCAGAAAACTAAAATTAAAATGAAACAAGGTAAAAAATCGTACAAAAGTGGTTACAAGAAAGCAATAATAACTTTAAAAAAAGGTCAAAGCATTGATCTTACAACTGGTATTTAATTTATGGCTTTAAAAACTTTTAAACCTTACACTAAATCAACTAGAGGCACAGTTGTAATTGATAAAAGCAAGTTATGGAAGGGAGCACCTTATAAACCATTGACAAAAGGACAAAATTTTACTGGTGGTCGTAATAATAATGGTAGAATAACTTCTAGACATATTGGAGGTGGATCCAAACACAAATATAGAATAATCGATTTCTACAGAAAAAAGAAAAATGTTAAAGGAACAGTTGAGAGAATTGAATACGATCCTAACAGAACTGCTTATATTGCTTTAATTAATTATACTGATAAAGAAAAGTCATATATTATTTGTCCGCAAGGTCTAAAAGAAGGAGATAAAGTCGAGTCTGGAAAAAATGTCGAAATTAAAGTTGGAAACTCGCTAGAACTTAGTGATATACCTCCCGGTACTGCCATACATAATGTTGAACTAATACCGGGAAATGGCGCAAAATTAGCAAGATCAGCTGGTTCCTCCATAACTTTATCTGGTTATGATGGAGATTATGCGATTTTGAAACTTTCATCTGGAGAAATGAGAAAAGTGAGCGTTTCATGCCAAGCAACTATTGGAGTTGTTTCTAATTCTGATCAAAAAAATATCAAAATTGGTAAAGCAGGGAGAAATAGATGGAGAGGAAAGAGGCCTCAGACAAGGGGTGTGGCCATGAATCCTGTTGACCATCCTCATGGAGGGGGAGAAGGTAAAACTTCTGGTGGAAGAAGCCCAGTATCACCATGGGGACAATCTGCTAAAGGACTAAAAACTCGAAGACCAAAAAGGAGTGACAAGTTTATAATCACTAGAAGAAAGAAAAGGAATAAATAATGACCAGATCAATTTGGAAAGGACCTTTTGTACATCCGAGTCTATTAAAAAAGATAGACAAACTAAAGGGCTCTCCTAATAAAAAACCAATTAAAACTTGGTCAAGAAATTCAACGATTATCCCGGATTTTGTCGGTCATAGTTTTATGATTCACAATGGAAAAAGTTTTATTCCAATTACAATTTCTGAAGAAATGGTAGGTCATAAACTTGGAGAGTTTGCGCCTTCAAGAACATTTAAAGGTCATACACCTGCAGATAAAAAAGCAGCCGCTACAGCAGCTGCAGAAACCAAACCTGCTGCCGGAGATAAAAAATAATGGAAAAAAGTAACTTGTTAGTAAAAGCTATAAATAAAAATGTTAGAACGAGCCCTAGAAAACTGGCTTTAGTTTGTAATTTTATTAAAGGAAAAAAAGCAGACATAGCATTAAGAGATTTAGAATTTACAAGAAAGAGAATTGCAAGAGACGTTAGCAAAACAGTTAAATCTGCTATTTCTAATGCAGAAAATAATAATCAATTTGACATAGATAACTTATTTATTAAAGAAGCTTATGTGGGTAAATCACTAGTAATGAAGAGATATAGGCCCAGAGCAAAAGGAAGAGCTAGCCCAATTAAAAAGCCATTCAGTAGAATTACAATAATTTTAGAGGAAAAAAAAGTTAAGAAGGGAAGCAAGTAATGGGACAAAAAATAAATCCAATAGGACTAAGATTAGGAATTAATAGAGGATGGGACTCAACTTGGTTTGCTAAAAAAAGAGATTTTGGAAAATATTTAATTGAAGATTTTAAAATTCGTAAATATATAAAAAAGAATATAACTAATTCTGGTGTTTCTGAAATTATAATCGAAAGATCTTCAAAAAAATGTACAGTTTCAATACATACTTCTAGACCAGGTTTTGTAATTGGAAAAAAAGGCGCTGATATTGAAAAAATTAAAAAGAATATAATGAAAATTACAGATAGTGATGTGAATATCAATATTAAAGAAATTAAAAAACCAGAACTGAACTCTAATTTAGTAGCCGAAAATATTGCCCAACAATTAGTAAAAAGAGTCGCTTACAGGAGGGCGATGAAAAGAGCAATGCAGTCAGCAATGAGATTAAACGCAAAAGGGATAAAAGTAATGGTGAGCGGTCGATTAGCAGGTAACGAAATAGCTCGAACAGAATGGTTAAGAGAAGGAAGTATACCCTCACATACTTTAAGAGCTGATTTAGATTATGGTTTTGCTGAAGCTTTGACAACCTATGGAATAATTGGTGTTAAAGTTTGGATCTATAAAGGTGAGCTAATGGCCAAGGACGTGGAAAAAGAAAAAAAGGAAAGGGTAAAAAGTGCTACAGCCGGTAAGAACTAAATATAGAAAAGCTTTTAAAGGAAGAATTCATGGTAGTGCTTCAAGAGCTGTAAAATTGAATTACGGGCAATTCGGTTTAAAAGCAACTCAACCTGAGAGAATTATTGGTAAACAAATCGAAGCAGCACGTGTAGCTTTAACAAGATACATGAAGAGAACAGGTAAAGTGTGGACACGAATCTTCCCAAATATTCCAGTTTCAAAAAAACCAACTGAGGTAAGAATGGGAAAAGGAAAAGGATCACCAGAATATTATGCATGTAGAGTAAAACCAGGTAGAATAATCTTTGAAATCGATGGGGTTTCTGAAGATGTAGCTAGAGAAGCATTATATAAGGCTTCAGCGAAATTACCTGTTAAAACTAAATTTATAAAAAGATAAAATATGAAAAAAAAAACTGAAAAAAAATTGACAACAAATGAGTCTGAAAAAAAAATTCAAGCTTTAAAAAAAGATTTGTTTAATCTAAGATTTAAAAAAGTAAATAATCAAATAAATAACCCAGCTCAATTTAACCAAATTAGAAAAAGTATAGCTAGACTTTATACAACAATAAAAAATACAAAATGACAAAAAAAATATTAAAAGGAACCGTCACTAGTGCTAAAAACAACAAAACAATTGTAGTGCAAGTTACTAGAAAGTTTAAACACCCTTTTTATGAAAAAATTATTAAGAGATCAAAAAAATATCATGCACACGATGAAAAAAATAAATTTAAGGAAGGACAAGTAGTTTCTATTCAAGAATGTAAACCAATATCAAAAAAGAAAACTTGGCAGGTAATAGAATAATGATACAAATACAAACAGAACTTACTGTAGCTGATAACACTGGTGCTAAAAGAGTAGAGTGCATAAAAGTTTTAGGCGGATCTAAAAGAAGATACGCCTCAGTCGGAGATTTAATAGTTATCAGTGTTAAAGACGCTATTCCTAAGGGAAAAGTAAAAAAAGGAGCAGTGCACAAAGCCGTAGTAGTAAGAACAAGAAAAGAAATTTACAGGAATGATGGATCGAAAGTTCAGTTTGATAAAAACGCTGTTGTTTTAACTGATGATAAAGGTGAACCGATTGGAACTAGAATATTTGGACCAGTTACTAGAGAGCTGAGATCAAAAGGCCATACAAAAATTATTTCTTTAGCGCCGGAGGTTTTATAAATAATGATTAAAAAAGGAACACAAGTAAAGATTATAACTGGAAAAGACAAAGGTAAAACAGGTGAAATTTTAGAGATAAATAGAAAATTTGATAAAATTAAAGTTAAATCAATTAATATGATTAAAAAACATTTGAAGCCAACAAAAGAAAATAAAGGTGGAATAATTTCAAAAGAAAATTTTATACATCTATCTAACGTTAAAAGTATTGATGATAAAAAAAAAGAAAAAAAAATTAAAGGGAATAAATGATACCAAGATTAAAAATAGCTTACGATAAAGAGATAATTCTAAAATTAATGAGTAAATTATCTTTGAAAAACAAGCATGAAGTCCCAAAAATTCAAAAAATTGTTTTAAATATGGGTCTTGGTGAGGATGCGTCTGACAGCAAAAAGCTTAAATCTTGTGTTGATGATATGGCTTTAATTGCTGGACAAAAGCCGATAATTACAAAGTTTAAAAAATCAATTTCAAATTTTAAAACAAGAAAAGACTCTAGCGCAGGTGTTAAAGTTACTTTAAGATCTCATAGAATGTACGAGTTTATAGATAGATTAGTAAATATTGCTTTACCTCGTATTAAGGACTTTAGAGGTTTGCCTTCCAAAGGTATAGATAGTTCATACAATTATTCATTTGGGATCAAAGAGCATATAGTTTTTCCAGAAGTTAACTTTGATAAAGTAGAAAAAATAAGAGGCTTAGATATTACAATTGTTACATCGAGCAAAAGTAAAGAGGCAACGTTAGAGCTTTTAAAAGAATTTAATTTCCCTTTAATAACAAAAAAAAATTGAGGATATAATGGCAAAAAAAAGTGCAATACAAAAAAATTTAAAAAGAATGAAGCTTGTTAAGAGATATGAAAAAAAAAGAGCTGAATTGAAAAAGATTATTAATAATAAAAAATTAGAATTATCAGAAAGATTTGAGGCACAGTTAAAGTTGAATAAATTACCGAAAAACTCAGCAAAAATAAGGGTAAGAAACAGGTGTGAGGTTTCAGGTAGGCCTCACGGAGTATATAGAAAATTGAAGATATCTAGAATTGCGTTAAGAGATATGGCTTCATCAGGGAAGATTCCTGGGATAACAAAATCAAGTTGGTAGGAGGATTATGACATTTACAGACCCAGTAGGCGATATGTTTTCAAGAATTAGAAATGGTCAATTAAGATCTTTAAATTCAATTGAAATACCTTCATCAAATTTTAGAAGAAATATATTAGAAATTTTGAAAAGAGAAGGATACATCAATGATTATTTTATTGAAAAAAATGAAAATAATAAAATAACATTAAAAATTACATTAAAATATTATGAAGGAGACCCAGTCATCAAAGAAATTAAAAGAATATCAAAACCTGGTAGACGAGTTTACTCGAGGGCTACTAGTATTCCAAAAGTTATGAATGGTTTAGGACTAGCTATTCTTTCAACACCCAAAGGTGTAATGAGCGATACAGAGGCTAGAAAAAATAATGTTGGTGGAGAAATAATTTGTAGGGTGTTTTAATGTCAAAATTAGGAAAAAAAAATATTTTATTACCAAAAGACTCTTCAATAAAAGTTGAAGGTCCTAGTTTAACTATCACAGGTCCTAAGGGCTCAAAAAAATTGTCAATCAATGATAAAATATTTTCATCTAAAGTAAGCGAAAATGAGTTCCAAATCTCACCAATCCAAAAATCTATAGATAAAAAAACCTCTATAATGTGGGGTACATACAGAAGTTTAATAAATAACGCTGTTAAAGGTGTTACGCTAGGTCACGAAAAGATTTTGGAATTAAGCGGAGTAGGATTTAGAGCAAATTTAAAAGGCCAAATACTTAATTTACAAATTGGTTTTAGTCATGAAGTTAATTTTGACATACCAAAAGAAATTAAAATTGCTGTAGAAAAGCAAACTATAATAAAAATTAGCGGAGTTGATAAAGAATTAGTATCAAAAATTGCAGCTGATATTAAAAATTTAAAACCAGTCGAACCATATAAGGCGAAAGGTATAAAAGAAAAAGGTCAATTTGTGCTACGTAAAGAAGGAAAGAAAAAATAATGAAGAATTTAAGTAAAATTAAAAGAAAATTAAGAAATAGAAAAAAACTCAAAGACAAAAACACAAACAGATTAAGAATAACTGTTTCAAAATCTCTTAATAATTTGTCAGCACAGATAATTGATGATAAGCAAAATAAAACGATAGTCTCAGCATCATCTACTGAAAAAGAACTAAGAGCAAAAAAAGCAAAAAAAATGGATAAATCTAATTTAATTGGCGAAATATTAGCTAAAAGAGCTAAAAAAAAAAATATAAGCGATGTTTATTTTGATAGAGGAGCATATAAATATCATGGAAGAATTAAACAGTTTGCTGAAATACTAAGAAAAAATGGACTAAAATTCTAATGGCTGAAAATAAAAAAACTGAAAGTGATATAAAAGAAAAACTTGTTGCTATTAACAGAATTACAAAAGTTGTTAAAGGCGGAAGAAGATTTGGTTTTGCAGCATTAGTAGTTGTTGGTAACCAGAAGGGATCAATTGGCATAGGTCAAGGTAAATCAAAACAAGTTCCAGACGCAATTAAAAAAGCTACCGAGGTAGCAAAAAGAAATTTAATAAAGATTCCTTTAAAAGAAGGAAGAACACTTCATCACGATGTTAATGGTAAAAATGGATCCGGAAAAGTTTTTTTAAGGTCCGCTCCTGCAGGTACAGGTATTATCGCGGGAGGAGCCATCCGTTCAGTTTGTGAAGTATTAGGAATACAGGATGTTGTAGCGAAGTCTTTAGGATCAGCTAATCCACATAATGTATTGAAAGCTTGTATTAATGGATTAAAATCCCAAAATTCTCCAAAAACTTTATCAGCGATACGTGGAAAAAAAATATCCGAGGTCGTAATTCAAAGAGAGGCAAAATAATGGAATTAAATAATTTACCAAAAATTAATAAAAAAAAGATTAGATTAGGTAGAGGTATTGGCTCAGGAAAAGGAAAAACCTCATCTAGAGGACACAAGGGTCAAAAATCCAGATCGGGTGTTGCAATTAAAAGTTTTGAAGGAGGTCAAATGCCGCTTTATAGAAGGTTGCCAAAAAGAGGTTTTAAATCATTAAAAACAAATAGTACTGCAATACTTAACTTATCAAAAATACAGAAAATTTTAGATAAAAAACAAAACGCGTTAACAACTGTTTTAGACCTTAAGATATTAAAAGATAAAAAATTAATTAATCAAAAGTATTCTAAATTAAAGATTCTAGGTTCAGGAGAAATTAAAACAAATATTCAGATAACCGCAAATTTTGCATCCAAACAAGCTTTGCAAAAAGTAGAAAAAGCTGGTGGCAAATTAAATTTGATTAAATAATAGGTAAAAATGTCAAGTGAGACTATTAATACAGCAGGTGCCTTTAGTCAGGCAAAAGATTTAAAAAATAGAATATTTTTTACAATTATAATTTTGACAGTATATAGGCTAGGAACTTATGTACCGCTTGCTGGTATAGATCCTTCTGCTCTTAAAGAAATAATGGCTTCAAGTCAAAAAGGTCTTTTAGGGATGTTTAATATGTTTTCGGGCGGCGCTGTTACACGGATGGCAATTTTTGCTTTAGGGATTATGCCTTACATATCCTCTTCTATTATTGTTCAATTATTAACTGGTGTCTCTGATTATTTTAAGAATTTAAAAGAACAAGGTGAAATAGGAAGAAAAAAAATTACTCAAATAACTAGATACGGAACTGTTTTAATTGCATGTCTTCAAGGTTATGGCGTATCAGTTGGTTTGGAAAATGCTGGCAACTTAGTAATTGAACCAGGATTATCATTTAGAATTGTGACCACTATTTCCCTGGTAGCTGGCACCACTTTTCTAATGTGGTTAGGAGAACAAATTACTTTAAGAGGTGTTGGAAACGGAATTTCATTAATAATTTTCTCTGGAATAGTTGCTGAAATCCCTAGAGCTTTAGCTTCTACTTTTGAGCTAGGTAGAACAGGAGCGTTATCTGCTTTGATGATAGTAGGAATTTTTATTCTAGTTATTTTGACAGTTTTATTCATAGTTTTTTTCGAAAGAGCAATGAGAAAAATTTTAATAAATTACCCTAAACGCCAAGTCGGAAATAAAATGTACGGGGGAGAATCCTCACATCTTCCATTAAAAATAAATACAGCTGGAGTTATACCAGCAATTTTTGCATCTGCGCTACTATTGCTCCCAATAACAATATCTAATTTTGGATTTGCAGAGTCAGATTCATTTATTAAAATCTCCTCATTATTTACACAAGGACAACCACTTTATATGTTACTGTATGCTTCAGGAATAATTTTTTTCTCTTTTTTTTACACATCTATTGTTTTTAATCCAAAAGAAACTGCAGAAAATTTAAGAAAATATGGAGGCTACGTGCCAGGTATAAGACCTGGAGAGAGAACTGCTGAATATATAGACGAAATTTTGATGAGATTAACAACTGTTGGAGCTTTATATTTAACTTTTGTATGTTTGATGCCCGAATTCTTAATCGCTAAATATCCAATTCCTTTTTACTTAGGTGGTACTTCTATTTTAATTGTAGTAGTAGTTGCTATGGATACTGTAACACAAGTTCAAACAAGGCTGATGAGCTCTCAATACGAGTCTCTAATTAAAAAAACTAAGTTCGGAAAATAAAATAAAATGAATATAGTAATTTTCGGCCCACCAGGCGCAGGGAAAGGAACCCAATCAAAATATATAGTAAAGAAATTTAAATTATACCAACTTTCAACTGGAGATTTATTACGTAAAGAAATAAAAAACAAAACTTCATTAGGTTTAAAAATATCATCAATTATAAATTCTGGTGAATTGGTTTCCGACCAAATTGTAGGAAATTTGATAGAAAATTTTATCTCTAATGATAAGTATAAAGGTAAAATCATTTTTGATGGTTACCCTAGAACATTAAATCAAGCTAAGAATCTGGATGAGTTACTTAAAAGATATGGTCAAGAAATTGACACTGTATTAAAACTTTCTGTAAGTTTAGAAACAGTAAAAAAAAGAATTCTAGAAAGACAATCTCAAGAAAAAAGAGTAGATGATAATGAGCAAATTGCGATTAAAAGATACAAAACTTATGAAGAGTCATCTGAGCCAGTTATAGATTATTATAAGCACTCCAATTTACTTAGAGTAATAAACGGAGAGGCTAGTATATCAGAAATTAATATTGAAATTAGCGGCATATTAGAGGCGATCAAGGGTTGACTTTAAATGATTACACAATATAAATACGCAAGAATAAACACTCATTTAGTATATGGCTCGAATAGCAGGAATTAACATTCCACAAAACAAAGTAGTTAGTATAGCTTTAACCTATATTCATGGAATAGGTCTTTATTCATCAAAAAGTATCTGCAAAAAACTTAATATACCCCCCTCAAAAAGAGTTAATGAATTATCTGAGGAGCAAGTTCTAAAGATTAGGGAATATATAGACGCAAATCATAAAGTTGAGGGAGATTTGAGGCGTGAAGTATCAGTAAATATCAAAAGGTTAGTAGATTTGGCTTGTTATAGAGGAACAAGACATAAAAAAAAATTACCTGTCAGAGGACAAAGAACTCAATGCAACGCGCGAACTAGAAAAGGAAAAGCAATTGCTATAGCTGGGAAAAAACTTACTCCTCTTAAAAAATAATTATGAATAAGAAAATCGAAAAAACTGAAAATACAAAAGTTGAGAAAAATGAAACTAAAAAAAATATTACAAAGCCAAAAAAAAAGAAAATAAAGAAAAATATTTCATCTGGTATAGCATACGTATATTCAACATTTAATAATACTATTGTTTCGATTGCTGACGAAAGTGGCAACGTTATTTCATGGTCTTCTGCCGGAGCAAAAGGTTTTAAAGGATCTAGAAAATCAACACCATATGCTGCACAGGTAGCTGCAGATGATGCTGGGGCAAAAGCTTATGAACAAGGACTAAGAACTCTTACAGTTCAAGTCAAAGGCCCAGGTTCAGGTAGAGAAACTGCATTAAGATCTTTACAGTCGAGAGGTTTCAAAATTTTATCAATAAAAGATACAACACCTATGCCACACAATGGAGCAAGACCACCAAAAAGAAGGAGAGTATAAATGCAAACAACAACAAATATAATAGATAAAAATTGGAAAGCTTTAATTAAACCTAACAAGCTAGATATAACTAGTAATGAAGACAAAACTGTTGCAAAAGTTGTAGCCGAACCACTAGAAAAAGGCTTTGGACAAACTATTGGTAATTCATTAAGAAGAATACTTCTTTCATCCATACAGGGTGCAGCAGTCACAGCAATTCAAATAGACGGTGTTTTACATGAATTCTCATCTATTAAAGGTGTTAGAGAAGATGTGACAGATATAGTTTTAAACGTTAAAAATCTTGCAATCAAATCTTCTACTTCAAATCCAAAAAAAATTATTTTAGATATTAAAGGCCCAAAAGAAGTTAAAGCAAGCGACATTACTATAGTTCCTGAAATAGAAATATTAAATCCAGATCAAACTATTTGTAATTTGGATGAAAAAACTAATTTTCACATGGAATTGATGGTTAGTACCGGAAAAGGCTACGTACAAGCTCCCAAAAATAAATCAGATGAGAGTCCGTTAGGACTCATTTCAATTGACTCCTTATTTAGTCCTGTAAAAAAAGTTTCTTATTCAGTAGAAAATACAAGAGCTGGTAGTGCTTTAGATTACGATAAATTAATTATGACAGTGGAAACTAATGGTACAGTTGATGCTGAAGATGCAATTGCATACTCTGCAAGAATTTTTCAAGATCAATTATCAATGTTTGTTAATTTTGAGGATCCTCAAGAAGTTGTAAAAGAAGTTAAATCTAGCGAACCTGAATTTAATAGAAATTTATTAAAAAGAGTTGAAGAATTGGAACTTTCGGTAAGATCTATGAATTGTCTTAAAAATGATAATATAATCTATATTGGAGATTTAGTTCAAAAAACTGAACCGGAGATGCTTAGAACTCCCAACTTTGGTAGAAAATCTCTTAACGAAATAAAAGAAGTTCTGAATACTATGTCATTATATTTGGGTATGGAAATACCTAATTGGCCTCCAGATAATATCGCTGAATTATCGAAGAAACTAGATGAGAATAATTATTAATGAGACACGGATTAGGTTATAGAAAGTTAAATAAATCAGGAGAACACAGGAAAGCATTATTTAAAAACATGCTTAATTCTCTTATCAAATACGAGCAAATAATTACTACCTTGCCTAAAGCTAAAGAATTAAAACCTCAAATAGATAAAGTCATAACTATAGGTAAAAAAAATGCTTTAAGTAACAAAAAAAGGCTATTTTCAAAACTACAAGATAAAAAATCTGTTACTAAAGTATTTGAAGAACTCTCTAAGAGATACAGTGCTAGAAAAGGCGGATATTCTAGAGTTTTAAAAGCTGGTTTCAGAACTGGTGATGACGCACCTATGGCAGTTATAGAACTAGTTGACAGAAACCCTGAAGCAAAAAAAATTGATAAACCAAAAAAAAAAGAAACAAAAAATAAAAAAAAAGAAACTCAGCCAGAGTCAAAAGCAGCAAGTAAATAAATTAAGCCCTCATGTTTAAATCATATATTGTTAAAGATGATTTTAATGACTCACGTCTTGATAAATGGTTTAAAATAAAAATTATTGATTTACCCCATTCTTTGTTAGAAAAAATACTGAGGCAAAATAAAATAAAAGTTAATAAAAAAAAAACTAAATCATCTTATAGACTTCAAACTGGTGATTTGATCGAGATTTATGATATTTCTAAATTTAAACCTGCAGATAAAAAAAAAAAGATTAAATATCTTCCAAAAAAGAGAGAAATTGGCGCGTACGATGATTATGTAATAGAGGATAATGAAAATTTTATAGTAATAAACAAACCAACAGGAATACCAGTTCAATCAGGAACTAAATCATTTAAAAACATTATAGATATATTAAAAAGCACAAAATATTTTGAAAACTCAAAACCTTTTATCGTTCATAGATTAGATAAGGAGACCTCTGGAGTTTTGATAATTGCTAAAAATAGAAAATATGCTCAATTATTTACTTCTCTTTTTAGGATAAGGAAAATTCATAAAACTTATTTAGCGATAGTGTATGGGAAAGTTAACAAATCTATAAAAGTTATGAAAGATGATTTAATTAATTATGAAAATAATAAAAAGATTTTTCAAAAGGCAATATCAAATCTTAAAATTATTAAGTCTAATAATGATTATTCTTATTTAGAATTAAATCCAATAACTGGAAGAAAACATCAATTAAGGAAACAATTACTTAATATTGTATACCCGATAATAGGAGACGATAAATATTTTTTAAATGACAAAAAAAGAATAAAGACTAAAAATCTTATGTTACATGCATATAAGATAAAATTTATGATTAATAATATTCAATATAATTTTAAAGCAAAATATAATAATCTATTTGAAGATTTTTTAAAAAAATATTTCTAAATATCTTTGATATTTTTAATAAAAATATTTGCTAAATTATCCTCAAACTTTTTAGGCTTTACTGAAACTAATTCTAAAATCGAGGTAACTTTTTTATTATCCAAACCACAGGGATTAATTTTCAAATATTGATTTAAATTATTAGATATATTTATCGAACAACCATGATAGGCTACCCATCTAGATACTCTAATACCTATTGCTGCAATTTTTTTATCTTTTACCCAAATTCCTATATTTTTTTTATCACTTTTTGCGTTTATCTTATAATTTTCTAAAAATTGTATTATGCTTTTTTCTATCGAATTTATAAATTTTCTAATGTCTTTTTTTCTTTTGTTTAAATTAATGACAAAGTAAATAATTTTTTGCCCCGGGTTGTGAAGTGTTATTTTACCACCTCTATTTGATTTAATTATTTTTATTTTTTTATCTATTATTTCCTTTTTATTGAAACTGATGCCAGCTGTATAAGTAGTCGGATGTTCTAGGATCCACAACAATTCTCTATTTGTACCATTTTTTACTTCCTCAACTCTTTTATTGAGATAGAGCATCGCCATTCCATAGGATATACGTTTTTTACTAATTTTAATTTCTATACTCATTTAATTTGAATTTTATCACTATATAGACTAATAGTCTCAAAAAAACTAATAGAGGTATTTATGACTTTACCAAAATCAAAAGAAGCAAAAAAAGTCAATTTAGATTTTAATAAAGAATTTATCAATACTTTCACCCAAAATATTGAGAATAGGAATGTACAATTTATCAATCAAACTTTAAAAGACCTGCACGAGGCAGACGTAGCGAATTTAATTGAAAATTTAAATTCTGACACAAGAAATAAATTAATTGAAATTGAGTCGTTTAATATTGATCCAGAAATTTTTATTGAGTTAAACGAGTCAATTCAAAGTGAAGTTTTACAATTACTTTCTATAGATTCTCTTAGCAAAATAATAAAAAGATTGGAGTCTGATAATGCTATTAAAATTCTTGAAAATTTATCAAAGGGAGTAAAAGAAAAAGTTTTAGAAAAACTTCCTCCAAAAGATAAGTTCTTACTACAAGAGGGCTTAAGTTATCCAGAGGACTCCGCAGCAAGAATTATGCAAAGAGAATTTACAGCTGTACCAAGTAATTGGACTGTTGGACAAACTATAGATTATCTAAGAGAAGATAAAGATTTACCTGAGGAATTTTTAGAAATATTTATTGTAGATAATGACTTTAAGCCGATCGGAACTGTTCCTTCATCAAGAGTGCTAAGAACACCAAGAGATTTAAAAATGAATTCTATAATGAGAGAAATGCCAGTCTTAATTTCAGTAAATATGGATAAAGAGGAGGTCGGTTTAACTTTTGAAAATTATAACTTAGTATCTGCTGGAGTGGTTAATAAGGAAAACAAATTAGTAGGCATGATTACAGCCGATGATGTCGTAACAGTTGTTCAAGAAGAAGCAGAAGAAGATGCTTTACGTTTAGCAGGAGTTGGTGATGAAGAAATTACTGATAGTGTTATGCTTAAGACAAAAAGAAGGTTCAATTGGTTATTATTAAATCTATTCACAGCTTTGCTTGCCACTTGGGTTATAAGTTTTTTTGGAGCTTCAATCGAACAAATGGTTGCCTTAGCTTTTCTTATGCCAATAGTTGCATCAATGGGTGGGAACGCAGGGATGCAAACTTTAGCTGTAACTATACGAGCAATTGCTACAAAAGAATTATCAAAAAGTAATTTCAATAGAGTAGTTGGAAAAGAATTTTTGATAGGTATTTTAAATGGTATAATTTTTGCAATAATAACTGCGATAATAGTTCAATTATGGTTTAAAGAATTAAATCTTTCACTATTAATTGGTATATCAATGATCTTAAATATGATTGTTGCAGGATTATTCGGAATTTTAGTACCAGTATCACTAAAAAAATTGAATATCGATCCTGCTTTAGCCTCAAGTGTTTTTGTAACAACTATTACAGATGTTATTGGGTTTCTCTCTTTTCTAGGCTTAGGATCTTTTTACTTTTTAAATTAAATATTATCTATCAATCTTACTTTATTTAAATAATAAGCAATAAATATTCTTGTATATTTATTGAATTTTTTTGATCTTTTAAAATCTTTAATATTATAAAATTGAATATAATCAATTTTATCTGCACCTAATTTAATTATCTCTTTTTTTAATAAATTTGGATTATAATAATTAAACTTTTGTTTAATCTTTTTAAAATAAAAGTAAATTTTTGAAGCCACTTTTTTATCTCTTAAATTTAATCTATAATTTCTTGAAGAACATGCTACGCCATTTTTTTCTCGAATAGTTTCACATTCTACAATCTTTGTATTTATCTTTCTTTTTATAATGTGTTTTTTTACTAAATATAGTTGTTGAAAATCTTTTTTCCCCATAAATAATTTCTTTGGTTTTATAATATCTAAAAATCTATTAACTACATTGAGAACTCCCGGAAAATGACCTTTTCTATATTTTCCACATAATTGTTTAGAAAATTTATCTAAAAAAACTTTTTTTTTCGGTTTAAAGCCATAAATGTCCTTTATTGAAGGCAAATATAAGTAATCAACTTTTAGGTTTTTTAAAATCTTTAAATCTTTTTTTTGATTTCTAGGATATGATTTAAAGTCTTTTTTTTCATTAAATTGTTTCGGGTTCACAAAAATTGAAACTAGAGTTTTAAGTTTAGTTTTTTTTGACTTTTTAATCAAAGATATATGACCCTTATGTAACCCTCCCATAGTAGGTACAAATGATATAGCTTTTGTACTAGAAATTTCTCTCTGGAGATTTTTTCTGTCTTTAAATATTTTCATTTCCTTTAAGTAATGATAATGACTATTATAAGAATCTAATGATAAAACAAGCAATTATTCCTTTAGCTGGACTAGGCACTAGAATGCTTCCTTTAACTAGTGTTATGCCAAAAGAGCTCTTGCCAATTAATGGAAAGACTAATTTAGAATATATTTTAGAGGAATGTCTGGATGCAGGTATTAAAGAATTTATATTCATAATCTCTAAAAATAAACTATCTATAAAAAAATATTTTTTTAATGATAATTTTTATAAAAAAATTATTAAGAAGAAAAAGGATAAAAGAATAGTCGAAGAATATAAAAAAATCAAAAAGTATCAAAAAATGATAAAATTTGTTTACCAAAACAAGCCTAAAGGAACTGGTGATGCAGTTTTAAAGTGTCAAAGATTTATAAAAGATAAGTATTTTTTGATGTTACTTCCTGATGATTTGATTATTAAAAAAAACTGTTCAAAAGAAATGATTAAATTACACAATAAGACAAAAGGATCTGTCATTGCCACAAAAAGAGTAGAAAGAAAGACAGTGTCTAGATGGGGAATTTTGTCAATTAAAAATAAGAAAAAAAGTCATTTTGAAATAAAAGATGTTGTAGAAAAACCAAGTATCAAAAAAGCGCCATCAAATTTCGCAATAATAGGGAGATATATACTAAGCTCTAAAATCTTTAATGAAATTAAAAAATTAAAACCAGGTCAAGGGGGAGAGTTGCATATTACTGATGCTATAAAAAATCTAATTAATAAAGATAATAAATTCTACGGCAATATTTTTAAAGGAACTTATTTAGACTGTGGAACACTACAGGGTTACATAAACTCAGGTCTAAGAATAAATAAAAGGTAAATAATGAAATTATGTATGATTGGAACAGGGTACGTTGGTTTAGTAAGCGGAACTTGTTTTGCTGATATTGGAAATCAAGTTTACTGTGTAGATAAAGATATAAATAAAATAAAAAAACTAAACTCAGGAGTTTCACCTATTTATGAACCAGGTTTAGATGAATTAATAAAAAAAAATTTTATTGCAAAACGATTAATTTTCACAACTGATTTAAAAAAAGCAATAAATGAATCTGATATAATTTTTATATGTGTTGGAACACCAAATAAAAAAGGTACACTTAAAGTCGATTTATCGTTTGTATATAAATGTGTTAGAGAAATACTTTCGCATACAAAAAAAAAGAAAATTATTGTAACAAAATCTACAGTTCCAGTTGGTACTGGTGATGAGATAGAAAAAATACTTAAAAAAAAGAAAAAACTTTTCTCAATAATATCTAACCCAGAGTTTCTAAGAGAAGGTGAAGCTATTAGAGACTTTAGATATCCTGATAGAATTGTAATTGGCTCAAATAATAAAATTGAATTTAATATAATGAAAAAACTTTATTCACCTTTAATAAGTAAAGGTGCTCAATTTTTCACTACGTCTAGAAGAGGCGCAGAATTAATTAAGTATGCAGCAAATGCTTTTCTAGCAACTAAAATAACTTTTATAAATGAATTAGCTAATCTATGCGAAAAATCAGGTATAGATGTTGAAGATGTAGCTTTAGGAATTGGTTCTGACTCAAGAATTGGCAGTAGATTTTTAAGAGCTGGACCAGCATATGGTGGATCTTGTTTTCCTAAAGACACAAAAGGTCTAGTTTCTGCGGCTGAAAAATTTAAAACAAATTTATCAATCGTAAAATCCGTAATTAAATCTAATCAAGAAAGAGTAAATTTACTCACAAAAAGAGTTCATCAAATATTAGGGAATAATTTAAGAAATAAAAAAATAGGCATATTAGGCGTAACTTTTAAACCTAATACTGATGATATGAGAGATTCCACAAGTTTAAAAATGATTCCTTATTATTGCAAGAAAGGTGCAATAGTAACTTATTACGATCCATCAGGAGAAAAAGAAGAATTTAAAAAACTTAAAAATTGTGAATTTAAGAAAAATATTAAAGATACGTGCAAGGACTCAGACTTAATTATTCTTTTGACAGAATGGGATGAATTTAAGTCTTTAGACTTCAAAAAATTAAATAAGAAAAAGAATTTTAAGGTTTATGATTTAAGAAATCTTTACAACCCTGAAGAAATGTTAAACAAAAAGATTGAATATTTCTCAGTTGGAAGGCCAAATACTAATTAATTTCAAAAACTCCATCAACTTCTACAGCTACTCCTAAAGGTAGACTGTTTACACTTACCGCGGCCCTTGTGTGCATCCCTTTATCGCCAAGAATTTTTACTATAATGTCTGATGCACCATTGATTACTTTTGGTTGATCAGTAAAATTATTTGAAGAATTCACATATCCTGTTAATTTTACACAAGATTTAATTTTTTCTAAATCACCATCGCAAGCTTTTTTTGCATGTGCTAAAAGGCTTAAACCACATCGTTCTGCTGCCTTATAAGCTTGATCTAAAGTTAATTCTTCTCCAACTTTACCTTTTATTAAATTTAAATTTTCATCTGCTGAGATTTGTCCGGAAATGAAAAGTAAATTTCCAACAATTTTAGTTGCGACGTAAACTCCAACTGGTGGTTTGGGATCTGGTAATTTAATATTTAACTCTTTAATTCTATTTTCAATCTTGCTCATTTTCTTTTACCTTTTTTTTTAGCTTTATCGTATTCTCTTCTTTTTTCTATTAAAATTAAAGCCTCTTCCATAGTTAACTCATTTGGATCTTTCTCTTCTGGAATTGTGGCGTTTAAAGATTTATATTTTATATAAGGACCGTACTGACCTTTCATAATTCTTACTGGTTTTTTATCCTCTGGGTGTTCTCCAAGATCTTTTATTAATGAGGATGATATTCGACCTGGTTTTGCTTCAGCAATTAATGTAATGGCTCTATTTAAACCAATTGAAAAAAGATCTTCCACATTTTCAAGTCTTGCTGATTTATTTTCACACTTAAGATAAGGACCAAATCTCCCAGAATTTAATGTTATATCTTGTTTATTTTCTGGATGTTGTCCTAATACTTTAGGGAGTGAGCATAAATATTTTGCTTTGTCTAAATCAACACTGTCAACATCAATACCTTTTGGAATTGATACATTTTTCAGATGCTCATTCTCATTTTTTTTCTTTCTACCTTTTTTCTTTTTTGTTTCTAATTCTTCTTTTTCTTTTTCATATTGCAAGTAGGGGCCAAATCTACCATTCTTTAAATATATATCTTTACCTTTATCGTTTTGACCCAGTAATTTAGGCTCAGCTAAATTATATTGAGCTGCAGCTTTAGCTTTAGATAAAGGTCTAGTAAATTTACACTCCGGATAATTTGAACAACCTATAAAAGCTCCTCCTCTAAAACTATTTTTTAAACTTAATGTTCCTTCACCAGAAACACATGTTTTGTTATATAATTTGCAACTTCTATCAATGTTACCATCATTATTTCTTTCAAATATTAAAGCTCCTAAACTTTCATTTAATAAGTCTAATACTTCTCTAGTTCTCTTTTCTTTAACTTTTCCAACATTTTCGTAAAAATCTTTCCAAAAATTATCTAAAACTTGAACCCATTCAATTTTACCACTAGTTATTTCATCTAGCTGGTTTTCTAGGTCTGCAGTGAAATTATAATCCACGTATTTAGAGAATAATTTCTCTAAAAAAGCTGAAATTAGCTTACCTCTATCAGTCGGATTAAACCTTTTATTAATTAATTCGACATAATTTCTCGTTGATAATACTGAGATAATGCTAGCATAAGTAGAGGGTCTCCCTATGCCTAATTCCTCCATCTTTTTAACTAAACTAGCCTCAGAGTATCGAGGTGGTGGATCTGTGAAGTGTTGTTCATCATTAAGCTTAAGTATACTTATTTCTTCTCCAACTTTGACCTCAGGCAAAATATTTTTTGCATCTTCGTCAGTTTCCTGAACTTGATACACTTTAAGAAACCCATCAAATTTTATGACAGAGCCACTAGCTCTAAAATTAATCTTATTATCGTTCGAAGAAATAATTATCGTATTTCTATCAAACTCTGCTGGAGTCATTTGAGATGATAAGGCTCTACTCCAAATTAATTCATAGAGTTTAAATTGATCTGCATTTACATATTTTTTAATATCAGAAGGTTTCCTGCTTATATTAGTTGGCCTTATTGCCTCATGAGCTTCCTGAGCATTCTTAGCTTTCTTCCCCGTATAACTATTTGGAGCGTCTGGTAAATATTTATCACCATAATCATCAGCAATGAATTTTCTAAAGTCATCAATTGCTTCTTTTGAAATATTAGTTCCGTCAGTTCTCATATAAGTAATTAATCCAGTGGTTTCACCCTCGATATCTACTCCTTGATAAAGTCGTTGTGCAATTTGCATTGTTCTGGAAGCTCCAAAACCAAATCGTCCCGAAGCAGTTTGTTGCAAAGTTGATGTTGTAAAAGGAGCTAAGGGGTTTCGTCTAAATACTTTAGTATTTACATCAGCAATTTTAAATTTTGATTTATTGATTACATCAACTGCTTTTTGTATTTCCTCTTTGTTTTTGAAAGAAAATTTTTCAATTTTGTCTCCATTAAATAAACTTAATTTTGAGAAAATATTTTTATTATCTTTGTTCGTAAAGTCCGATGTAAGTGTCCAGTATTCTTCTGGTTTAAATAATTCTATTTCCTTTTCTCTTTCAGTTATAAGCTTCAAGGCTACAGATTGAACTCTTCCTGCAGATTTTGATCCAGGTAATTTTGTCCAAAGGATTGGTGAGATATTAAACCCCACAAGATAGTCCAAAGCTCTTCGTGCTAGATAAGCTTCGACTAAAGGTAAATGAATTTCTCTGGGATTTTTAATAGCATCTAGAATTGCTTTCTTTGTAATCTCATTAAAAACAACACGTTCTAGGTGTTTATCTTTTAATAATTTTTTTTTATCTAAAACTTCTTTAACATGCCATGCGATAGCTTCACCCTCACGATCAGGGTCCGTAGCTAGAATAATTTTATCAGAGTCTTCAGCAGCATTCGTAATTTCTTTTAAATATTTTTTTGAAAAGGAATCTATTTCCCATTCCATTTGAAATTTATTTTCAGGATCTACAGATCCATTTTTGGAAGGTAGATCTCTTATGTGTCCATAACTAGCTAATACTAAATAATCTTTACCTAAATATTTATTTATTGTTTTTGCTTTTGCTGGACTTTCAACAATTACTAAATTCATTATTCGTTTATTTTCAAAATTAAACGAATTTGTCAAATTTATTATTTAAAAACTAGAAAAGACAGCACTTATAACTTAATTTTACTTTCTTCAGAATTTTTTAATCGAACTATATTTTCTCGATGTGTGTAAATGATAATTACGAAAAAAATAAAAAGTATTAAAGAAAAATTATTAATAAAAAAATATGAATAAACAAAAACAATTAGAGATGAAATGATCGAAGATAATGATGCGTATCTAAATAAAAAAGATAAAACAAGCCAAGTAATTCCAAAAATTAGAAAAAATTTATATGAAAGTGCTAATATGACACCTAGGTAAGTCGCAACTCCTTTGCCTCCTTTAAATTTTAACCAAACCGGAAAAATATGACCAATAAAACAAATCAAAGCAGAATATGAAATTAGATTTTCAAAATAAGTAAATGTTATGACTATAGAAAAATATCCTTTTAACAAGTCAAGCATAAGGGTAGCAACTGCTAGAGATTTTTTTCCAGTTCTTAAAACGTTTGTAGTTCCAATATTTCCAGACCCTATCTCTCTAATATCTTTTTTTAAAAAAATTTTTGTTAAAACTAATCCAAAAGGAATTGACCCTAATAAATAGGAGTACACTGCAACTATTATTAAATTTATATCCATTAGTTTGAGTAAACTAGTTCGCCGTTAAGATAAGTCATTAAAATCTTTCCTTGAAGATTTCTATTTTCTATTGCCGTATTTTTTGATTTTGATTTCAATTTATCAGCATCTACTTTCCATGGAGCTTCTAAATCAAAGACACAAATATCTCCATCTGACCCTTTTTTTAAAGTTCCTTTTTTTATGTTTAATATTTTAGCAGGGTTAATGGTTAAGGTTTCTATTATTTTATTCAAAGGAAGTGATTCATTATGATACATTTCTAATGAAAGAGGCAGAAGGGTCTCTACACCAATAGCGCCGGTAGCTGCTTGCGCAAATGGTAATCTTTTGCTTTCTTCATCTTCAGGCAAATGATCTGAAACAATTACATCTATTAATCCATCCTTGATACCTTTAACAAGTGATAATCTATCGTCTTCAAGTCTAAGTGGTGGAGATAATTTTAAAAAAGTTTTAAATTCACCAATGTCATTCTCATTTAGTGATAAATTATTTATTGAAACACCTACGCTAAATTTTTTACCATTATTTTTATTTTTTCTAATAACATCTAAGGATTGTTTAGATGAAATCTGATTGATATGATATCTACAAGGATATTCACTTAGCAAACTTAAGTCTCTTTCGATTATTATTTTTTCAGCTAAAGCTGATACACCTTGTAACCCAAGTCTTGTGGCTACCTCTCCGTCGTTGATGCAAGCGTTTTTTGACAGCTCATAGTCTTCCGCATGTTGCATTATTAAAACCCCAATATCAGATGCATAATCCATTATTCTAGACATTAGCTCTGTATTTTGAATAGTTCTATTTACATCGCTAAAGCCAATTATTCCTCTCCCAGAGAGTAAACCAAACTCAGTCATTAATTTACCTTCGCATTGTTTGGTTATTGAAGCGCAGGGAAATAGGTTTACATTGGCTTTGTCTCTTCCTCTTCTAATAATGAAATCAACCATTGAAACGTTATCGATAATGGGTTTTGTATTTGGCATAGTAACTATAGATGTAACCCCTCCAGCTAAAGCAGCTTGGCTAAGAGTTCTAAAGTTTTCCTTATATTCATATCCTGGCTCACCTACAAAAGCTTTCATGTCTACTAAACCTGGAATTAAAACATTGCCTTTTAAATCAATTACCTCAGCATCTTTCTTAGCGTCAGTTTTTTTTACATCTTTTCCTATAGCTTTTACTTTTCCTTTTTCGTTTAATAGTAAAGAGCCATTCTCATCCATATTTTGTGATGGATCTATAATTCTTGCATTAATAAAAATTATTTCTTTCATTTATTTACAATACTTTTTTAAACAAGCCATTCTTACTGCTACACCTAATTCAACTTGCTCTTTTACTAAACTAACGTTTATGTCGTCTGCAAGCTTTGTATCTATTTCTACTCCTCTATTCATTGGACCAGGATGCATAATCAGTGCATCTTTTTTTGCAAATTTTAATTTCTCTGGGGTTAAACCGTAAAATTCATAATATTCTCTTTTTGAAGGTAAGAATGAACCTTGCATTCTTTCATTTTGCAATCTTAACATCATTACAATGTCACAACCTTCGAGACCTTTCCTCATATCTGTAAAAGCCTTAACTCCCATCCTATCAATTGATTTTGGCATTAAAGTTTTTGGTGCTATGACATTTACTTCAGCACCCAACATGTTCATTAAATAAATATTTGATCTAGCTACTCTTGAGTGAAGTATGTCACCACAAATTGCTATTTTAAGTCCTTCAATTTTACCTTTTCTGTTAATTATTGTTAAAGCGTCAAGTAAAGCTTGAGTAGGGTGTTCTCTTCTTCCATCACCAGCATTAATAACTGCACAATTAACTTTTTGAGATAATAAATTTGGCGCACCAGAGTCTTGATGTCTAATTACAATTAAGTCGGGGTGCATTGCGTTTAAAGTCATTGCCGTATCAATTAAAGTTTCACCTTTTTTAAGTGCTGAGTTGTCCATGTTCATAGACATTACATCTGCACCTAATCTTTTACCTGCTAGGTCAAACGAACTTTGAGTTCTTGTGGATGGTTCAAAAAATAAATTAATTTGAGTTTTTCCTCTAAGAATATCTAATTTTTTTGAGCTACTTCTGTTTAATTCAATAAATTTTTTTGCTTCGTCTAATATTGCTTTAGCTTCTAATATTGAAAGGTTTTGAATACCAAGAAGATGTTTGGGAGAGTTTTTAATAGCTGTATTGTTTTTCTTAACTGCCATTAAAATCAACTCTATAGGCGTTTTATAGTATCAGATCAAGTATTTTCTTTAGTTAAATAGTCCAAAGCTCCTTGAAGAATAAATTGTGCAGAATTCTCATCTAATTTGCTTATCTTTTTTGACGTGTTTGATGCTAAATCATTGGATAAATTAAACGCTCCCTGACTTGATAATCTTTCATCCCATAAAGTGACATTTTCAGTAACATCTTTTGATAGATTAATAGCTAAATCTTTAGCTGATTGAGACGATTGACTAGATGACCCGTCCATATTGATTGGATTGCCAACAACTATACCTTTAATCTGATTTTCGTTAAAAATCTTTGTAATTTCTTTAAGAAACTCAGAATATTTATTTTTAATTAAAGTTGTATGAGGAGTGGCAATAATTTTATTTTCATCAGAAATGGCTATACCAACACGTTTTCTACCTGGGTCAATTCCCATTAACCTAGACTTTTTATCGAGTTTTTTCTTAAATTCTTCAATATCAAGCATGAAATTTACCTAATTTGTGATAAAAACACATTTAAGTTAACTTATTTCACAAATGTCTCTAGATAAAGAAAAAATTAAACATGTTGCAAAATTAGCTCGAATATCAGTCGATGAGGCTAAAGTAGAAAGCCTAACAAAAGATTTAAACTCTATTTTTAAGTTTATAGAGCAATTAAATGAACTAAATACAGATAAAGTTGAACCATTAACTTCTATACTTAATCACTCATTAAGATCGAGAAAAGATGAAATTAGTGATGGTAAGATAAGAGAGAAAATTCTGAAAAATTCACCTAAAGCAAATGAAGAATTTTTTGTAGTACCTAAGGTGGTAGAGTAATGACTGATATTACAAATCAAAGTCTAAATGAAATTATAGAAAACGTAAAAACGAAAAAAGTATCCTCTACAGATTTAACTAAAGCATATATAAAAAATATTGAAAGCGCAAAAAAGTTAAATGCATTTGTTACTACAACATTTGAACATGCTTTAGCTAAAGCTAAACAATTTGACAACAAACCGAATTTTGATCAATTACTTCCAGGAATACCTTTAGCTGTAAAAGATTTATTTTGCACAGAAAATACAAAAACCACTGCTGGAAGTAACATTTTAAATAATTTTATTCCATCTTATGAGTCAACAGTAACAAAAAATTTATGGGACAGTGGATCATTTCTTTTAGGAAAATTAAATTGTGATGAGTTTGCAATGGGTTCTTCTAATGAGACAAGTCATTATGGAAATGTAATTAATCCTGTAGGGGATAAATTAGTACCTGGAGGCTCATCTGGAGGATCCTCATCTGCTTTAGCTGCTGACTTAACTCCAGCAACAATTGGAACAGATACAGGTGGATCAATAAGACAACCAGCTTCTTTTACAGGCACAGTAGGTTTAAAACCAACTTATGGTTTATGTTCTAGATGGGGCATAGTAGCTTTTGCATCTTCTTTAGATCAGGCTGGTCCAATGACAAAAACTATTAAAGACTGTGCAATTATGTTAGAGGCCATGTCTGGGTTTGATGAAAAAGATTCTACTTCAATAAATAAAAAGAAAGATCAATATTCAAAAAATTTAAAAGATAATATTAAAGGTTTAAAAATTGGAATTCCAAAAGAATATCGTGTTGACAATATGCCTAAAGAAGTTGATGAACTATGGGAAAAAGGAAAAAAGATATTAAAAGATCTTGGTGCACAATTAATTGACATTTCATTGCCTCATACAAAATATGCTTTACCTACTTATTATATAGTTGCTCCAGCTGAAGCTTCGTCCAATTTAGCTAGGTATGATGGAGTTAGATATGGCTATAGATCAACACAAGGAAAAGATTTAATTGAGATGTATGAAAAAACTCGGTCTGAAGGTTTTGGAGATGAGGTTAAACGCAGAATATTAATTGGAACTTACGTTCTTTCCTCAGGTTATTATGATGCTTATTATCTTAAAGCACAAAAAGTGAGACAACTAATTAAAAAAGATTTTGACGATAGTTTTAAAAAGATAGATGCAATTTTAACACCATCAACACCAAGTTCTGCATTCAAAATTGGAGAAAAAACAAATGATCCTGTTTCTATGTATTTGAATGATATTTTCACTGTACCTGTAAATTTAGCTGGTCTACCAGCTTTATCAATGCCTGCAGGTGTTGATAAGCAAAGTCATCCTTTAGGTTTACAGCTTATTGGTAAAGCATTAGACGAGCAAAAAATTCTTAATATTGGTTATGCATTTGAAAAAAACTGTGGTTTTAAAAATGAAATTAAAAAGTGGTGGTCATGAGCAAAGAAAAATTTGATTATTTTATTAAGGGAGAAAAAGGGAAATATGAAGTTGTGATAGGGCTTGAAGTTCATGCTCAAGTTTTATCTAAATCTAAACTTTTTTCTGGGTCATCAACTAAATTTGGTGCTGATCCTAATAACCAAGTGAGTTTGATTGACTCTGCTTTTCCAGGAATGTTACCGGTCATCAATGAAGAATGTATTAAGCAAGCAGTAAGAACTGGCCTTGGTTTAAATGCTAAAATAAATAATCACTCAGTATTTGACAGGAAAAATTATTTCTATGCAGATTTACCCCAAGGCTATCAAATATCTCAGTATAAGAATCCTATAGTAGGAGAAGGCAAAGTTTTATTAGATATGCCTTATGGATCAAAAGAAATTGGCATAGAGAGACTTCATCTCGAGCAAGATGCGGGTAAAAGTATTCATGATATGGATCCATCTAATACTTACGTAGACTTAAATCGTTCAGGAATTGCTTTAATGGAAATAGTCAGCAAACCAGATCTTAGATCACCGGATGAAGTTAATGCTTACATAAAAAAATTAAGATCAATTATGAAATATTTAGGAACCTGTGACGGAAATATGCAAGAAGGATCACTTAGAGCAGATGTAAATGTATCTGTAAGAAAAGAAGGCGATAAAAATTTTGGAACACGATGTGAAATCAAAAACGTAAATTCTATAAAATTTATGCAGATGGCAATAGAATATGAAGCTGCAAGACAAGTTGAATTAATAGAAAGTGGAAAAGAAATAGATCAAGAAACAAGACTTTTCGACACAAAAAAGAATGAAACAAGATCAATGAGATCCAAAGAAGATGCACATGATTATAGATATTTTCCTGATCCAGATCTTCTTCCATTAAAGTTAGAACAAAAATTAATCGATGGCTTAAAAAAATCTCTTCCGGAGCTTCCTGATAAAAAAAAAGAAAGATTTGTAAAAGAATATGGACTAAATGCATATGAAGCAAATGTTTTAGTCTCAGAAAAAGAAATATCTGAATATTACGAAGAAGTTGCAAAACTATCTGATAAAAAACTTGCAGCAACTTGGATGATGGGGGATTTATTTGCAATGTTAAATGATAAGGGGCTTGATATATCAAAATCTCCTATATCAGCAAAACATTTTGCAGAGTTAGTTCAAGCAATTAAATCCGGAGAAATTTCAGGAAGAATAGCAAAAGAAGTTTTCGAAATTATGGTTGAAAGCGGAGATAATCCAAAAAAAATAATAGAGTCAAAAGGAATGAAGCAGCAAAGTGATCCTAAAGAATTACAGAAGATGATTAATGAAATATTATCAAAAAATAAAGATAAAGTTGATCAATACAAAGCTGGAAAAGAAAAATTATTTGGTTTTTTTGTTGGACAGGTTATGAAATTATCTGGTGGAAAAGCAAACCCTCAATTAACAAACGAGATTCTAAAAAAACTTTTAAAAGGCTAATTATGCCTAAAAAATTAGATTTAACAGATAATCTTGAAAAGTATATTATTGAGCATTCTGATAATCTTACTGACGTTCAAAAAGAGATCTTAAATTATAATCTTAGTCTTGGTGATCAAAAGAAATTGCAAATTTCTATTTCACAAGCGCAATTTCTTCAAACATTAATTAAAACATCTAATACAAAAAAAGTTTTAGAAATTGGAAGTTTTACAGGTTTTAGCGCTTTATCAATGGCCTTATCATTACCAGATGATGGATCTTTAATTAGCTTAGATAAAAACGTTGAATTTAGTAAAAAAGCAAAATCTTTTTATGATAAGGCTAATGAAAACAAGATAACACAAATTATAAAGCCAGCACTTGAGAGTTTGAAAGAACTAGAAAATGCTAAACAAAAATTTGATTTGGTTTTTATTGATGCAGATAAAGAAAATTATATAAATTATTATGAAAAAAGCATTGTATTAATTGGTAAAAATGGACTTATTATAATTGATAATGTCTTATGGCATGGTGAGGTAGCAGATAATTCAAAAAATGATAAATACACCAATATCATTAGAGAATTTAACAAATATATAAAAGACGATTATAGAGTGATAAAAAATATTATTCCCATTGGTGATGGATTAACAATTTGTATTAAAAAATAATGTTCACTGTTTTTGGATTTTATAAGTTTAAGAAAATTAATTTTTTGAAGAAAAATAAAGAGTTTCTGCAAAGACAAATCTTAAAAAATAACATAAGTGGTACAATTATACTTTCCCAAGAAGGAATTAATGGAACCATTGCTGGAAAGAGGAGAAATATTAGCCAGATAATTAAATCTTTAAAAAAAGTATTTAATATTAAAGATTTTGACAGTAAGAATATGTCTCAAAGTCATTTTCAACCATTCCATAAAGGAAAAATAAAGATAAAAAATGAAGTTGTTCCACTAGGTTTAAAAATAAATTCAAATAATAAAAAACTTAATAGATATATTTATGGGAAATCATGGAACAAACTTATTTCAAATAAAGAAACTTTAGTTGTAGATGCTAGAAAGCCATTTGAATACGATGTAGGCACTTTTAAAAATTCTATAAATCCAAATATCCAAAATTTTAGAGATTTTCCAAAATATCTTAAAAAAATCGATAAAGCAAAACCTGTAGCGATGTTTTGCACTGGGGGTATTAGGTGTGAAAAAGCCTCAATATTTTTAAAAAGAAAAGGTTTTAAGAATGTTTTCCAGTTAAAAGGCGGGATACTTAATTATTTAAATAAAATCGAAAAGAAAGACAGTCTATGGAAAGGTGAGTGTTTTGTTTTTGATAATAGAGTATCTCTTAAACACAAATTAAAACAAGGAACCTACTCCGTATGTAGTGGTTGTAGAAAACCTTTTTCCCCAAAAGACAAAAAATCTAACAAATATGAGGAGGGTGTTTCATGTCCTAGGTGTTATGACACACTCTCAAATTCACAAAAAACTAGATTTCGTATGAGGCAAAATCAAATTAACCTTGCTAAAAAAGGTGGAAGAAAGCATAAGTTCCAAAAGGAATTTTAATTATGGATTTGACTAAAGGTTCGATTTGGCAGCTTCTTAGAAAAGTAACCATACCTGCAAGTACAGGGTCTCTCTTTCAAACTTTTTACAATCTAGTCGATACTTATTTTGCTGGAAGAATTTCACCAGAGGCGCTAGCAGCAATTGCCAAATCCTGGCCAATTTATTTTATAGCAATAGCTGTTGCGGTTGGTATTGGAGCCGGAACTACAGCTTTAATTAGTAATTCAATTGGAGCTAAAGAGGACAGAAAAGCATCTATGTACGTTGCTCAGTCAATAATATTAGCAATTGTAATTTCAATTTTCGTAACTTTATTTGGTTTAAATTTTTCTGATGAACTTTTAAGAATTATGGGTTCTACTGAAGAAAGTATAATTTTAACACGTGAATACTTAGATATTATTTTTTTTGGAGCTATCATTGTATTAGTTCAATTATCTTTGAATGGAACATTAAATGCTCAAGGTGATACAAAAAGTTATAGAAATGTTTTAATTTTTACTTTTTTCTTAAATATTTTTTTAAATCCATTATTCATATTTGGTTATGGATTTATACCAGCATTTGGAATTGCAGGTTTAGCTATTGCTACAATAGTTTCTCAGTGTATGGGCTTAATATATTTAGCTAATAAAGTTTATTGCTGTAAATTAAAAAAATTTCTTTATCTAGAATGCTTTAAACCAAAAATTGATTACTTAAGCTCGCTTTTTAAACAATCAGTACCAATAATGTTTACTATGTTGATGATAATGTTTGGGGTATTCAATATTTTCTATTTTGTTGGACAGTTTGGAGAATTAGCTACAGCGGGTTATGGTACCGCTGTAAGAATAGAACAAGTTCTATTGCTACCAGTCATTGGTCTAAATACCGCAGTTTTGTCAATTGCAGGTCAAAATTTTGGGGCAAAAATGTATTTCAGAGTAAAAGAAGTATATGGAAAAGCTTTAATGTTTGGTTCAGGATTTATGGTGTTAGCAGGTATATTTGTTTATCTAACTTCAGAAATTATAATTTCTTTTTTTACTAATGATTTAGAAGTTATCCGAAGAGGAGCACTTTACTTACAGGTTGCAGCTTTAATTGGGCCCGTGTATCCCGTTTTCTTTATTACCTCTGCTTTATTCCAGGCACTTAAAAGACCTATTTACAGTTTGTATATGACAATACTTAGATTAACTTTAATACCGTTTACGTCTTTATGGTATGTAATAAATATTAGAAATGGTGAATATCAAGATATTTTCTATACGATTTTAGTTACAAATTGGATGATGGGATTAGTTGTATTAACTTTTGTACCATTCTTTTTAAAGAGAGTATTTAGGATTTCTTTTAAAAAATTATTTATATTCTAGTTTATTCTCCAATTTTCTTACAAAATAAGACACAACAAGAATTAGCACTAAGTACTCTAGAATTAAAAAAGTATAAATTTCTAAAGGCCTATAGGTAGTGGTGACTAGCTCATTAGCTTTTCTTGTTAAATCTCCTATCCCTATAATTGATACTAGAGAGGACATTTTTAATACATAAACAAATTGATTTCCCATAGCTGGCAATACAACTTTAATTGCTTGCGGAAGAATTACCAATCTCATTTTTCTCCAAAAATCCATTCCTAAAGACTCAGATACTTCGTGTTGACCTTTTGAAATTGAATTAATTCCAGCTCTAAAAATTTCTGCTTGAAACGCACTCTCACTAATGGTCAAAGCTATTATTCCAGAGACAAATGGCGAGAAACTTACTCCAATCATGATTGGAAGACCATAATAAATCCAAAGAATTAAAACTAATAAAGGAATGGCTCTAACAATTTCTACGTATGTTATGTTAAAATAAGTTAAGAATTTATTATTTGACAATGAAGGTAGAGCAACTATCAAACCGATAATCATTGCTAGAATTATCGAAACTACTGAAATATAAATCGTAGTTGTAATTCCACTAATTAAAAATTTTAGATTAGTTAAACCATCTATATTATCTGGACTCAGAATGTACCAACCCCATTCATAGTTAGAACTACATCCTTGAAGCAAAAATAGAATAGAAATTATTTTTAAAAATTTCACTAATTGACTATATTTGTAAATGGAAGGTATTGAAACTTAAATTATAAGCTTTTTAGATCGTACTTTGCGAGTAAAGTTTTAAAAAAACCAGATGATTGTTTTTTCTTAATCCAATTGCTGACATAATCATTCCATACCTTGTCACTTTTTGGAACCATCATGGCTAAAAATGCTGGATTTTTTCCTCCGTCAGGAACTATGGCTAACTGAGGATATTTAATTACTAACTTGTTTGCTTCTGTTGAGCTTGTGATATTTCCATCAGCTCTTCCTGCTAAAACTTCTTGAAAGTCTCTTGCAGGAGCTTCAACAGATTGAAGTTTTGATTTTGGAAAAAATTCTTTCGCTTTTTCTTCTTGAGATGTGCCTAACGTTGTAGCTATTGTAACATTACTACTGTTTAAAGAATCCCAAGTTGAAAACTTTTTTAAGTTCTTCTTTAAAACAAGTGGGACTGTTGCATACTTGTAATACGTAGCTGTAAACCCAGCAACTTCTGCTCTTTTTGGTGTTTTGGTTACACTTGTTGATATATCGTATCTATCAGCTGTTATTCCTGCAACAATGGTTTTCCATTCTGCAGGTACAAATTTCACTTTTACACCCAAATCTTTAGCTAGTTCATTCATTACATCAATATCAAATCCTTTATACTTATTTGTTTTTGGATCTTTCATTGACATCGGATCCCAGTCTCCTGTTGTACCAACTCTTAACTCACCATTTTTTTTGATTAAGTCTAATTTAGACGCTGCTTGGGCACCTGTTGTTACAAAGAGAACTAATAATATTGAAAATATTTTTTTAATCACGTGTTGTTAATAGCTAATCTCTATCTTTTTTTCGATTTGCAATTTGACCCACTTTAACAATCTTTTGAAAAGGGGTTGACTAAGGGTTAGTTTATCATCTATAAAGAACAAAACAAGAACATTTATGAAGTTAACAATACCTTATTATTTACATAAAGTGGGAGCTGGTTTTCCTTCTCCGGCAACAGATTATATTGAGGACGATATAGATCTAAATTCTCATCTCATAACAAATGCACCAGCTACTTTCATCATTAGAGTACAGGGTAAATCTATGACTAATGTGGGAATATATGATGGAGATCTATTAATAGTAGATAAAAGTTTAAATCCAAAAAATTTTTCCACTGTTATAGCAAATATCAACGAAGAACTCGTAGTTAAAACTCTGGTTAAAAGTAAAGGTAACAACTATCTAACGTCAGGTTCAAAAAACACATCAGACCGAATTAATTTAACAGACAATCCAGAAATAATAATTTGGGGAGTAGTAACATATGTCATACACAAACAGCAGTAAAAAAAAAGTTGCATTAATTGACTGTAATTCATTTTATGTTTCTTGTGAAAGATTATTCAATCCCAAAATAAAAAATATACCAGTTGTCGTATTATCTAATAATGATGGATGTGTAATATCAAGATCTACTGAAGCAAAAAAACTTGGAATAAGAATGGGAGAACCGTACTTTAAAGTTAAGGATTTAGTTAAAAAAAACAACGTTCAGATATTTTCTTCAAACTATGCTTTGTATGGGGACCTTTCTAGAAGAGTGATGAAAGTTTTAAAAGGCTTTACAGATAAAATTGAAATCTATTCTATAGATGAAGCATTTTTAGATCTATCACATATTAAGGATGAACATGTTGAAGAATACGGAAAACAAATAAGAGAAAGAGTTTTAAAGTGGACAGGAATACCAACAAGTGTAGGAATTTCAAATACAAAAACTTTAAGTAAAGTTGCAAATCATATAGCTAAAAAAAATAAAGCAGGAGTAATATTCCTAAAAGAAAATATCGATAATATATTAAAAAATTTTGATATTACGGACATATGGGGAGTAGGGAGACAGTTATCAAAACTATATATTAAAAATGGAATAAACAATGCTTATAAGCTAAAAAACATTTCAAACACTTGGGTTAAGAAAAGCACAAATGTTTTAGGTGCAAAAACAGTAATGGAGTTAAGAGGAATTCCTTGTATCGATTTAGAAACTGAAGAAACAAGAAGAAAAAGTTGCTGTGTATCAAGATCGTTTGGAAAAAAAGTAGAAAGCTTAGATAAATTAAAAGAATCTATTACTACTCATTGTTTAAATGCAGCAGAAAAAATAAGAACAGACAAACAAACTACGAGAGCTGTTACGATATTCATAAGAACAAGTCCATTTGATAGAAGTAGAAAATATTATTCGAATTCCATTACTATTGAATTGCCGGTGGCAACTAATAACAGTATTGAACTTGTAAAAACCGCTATTAGCGGACTTAGGAAAATATACAAATATGGTTATTTTTACCAAAAAGCTGGAATTATTTTATCAAAGCTTAGAGATGCTTCTGAAAAAGAGCTAAATTTATTAACACCGATTTTAGAGAAAAAATCTCAACCACTAATGAGAGCAATCGATTTTACTAATGCTAAATATGGTCGAAATGCAATCAGCATAGCTCAAGCTGGTATAAGTAACGATTGGAAAATGAGAAGAGAACACTCATCCAGAATAGATACAGCTTCATTTGACTTCTTACCTAAAATAAATATATAATTTGTACATGGGGTGTCTAAAAGACTGAGATCATACCCAACGAACCTGACCGGTAATTCAGTGAGGGATAAATGAAAAATATATACTTATCTACACAAACAACATTAATTATAATTTTAACCGTAGGAGCCTTTTTTATAGCTTTAGGTTATTTAAATTTAAAAAAAAATTCAGATAATAAAAGTTATATAATTGGAGATCAAAATGAGAGTATTTTTTCATTAACAACAAGTTTATCAGCATCTGCTTTGGGTGCTTGGATATTATTCGGTCCAGCTTCAGCAGCTACCTGGGGAGGAATAGGGGCAGTAATTGGATATGCAATAGGCACGGCAGCACCAATGTTATTTTTATTAAATTTTGGGCCGAAAATAAGGAAAGAATTTCCTAATGGGATGTCTTTAACTCAGTTAGTAAAAAGAAGATTTGGGAATAGAATTTTGAAGATAATATTGATCTTAATTCTATTTTATTTAACAATTTTTTTGATAGCAGAAGTCACAGCAATAGCTTTTTTATTAAATTTAATCTCAAACACACCTTTATGGATAACATCTGGACTAACTTTAATCATGTGTCTTTTGTATATATTAAGAGGTGGTTTTAAGCTTTCAATTATTACTGACAAATATCAATTTATAATAGTCTTAAGTATAATTTTATTTTCTATATTTTTAATTTTAGGAAACTTAGAAATAAGTAGTTATGATTTAATAAAAAAAAATTCCGCTCAACTAATAAGCAAAAATTATGTCCCAAATTACACTGCAGGACTAACATTTTTTATTGCTGTAGCAGCAACAAATTTATTTCACCAGGGTAATTGGCAACGCGTATTTGCCGCAAAAAATAACTTTGTTTTAAAAAAAAGTTTAATTTATTCATCAATTATTTCTTTTTTGATTGTTTTATGGATGGGTTACACAGGTCTTATATCTTTTTCGATCAACCCTAAAATAAAACCTGATCTAGCTTTTTTTGAACTATTACTATTAGATGATAATATCTTAATAATTGTTTCAATCTTAATTCTAGCCTTAGCTTTAACATTAAGTACAATTGATACATTAATAAATGCTATTTCTAGTTTAATAATTATTAATGGAAAAAAAATAAATAAGTTACTAGGTGGTAGAGACATAATAGATAAAAGTAATAAATTAATTTTATTATTATGTGTAATAGTTTTTGTTTTTGCTTCCAGAGGTTACAGTATCTTATATTTATTTTTATTTGCGGACCTCTTATGTTGTGCAGCAGTTGTTACAATATTTTATGGTTTCTTTAACAAAAAAATTAATACTAAATTATCTTTGGTATCGATATTTTTTGGTTTAAGTTCAGGTTTATTATTTTTTCCAAGCCAGAATTTTCAATCAAGTCTTCTAGTTGGAAATATCATATCCGTAGAGAATTTTAGTCCGATTATTTTATCGAACTTACTATTTATATCATTTATTGTAGCTATAATTGTCCCGCTTATTATAATTACGACTTACTCTTTACGTAATTCATTGAGATAAATAATTACTGCTATCCAGATTATAATGAAACCAAAAAACTTTTCAAAGGTAAGAGTCTCATCAAAATAAGTTATTCCCAAAAGAAATTGTGATGTAGGAGTCAAAAATAAAATCATACTTGCTGGACCGATACCAATAATCTTGAAACCTAAAGTATAAAGAAAAAGAGGCACTAACGTTACAAAGCCAGACCAAAATAAATAAAAAGACAAAAGAGGTTGCTCATATGAAAAAACGTTCAAGTTTAAATTTAAAAGATAAATAAAAAGTACAATTGCTATAGGTGAGATAAGTAATGTTTCAATTAGCAAACCAATATCTGACGAAACTTTAATTTTTTTTCTTATTAACCCATAAATACTAAAAGTTATTGCAACGGTTAAGCCAATCCAAGGTAATTCACCAAGTTTTATTAAAAAGTAAAACAAAGAAATAATTACTAATATTACCGCAATAAATTGATTTTTATTTAGTTTTTCTTTTAGAAATACTCTTCCTAAAAATACGCTTATTATTGGATAGATATAATAGCCTAAACTCGAATCTAACAATCTATTTACACTGACGGCATAAAGCCAGGTTCCCCAATTTATACTTACCAATAAACCTGATAAAAAAAGTAATAATTGATTTTTTCTTTTTTTGAAAATTTTGATAAATTCTGGCCATTTTTTATAAATACTTGTTGTAACTATTAAAAGAACTGCAGTCCAAATAGTTCTATGAACAGTTAACTCAATAAATGATGCAAAAGATACAAATTTGAAAAATATCGTCCCCACCACACCCCACCAAAGAGATGCAAATGCAGCGTAAAAGATTCCCGATATTTGTTTTTGTTGCATTACAAAGTTGATGCAATATAAGTTAATTTTCTTTATAAAGATATGTAAAGCTTGTGGTGAGATGGGTGAGTTGGTTTAAACCAGGAGTTTGCTAAACTTCCGTAGTATTTAACTATGCTACCGAGGGTTCGAATCCCTCTCTCACCGCCATTTAGTTAAAATAGCTGTCTATTTGAACTGGTTCTTTTCTTAAAATATATTTATAAACATTAATATTTTCTAAAACTCGTTGAACGTAATTTCTGGTTTCTTCGAATCTTATTTGCTCAATCCAATTAATATAAGAAATTTCACCTTTAGAAGGGTCTCCATTTACTCTCCTCCAAGTTTTAACCCTATTAGGACCTGCATTGTAAGCAGCAATAGCAAACGGGAAAACACCATTATAATCTTCAAGCAATCCATTAAAATAATATGAACCAAGTTTAATGTTGTATTCTGGATCTGCAGTTAATCGACTAATACTATAAGGTAGTCTTGCTTGTTTAGCTACAATTTTAGCAGTGTACTTCATTAATTGCATCATACCTCTAGCCCCAGCCCAACTATTTGCCTTCCTGTCAAACTCACTCTCTTGTCTAATTATTGCGAGAATAATCTCTTGCTTGGGCATCTGCTTAGAATTAACAATTTTTGGTGTAGCAATAACTGGATAGTTATACTTATTTAAAAATCTTTTTTCATATGATGCTTTTTTTGATATTTGTATTGCAAAGTCATATCTTTCAACAGATGAGGATAATTCCGCTGCTAAAACTTCGCTACCTTTCTCAATATTAAGATCAGCTAAATGTTTAAGTATATCTTTCGCATATTGGCTTGCATCGAGCTCATGTAATAGAATAACATGTTTAATAAGTTTATTTTTTTTAAATTCTTTTTCGTAATCCTTATCAAAATTACTTTCATCTTTTAATTCAAAATTGCCGCCAGGATTTATTTTATTAAAAGCAAGTTGCCCGTAGTAAGTCATTGGAAATTTTGCTGCCTCTGAAAAAAATCTATTTGCAGTTTCTTTTTCATTTAATTTATCATATGACTCCCCGAGCCAATATGCTCCTCTTGCTAAGCTAATCGGGTAGCCTACGTTATTATAAAAATTTTGAAAATGATTAATTGCATACTCTGGTGATTTTAAAAAAGTTAAAGCTATCCAGCCAGATAACCATTCGGCTTCAGCAAAAGATGGGCCAGATGATAAAGAATGCTCACTAGCAACTTTATATGCCGCCTTATATCTTTTTTTGTAAATTAAACTCCTCGTAACACTTTCTCTCTGTTCCCACCATTTATCTGGTCTGACCATTTGTGTCTCAGTTTTATTCGCGTTCTGGTATAAAATTTCCAAAGATCCATCCAATCTTCCTCTTCGATTCCTCCATTTTAATCTATCAAATTCTAAACCAGGATCTTTTTTTAAGTATTGAGGAACCTTTGCAATTGCATTGTCTACACCGTAAGAGTTACTCATTAAAATTTGTCTTGCATTGTAAAGAGCTCTTTGATCTGTTGGTAAATACTTAAGCATTCTTTTTAAATCCCAGTATTTTCTCTCCCAAGCTAAATAATCAGCTCTTTTTATATGATCATCTGAAGAGATAAATTTTTTGAATTTAGCTCTGTAATAACCTAAATCATTTTTTCTTATTTCAGCAGTTATCCATCCCTCTTTAACTAATTCTTTTACTTTTTCTATTTTCCCTTGTTCTAGAAAGGCCTCAGCTAATTTAATTTTTCCTAAACCACCTAATGGAGGATATTTTTCAAACCAATTAATTATCGATGTGGGTGAATTATTTCTTAAATATATTTTTTCTTCAGCTAAATATCTTATTCTATTAATTCTTGGATAATAATCATTTTGTTCTATAAATTTTTTATATTCATTAAATGATGCCCCATTTCTCGTAGTTTTAAGATGCATCCAGGTAATTAATTTTCTGAACTCACTATCTTTCACCTTTTGAGCACTTTTTAAAGCACTATTCCATTTTTTTTGTTTAATAAAATCGATTGTTTCTTTTGCTCTCGCAAAATCTTTTTTATTAAGAACTTTTGAACTTTTTACTTCTTTTGTTGAAACTTTATATGTGATAGGTTTTTTTCTAGGGTATACAAATTTAGAAGATATTTGTGTTTTTGCTTCGTCTTTAAACTCTGTTTTTATTTCTTTTTTTTTAACAGGCTCTTTTTTTTGTTCAATTATAGTCGGTTTAATCTCACTCTTTTTATCTAATAATGGCTTTGGTACAGGTAGATTTTTATTAATACTTTCTTGGATCTGTTTTTCAGATTTTTTAAAAATTGATGGTTTTTTTTGTGGTAATAAGAAATCTGTCTCAGAATAAACTATACTAATTTTCAAGATTGATAATAAAAATACTAGACTAATTAATCTATTAAGCATAAGTTTAAGGATATCTACCTTATATTGTTTTATGCTTAAAGGATCAATTGTTGCATTAATAACCCCATTTAAAGATGATAATCTTGACGAAAACACATATAGAAGATTAATTGATTATCACTTAAATAACGGAACTAATGGCATAGTCCCTGGGGGGACAACTGGCGAGTCCCCAACTTTATCTCATAGTGAACACAAAAAAATTATAGAGATTGCTGTAAAAGAGTGTAAAGGCAAAATACCTGTGATAGCTGGTACAGGATCTAATTCAACTGATGAAGCTGTGGAACTTTCTCAATTCGCAGAGAAAGCTGGGTCAGACGCATTATTAGTAGTTACACCATATTATAACAAACCAACTCAGGAGGGTTTGTATCAACATTATAAAAAGATAAACGACAGCGTTGGTATTCCAATCATTATTTATAATATTCCATCTAGATCAGTAATAGATATGTCAGTAGAAACTATGAGCAAATTATATGAACTAAAAAATATAACTGGTGTAAAAGATGCAACTGGTGACTTAAATAGAGTAGATAAGCAATTAAAAGCAATGGGTAAAGATTTCATTCAGTTAACTGGAAATGACGATAACTCTTTAGAGTTTAATAAAAGAGGCGGAGTTGGCGCTATTGGAGTTACAGCAAATATAGCTGCAAAAATTTCATCTGATTTTCAAAAAGCTTGTGAGCAAAAAAATGATGAAGCAGAGTCATTAGATAAGCTCTTACAGCCGTTACATTCAGCGTTATTTATTGAAAGCAATCCATCACCAGTAAAATATGCAGCTTCATTATTAGGTATGTGCAATCCGTCTGTTAGATTACCTTTAGTTGAAATTAGAGAAGAAACAAAAAAAAAAGTTTCTGAAGCACTTAAAGTAGCTAAATTACTTTAATGAAACAAAATATAGCGCCTGGAAGAAAAATAATTTGTTTAAATAGAAAAGCAAGTTTTAACTATTTTTTTTTAGAAACCTTAGAGGCAGGTGTTTCCCTAAAAGGATCAGAAGTAAAATCTCTAAGAGATGGAAAAGGAAGCATTGCTGACTCATATGCTATAGATATTAACGGTGAATTATTTTTAATTAATTCTCATATTCCGCTTTATAGGCAATCATCTTATAATAACCATAACCCAAAAGGGGAAAGAAAACTTCTTTTAAAAAGGCGAGAAATTAATAAGTTAATTGGAAGAATAAATCAGGAAGGTTTGACTATTATTCCGACTAAAATGTATTTTTTAAAAGGGAAAGTAAAAATTGAAATCGCTGTTGCAAAAGGAAAAAAACTTTATGATAAAAGACAAGTAAAGAAAAAAAGAGATTGGAATAGAGAAAAAGTAAGATTGTTAAGTAGAAATAATAAATGATACATCTTAATATTGGATCAAATCTGAATTCTATGCATGGTTCTAAATTTGATAACATTTCTATTGCCATCCAGTTGTTAATTGAAGCAAAACTTAAAATTGAAAAAATTTCTAACTTCTATGAAACTCCTTCTTATCCAAATCAGAAATTACCTAAGTTTTTAAATATTGGAGTTTTAGTTAATAAAAACTTAAATATTCTAAAATTATATAACGATATAAATTTAGTCCAAAAAAAAATGGGTAGAATTAAATCAAAGAGAAACGACCCTAGAGTGATTGATATTGATATTATTGACTTTAATGGCCAGATAAAAGACTCAAAAAATCTTATTTTACCGCATCCAAGAGCACATTTAAGAAATTTTGTTTTATATCCAATAGTAGAAATTGATCCAAAATGGTTACATCCAATTTATGGGAAAAACGCCCAATTTTTTATAAATAAATTAAGTCAAAAATCTAGGATAGAGATTACAAGGTTGAAGAAAAATGTTAATATTAAATTATGATAAATAATATTGAGTTAATTGATCAAATTAAGTCATATAATAGATTTTTAGACTCAGACTCTTTAAACAAAGCGTATAGTTTTGCTCTAGAAGCACATCAAAATCAAAAAAGGGAAGAGGGTGTCCCTTACATTATTCATCCAATAGCAGTAGCAAAAATATTAACAGAACTTAAATTAGATAGCGCCACTATAACTACTGGCCTACTTCATGACACTATTGAAGATACTAATGTAACCTATGATACTGTAAAAAAAGAATTTGGCGAAGAAGTTGCTAATCTTGTTGATGGAGTGACAAAAATCTCTGCTCTTGAAGATAAAGCTTCAGAGGACTCAAAGGCAGAAAATTTTAGAAAACTAATTTTGGCAACATCAAAAGATATAAGAGTTTTGTTAGTAAAGCTTGCAGATAGATTACATAATATGCGCACAATTCAATTCATGAAAGATAAAGAAAAAATTGTAAGAAAAGCTAAGGAAACTATGGAAATTTATGCACCTTTAGCTGATAGAATGGGAATGAACAGAATTCGTGATGAGTTAGAGGATTTATCTTTCTCTGTTTTAAACAAACCAGCTAGAGATTTAATTTTAGAAAGATTAAATTTTATTAAAAATAATAAAGATGACACTTTTAAAACTGTTTCAATTGATTTGATAGAATTATTAAAACAAAATGGTATAACTGCTACAATTACTGGTCGAGAGAAAACTCCTTTTTCTATTTGGAGAAAAATTCAAAGTAAAAAAATATCTCTTGAACAACTGACAGATATAATTGGTTTTAGAGTTATAGTGAAAAATGTCGAGGATTGTTATAAAACTTTAGGAATATTCCATACCAGATTTTCAACTATTCCAGGAAAATTTAAAGATTATATTTCAACACCCAAAATAAACAAATATAAGTCAATTCACACAGCTGTCATTGGTCCTAATAAAAATAGAATAGAAATTCAAATTAGAACACATGATATGCATGAGTTTGCTCAAAGAGGTATCGCCTCACACTGGAAATATAAATCATCTGAAAAATTTTCAGAATTATCTTGGAAAGAATATGATTGGCTAAGAGATTTGGTAGAAATTATTGAAGCTGGAACTAGTCCTGAGCATTATTATGAATTTACTAAACTCCAGATGTTTCAAGAAAACGTATTTTGTTTTACACCAAAAGGTGCTGTGATTAAATTACCAAAAAAAGCTACACCAATAGATTTTGCTTATGCTGTTCACACGAAAGTAGGAAATAGTGCAACTGGTTGTTTAATTAATGGCAGCCAAGCAACATTACAAACTATTTTAAAAAATGGAGATCTTGTAAGTATCGAAACTTCAAAAAATGCGTCTCCCTCATTGCATTGGCTATCGTCATCTACCACTGGAAAAGCAAGATCTGCAATTAGAAGATATTGGCAAGATAAGTCCACAGAAAACTTAAGTGACTCAAAAAAATTTTATTCTAGTACTTTAGAGGTAGATTTACCCCATAAGCCAGGTGCATTAGGTCACATAAGCTCATTAATCGGGCTTAATCATGGAAATATAATTAATATTGAGATGATCAAGAGAGGGAAAGAGTATTTAACATTTTCTTTTGACTTGCAAATAAGAGATTTGAAAAATTTTACAAACCTGATAAGTCAAATAAAACAAAGTGATCTAAAATTTAAAATTATTCGACATAAAAATAAAAAAAATGATTTCATTAAAAGAATCTTTGAAAATTTTAAAAGAAACTGACGCCTTAGTAGAGGGTCATTTCATACTTTCCTCAGGTTTACATAGTTCAAAATATATCCAGTGCGCAAAATTAATGAGCAAGCCCGCAAAAGCACACAAATTATGCTTGTCTCTAGCGGAAAAAATAAAAAATGAATATAAAAATTTTGATTTAATTCTTTCTCCGGCTATGGGTGGTATTGTGATAGGTTATGAAATTGGTAGATTGCTAGAAAAGGAAACAATTTTTGCTGAAAGAGTAAATGGTAAATTTAATCTCAGAAGAGATTTTAAAATACTACAAAACCAAAAAATTTTGATAGTTGAAGACGTAATTACCACTGGCAAGTCTAGCCTTGAATGTTCAAATTTAGTTAAAGATTTTAAAGGAATAATTGTTGGATATGCATGTATAATTAATAGATCAGATGGAAAATCTGCAATAGATGGAAAAATAGTATCTCAATTAGAATTAAACATTCCAACGTACTCTAAAGATAATCTGCCAGATAATTTATCATCTATTAAAGCTATTAAACCAGGAAGTAGAGATCTCTAATGAGTCAAATTAGACTTGGAGTAAACATTGATCATGTTGCCACTGTTAGAAATGCCAGGGGTGAAAACTATCCAAGTCCACTTAGGGCCGCAATTACTGCTCAAAAGTTTGGCGCTCACTCAATTACCATTCATTTAAGAGAAGATAGAAGACATATAATAGACTCAGATCTTAGAATAATTAAATCAAAGTTAAAAATACCTTTAAATCTGGAAATTGCAGCAACTAAAGAAATGCTTAAAATAGCACTAAAAAATAAACCTTCGTTTATTTGTATAGTACCCGAAAAAAGGAAAGAAATTACAACTGAAGGAGGATTAAATTTAAATCACAATAGGAATTTTTTAAAAAAGTTAATAAATAAATTGAAAAAAAATAAATCCAGAGTAAGTCTTTTTATTGAGCCTAATATTAAAGATATCGAAATATCTAAATCACTTAATGCTGATTGTGTTGAGTTACACACTGGAAAGATTTGCAACTTAATAAATAAAAAAAAAAATTACACTAAAGAGTTTGAAAAAATTAAAAAAGCGGTAGTGTTTGGTAATAATTTAGGTTTAGAAATACACGCTGGTCATGGACTTAATTTTAGGTCTGCAAAAATCTTATCTAAAATTAAAGGTATAAAAGAATTTAATATTGGACATTTTTTAATTGGCGAGTCAATTTTTATTAGTTTGGGATCTGCTATCAAAAAATTTAAAAAGATTTTAAAATAATGAAAATTTTTGGTATCGGAACAGATATAATAAAAACTAGTAGAATCAAAAAAATTTTATCAAATAAATTAATTATAAATAAAATTTTTCACATTAAGGAAATTCAAAGATGTAAGAAAACTTATAAAATCCATAATTGTTTTGCAAAAAGATTTGCAGCTAAAGAAGCTTTTTCTAAGGCATTAGGAACAGGTATTTCAAGAGGCATTAAATTTAATGAAATAGTTATCTTAAATAAAAAAAATGGAAAACCATATGTAAAATTATTAAATAATACTAAAATGATAGTCAAAAAATTATTAAAGAAAAAAAAATATAAGATTTCACTGTCAATTTCTGACGAAAGTAATTATGCAGTAGCCTTTGTAACTATTTCAATATGAAAAAAAACAAAATTTATAAACTAGTAATTGAAAATTTAAAAACCCTTATAGGAGCATTAATAATAGCAATTTTAATTAGATCTTTAATCATCCAACCTTTCTACATACCTTCTTCTTCTATGGAACCAACTTTACTTGTGGGAGATAGGATATTTGTCACTAAGTATAATTATGGCTACAGCAAGCACTCCTTCCCTTTTAGTCCAAACGTTACTAACAAAAGATATTTTTTTAGCAGTCCTCAGCGAGGTGATCTAGTTGTTTTTAAAACTCCATCAGACAATAGAACAGATTACATAAAAAGGTTGATAGGTTTACCAGGCGATGAAATTCAATTCATAGAGGGAGATATACTTATAAATGGAATAAAAATTAAAAGAGAAACTCACAATTTAGAAACTAAAGTTTATTGTGGAAATTTTATTTTAAAATCTAATACCTACATAGAAACTTTACCCAACGGCGTTAAACATTTAGCTACTTATAATAAAGAGGGAACTTTAAAAAACACTCAAAAATATAAAGTTCCTGAAAAACATTATTTTTTAATGGGTGATAATAGAGATTGCTCAAAAGATAGCAGATTTTTAGATGAAGTTGGTTATATAAAGCAACTTAATTTAGTTGGTAGAGCTAAAATAATATTTTTTTCTAATGACACTAGAGCCGGAAGCTTGCTTAAATTATGGAACTTAAATAATTCTTTTAGAATTGAAAGAACATTTAGAGGATTATGACAAAAAAAAATTTAAAAGAGCTCGAATTAATAATTAAATATAATTTCAAAAACAAACATTTGTTACATAAAGCTTTAACTCATAAAAGTTATGATAACAAAAACAATAACGAAAAATTGGAATTTCTTGGCGATAGAGTATTAGGTTTAATCATTTCTAAAAAACTATTAGAAAAATATCCTAATGAGAAAGAAGGAATAATTGACAAAAAATACGCTAATTTAGTTAATAAAAAAACGTGTATCGAAATTGCAAAAAAAATTGATTTAAAAAAGTACATATATTTAGCTCCTTCACATAAAAACTTAGAGCGATCTAGCGATAAAATTATAAGTGATTGTTTAGAAGCAATAGTAGGTGCGATCTACCTTGATGGTGGGCTTAAGACTGTTGAAAGATTTATATTATTCTATTGGGAGAATTATATTGATAAATCAGTGATTACAATAATAGACTCTAAAACGAAACTTCAAGAATACAGTTTAAAAAAATTTAAGAAACTACCCAAGTATACATTTTTTAAAAAGTCAGGACCCCAACATAAACCTATATTTAGAACTGAGGTAGAGATTACTGACTCTAAAAAAATTACAGGTATTGGCACCTCTAAAAAAAATGCCCAACAAAATGCTGCCTCTAAATTAATAAAGATTTTAAATATATGACTTGGGAAGATGAGTGTTTTTTACTATCAAAAAACAAATTCAGAGAGAACGCAAACATAATAAATGTTTTTTCAAAATCCAGAGGTAAAGTATCTGGTTTGGTGTACGGCGGCACTTCTAGAAAAATTAGAAATTATCTTCAAATATCAAATAAGCTATTCATCATTCATAATTCTAAGAGTGAAAATAAATTAGGTTACTTCAAAACAGAGTTAGTTAAACCAATTTCACCTTTATATTTTAATGATAAAAAGAAAACTACAGCTATAATATCTTTATGTTCCATTTTAAATACTTTATTACCAGATTCACAACCAAATAAAAAAATCTATAATACTTTTGAAAATTTTTTAAATTGTCTTGATTTAGATAATTGGATTATCTTATTCATCTTTTTTGAACTAAGTTTACTAAAAGAACTAGGTTATGACCCAAATTTAAGTAATTTCAAATCAGAAATATCAAATAAATCAGAGATGAATAAAATTAAAATCGATAATATCGTTTATGAAGTACCCGCCTTTTTAATTTTAAACCAACTTCCAAAAAAAATTACAAATCCTCTTATTATGAAGTCGTTGTATTTTACTAGAAATTTAATTCAAAAAAGATTTTTTATACCTAATAATTTGATCTTTCCAAAATCTAGGATTTTATTTGAAAATTATTTTAATTTATCTAACTAGTTTTTTAGCGATGTCGATTGCAAAGTAAGAAATTATTGCACATGCTCCAGCCCTTTTAAAAGCTATAATACTCTCAAGAATTGAGTCTTCGTTTAGTAATTTATTTTTTATTCCATCTTTTATTAAACTATATTCCCCAGAAACTTGGTAAGCTAAAATTGGAGTCTTAAATTGATTCTTTAATTTACTTATTATATCTAGATACATCATTCCAGGTTTAACTAAAATCATATCTGCACCTTCTTTTAAGTCTAGAGCAACTTCTTTATAGGAGTCATCGGAATTTCTTATATCCATTTGATATGTTTTTTTGTCTATCTTTATTTTTTTCTTACTGCCTACGGCATCCCTAAATGGCCCATAATAATTTGAAGCAAATTTTACTGCATAAGATAAAATATTTACATCTTTGAAATTATTTTTATCTAACATTTTTCTAATATGTCCGACTCTACCATCCATCATGTCAGATGGTGCAATAACATCACAACCCATTTGTGCTTGAAGTAATGCTTGTTTAGTTAATATTTTTATTGTTTCATCATTATCAATTTTTTTATTAATTATTATACCATCGTGACCACTTAATGTATAAGGATCTAATGCTACATCACACATAACTCCTATTTCAGGATATTTTTTCTTTATTGTTTTTAAGCTTCGGCAAATTAAATTATTTGGATTTAAAGCTTCGGTGCCATTCTCATCTTTTTTGTTGAAAGACGTATATGGAAAGAGTGCTATCATTGGAATTTTATATTTTTTTACTTGTTTTAAAATAACATCCAATTTATCGATACTATACCTTTTAACTCCCGGCATAGATTTTATTGTTTCAATTTTATTTTTTCCTTCTCTAACAAAAACAGGTAAAATTAAGTCATTATGAGATATATTATTTTCTGAAACTATATTTCTTATCCACTTATGCTTTCTCAATCTTCTAAGCCTCGTATTTGGAAAAGAGCCAATAATTTTCATGTAAAGTTCCTAAAATTTTAATATAATGCGACAAAAATATTAATATTATTCTTTAAAGTGTAATTTAATTGTTATTTATGAGCAATATAAAACTAAATAAAAACTTTAAAACTGCATGTATTGCCTCAGACCATGCAGGCTATAATTTGAAGGAAGTAATAAAAGATCATTTGGTCAATAAAAATGTGTCAATTTTTGATTTAGGTCCTATGAACGACGAAAGAGTAGATTACCCAGATTTTGCAAGAAAGGTCGCTTATAGAATCAAATCTAAAAAAAGCGATGTGGGCATACTTGTTTGTGGTTCAGGCACTGGAATGGCTATTTCAGCTAACAAAATCAAAAAAATTAGGGCTGCGGTTTGCTATGATTTAAAGTCTACAAGATTGTCTAGACAACATAATAATGCTAATATAATAGCATTAGGCTCAAGATTAATTAAAAAAAAACTGTCTTTAAAATTAGTTGAGGTGTTTCTTGAAACTAAATTTGAAGGCGGAAGACATTTGAAAAGAGTGAGGAAGATATAGCAATGTCAATTGCAATAAAGTTGAATAAATATTTAAACAGTTTTTTTAAACTGAATTTAAAAGATGCAGATAAGGATTTATACAAATCCATAGAAGAAGAATTCTATAGGCAACAAAATCACATTGAATTAATAGCATCTGAAAATATTGTTTCTAATGCTGTTTTAGAAGCTCAAGGATCTGTTTTAACAAATAAATATGCAGAAGGTTATCCCGGAAAAAGATATTATGGTGGATGTGAACATGTAGATGTTTCTGAAAACCTTGCCATCGAAAGAGCAAAAAAATTATTTGATTGTAAATTTGCAAATGTTCAACCACATTCAGGAGCGCAAGCAAATGGCGCAGTTTATTTAGCATTATTAAAACCTGGTGATACTACTCTTGCAATGAGCTTAAATTCAGGCGGTCACTTAACTCATGGTGCTAAACCTGCTCAATCTGGCAAATGGTTTAACGCACTTCACTATGAAGTTGATAAAGACACAGGTTTGATAGATTATGAAAGTGTTGAAAAATTAGCGATTGAAAATAAACCTAAACTAATAATAGCTGGAGGTAGTGCTTACTCTAGAGTAATTGACTTTAAAAGGTTTAGACAAATTTCTGATAAGGTTGGTGCTTATCTATTAGTAGATATGGCTCATTTCTCAGGACTAGTTGCAGGGGGAGCTTATCCAAATCCTACTAAATATGCTGATGTAGTAACCTCTACGACTCATAAAGTTTTAAGAGGACCCAGAGGAGGTATAATTTTAACAAACAAAGAAGATTTAATTAAAAAGTTTAATAGTGCAATTTTTCCCGGGTTACAAGGCGGACCGCTGATGCATGTAATAGCTGCTAAAGCAGTTTGTTTTAAAGAAGCTTTGTCAAATGATTTTAAAGAATATACAAAAAACGTGATCAATAATGCAAAGGTTCTTTCAAACAGATTAACTGAAAAAGGTTTTAAAATTTTTTCTGGGGGAACTGATACTCATTTAATGCTGATAGATTTAAGATCTTTTGGTGTTACGGGCAAAGATGCTCAATATTCTTTAGGAAGAGCCAACATAACTTGTAATAAGAATGGAATACCATTTGATGATGAAAGCCCAATGATAACCTCAGGTATTCGACTTGGAACGCCAGCATGTACCACTAGAGGTTTTGGTGAAAATGAATTTAAATTGATAGGAGATTTAATTTATAAAGTCGTAAAAGGTCTTAGTGAAAATAAAGAAGATAATTCAAAAATAGAAAAAGAAGTCCAAAAAGAGATCATTCAACTCTGCTCTTCTTTTCCTATATATGGTCAATAAATAATCATGCTTTGCCCGTTTTGTAGAGAAAAAGATACTTCAGTTGTTGACTCACGTCCAACAGAAGATGGTACTGCAATTAGAAGAAGAAGATTATGTGGTTGCGATAGAAAAGAGAGATTTACAACATTTGAAAGAGTGCAATTTCAAGAACTAACGGTAATTAAGGGAAGTGGAAAAAGAGAGCCTTTTGATAGGGATAAGATTTCTAAATCAATTAGAATAGCTACAAGAAAAAGACCAATTGACTCAGATACTATAGAAAAATTTATCTCAAAAATTGTGCGAAATTTAGAAGGTCTTGGCGAGAGTGAAATACCAACACCGACCATTGGTAAATTTATCATGGAAGGTCTTTCTACACTAGATAAAGTTGCCTATGTACGTTTTGCGTCCGTTTATAAAAATTTTAAGGAAGCAAAAGATTTTGAAGAATTTGTAGGCAATTTAGATGAAATCAAATCGTAATTTATTCTCTAGATTAGCTTTAAATTTGGCAGAAGTAAATCTTGGTAAAACTAGAACAAATCCTTCTGTGGGATGCGTTATAGTGCAAAACGGATCAGTGATTAGTTCTGGTATTACTTCTGTTAGTGGAAGACCTCACGCAGAATTTAATGCATTAAAAAAAAATAAGTTATTTAAAAATTCTGATTTGTATGTATCTCTAGAACCATGTACTCACTATGGACTTACACCTCCTTGCACAAACATAATAAAAAAAAGAAAAATAAAAAATGTTTATTATACATTTAATGATCCCGATCATCGAACATATAACAAAGCAAAAATACAGCTCGATAAATATAAAATTAAATCAAAAAAAATTAATTTAAATAATAGTAATTTCTATCAAAGTTATTTCTTAAATAAAAAACATCAAATACCTTATATTGATGCTAAAATTGCATTATCCAAAGACAATCTAACAATTAATAAAAAAAATAAATGGATAACAAATTCTAGATCTAGAAAAGTTGGACATTTATTAAGATCAAGGTATGATTGTATTATTTCTACATCAAAAACTATAAATAAAGATAATTCATTATTAAATTGTCGAATTGATGGACTAGACAATTATAAACCTGATTTAATAATTATAGATAGAAACTTTAAATTAAAAAAAAATTTAAAAATGTTCAAAATTACAAATAAGAGAAACACATTTATTGTGACAATTAAAAATGATCTTAAGAAGATCAGTTATTTTAAAAGAAAAAAAATAAAAATAATTAAGATAGATAAACTTAAAGAAAAGGAAGATTTTTTAAATTTATTATATAAAATTTACAAAAAAGGAAAAAGAAGAATTTTAATAGAATCAGGATTATCCTTCATCAATTCATTTATAAAATTCAGGTTTATTCATAATCTTTATGTTTTTAAATCGAGCAAAAATTTAAACATATACGGTTCAAATAATTCGTCTCCAAAGCTGATTAAAAAACTTAGAACCAACGATAAATTAAAAGTTAATTTAGGAGATGACCAACTCTTCAAAGTTAGGTTAAATAATGTTTAATGGTATAATATTTAATAGTGGTAAAGTAAAAACTATAAAAAAGAATAAAAAAAGTATATTAATTGGTATTGAAAGCGATTTACTTCTTAAAAAAAAAGATATTGGTTCATCAATTTGTTGTGATGGTGTTTGTTTAACTTTAGTTAAAGTTATTAAAAAGATAATTTATTTTTATGTGTCTAATGAGACAATAAAAAGGTCAAATTTTAAGAACTGTAAAATTGGAAAGATAATTAATATTGAAAAATCTCTCAAATATGGACAACTAATTTCTGGTCATTTTACCCAAGGACATGTCGATACTACAGCAAGAATTAAAAATATTTCTTTTATTGATAAAGCTTGGAAACTAAAGCTTAAAATTTTAAATAATTATTACAATAAATTTTTAGTGGAAAAAGCCTCAATATCAATCAATGGAGTATCATTAACAATTTCAAAAACTTATAAAAATAGTTTTGAACTAAATATCATTCCACATACTTTAAATTTAACCAATTTAAAAACTTTAAAAAAAAATGATATTGTTAATGTTGAATTAGATATTTTCGGTAAATATATGTATAAATATAAAAATTAAAATGCTTAGAAGTAAATTGTCATCCATTCCATCTATAATCAAAGAAGCAAAAAAAGGTAATATGTTTATTCTAGTAGATGATAAAAATAGAGAAAATGAAGGTGATTTAGTTGTGCCAGGCTCGAAGTGTAACTCCAAAATTATAAATTTTATGGCTAAACATGGAAGAGGGTTAATTTGTTTAGCACTTACAAAAAAACAAACTGAAAAATTAAAACTCCCTCTTATGTCTCAAATAAATAAATCAAGGATGCAAACTGCCTTTACAATATCTATAGAAGCGAAAAAGGGCATTTCAACAGGAATCTCAGCTTTTGATAGAGCTAAAACCATAAAAGTAGCAATCAGCCCTAATGTAAAAAAAAAGGATATAGTATCACCTGGTCATGTATTCCCATTAGTGGCTAGAAAAGGTGGGGTTTTAGAAAGGGCAGGACACACTGAAGGATCAATAGACATTTCTATATTATCAAAACTAAACCCAAGCTCAGTCATCTGTGAAGTTATGAATGAGGACGGTAGAATGGCAAGATTAGATGATTTAAAAAAATTTTCAAAAAAACATAAAATAAAGATAGCTTCTATAGCTGATATTATATCTTACAGACTTAAGAACGAAAAATTAATTTATAAATCAAATACAAGAAATATAAGTTATAAAAATTTAAGCAAAATTCAACTTAGCACATATAAAAATAGATTAAATAATTTTGAAAATTTTGTTCTATCTAAAGGAAAGATAAAATCTAATATTTCTATACCTGTTAGAGTTTTATCAAAAAAAATTAAAAGATCAGCTATACTTAATAATAAAGAAATTAAAAGAAATATTAAAATATTATCAAAATTTAAAAATTTTTTATTGGTTATAATTAATAACGAAACAAAGAACATTAAAAATGATAAAGATCTCACTCTTAGATATTATGGTATTGGTGCACAAATAATTAAAGATCTAAATGTAAAAAACATGATATTACTTTCAAGAACAAAAAAAAAAATCATAGGTCTTGAAGGATTTGGTTTAAAAATAAAAAAACAAATAATAATTAAATGAAAAAAATATTAATTGTAAATGCAAATTATTATAATGACATTACAAGTAAACTTGTTGAAAGTGCAATAAAGATACTTAAAAAAAATAAATATAAAGTTAATATAAAAACCGTGCCTGGTATTTTTGAAATTCCTATAGCAATTCGTAAATCAATATCAAAATACGATGCTTTTATTGCTATTGGCTGCGTTATTAAAGGCCAAACACCTCATTTTGACTTAATTTGCAACTCATCATTTAAAGCAATTTTAGATCTTTCAATTATCTACAACAAGCCTATAGGTAACGGTATAATCACAGCTTTAAATAAAAAACAAGCATATCAAAGAAGTGGAAAGATTAAATCTAAAAAACCAAACAAAGGAGTTGAAGCTGCAAATGCAATTTTATCAATCTTAAGATATGGTCTCAAAAAAACATAAAAAGAATTCACCTAGAATAAAGATAATTCAAAAAATTTACAATTCTTTGATGAATCCAGAAGCTTCAATTGAATATCCTAAAAATCAATATAAAAAATATATAAAAGATGTTGTGTCAGGAACTTTAGAAAGATCAGATCTTATAGAACAAACTATTTATACAAATTTAAATAATGATATAGATTTAAAAAAAACTGATAAAATGCTTAAAATTATTCTATTCGCAGCTGTTTTTGAGCTCTTATTTAAACATAATAATCCAAAAAAGGTAGTTATAAGTGAATATTTACAAGCCTCAGAATATTTTTTAGAAAAAGTTCAAATTGGATATTTAAACGCTATTTTGGATAAAATATCAAAAGTGCTGAGAAAAGATGAATAAAACTATAAAAATATGCCAAGTTTAGCTTGCGTTTTTAATTCTTTTTTGGCATTTATCCGATTATTATAATGACGAATTATTTAGAATTACTTTATCTGATTTCTTTTATAGGAATATTAGCAGTCGCTTATAGTTATCTATTATCAGGCCAAATTATTTCTGCTAGTCCTGGAAATTCTAAAATGCAAGAAATAGCTAGCGCTATACAAGTTGGTGCGAAAGCTTATTTAAATCGACAATATAAAACCATTGCGGTAGTTGGTATAATAGTCTTAGCAATAGTTACTTATTTTTTTAATTACTTAGTTGGTGTTGGATACTTTATTGGTGCATTCCTCTCTGGTGTAGCTGGTTATGTTGGCATGCTTATTTCAGTAAAAGCCAATGTTAGAACAGCTGAAGCTTCTAGAAAGAGTTTGCAATCAGGCTTAACTATTGCTTTTAAGTCTGGCGCAATTACCGGACTTCTAGTTGCAGGATTAGCATTGCTAGCAATAACCCTTTATTATGTTATCCTTATTAGGCTTGAAGTTGATAATAGAGAGATAATTAATGCATTAGTAGCTTTAGGATTTGGTGCTTCTTTAATATCAATTTTTGCTAGACTTGGTGGAGGGATTTTTACGAAGGGTGCAGACGTAGGCGCGGATTTAGTTGGTAAAGTTGAAGCGGGTATACCAGAAGATGATCCGAGAAACCCAGCCGTTATTGCAGATAATGTTGGAGATAATGTTGGAGATTGTGCTGGAATGGCTGCCGACTTATTCGAAACATATGCAGTAACTATTGTAGCAACGATGGTGTTAGCTTCGATATTTTCACCTCAGGATTATAACTTAATGATTTATCCTTTAGCTATAGGTGGAGCTTGCATTGTTACATCAATTATTGGCACTTGGTTTGTTAAACTAGGTAAAAGCAAAAATATTATGGGTGCATTATATAAGGGTTTTATTGTAACCGCTATTACATCATTGATAATAATGTATCCAGTTACTGATAATTTAATTGGTTTATCTGACACCTATAAGAATAATGCTGGCGCCAGCTTTTCTGGATTTGATCTTTACATTTGTGGCGTTGTTGGTTTTATAATCACAGGATTATTGATATGGGTAACAGAATACTATACTGGAACAAATTATCGACCAGTTAAGACTGTTGCAAAATCTTCTACTACAGGTCATGGAACTAATGTAATTCAAGGTTTGGCTATTTCAATGGAGGCAACTGCTATACCTGCTTTAATTATAGTAGCTGGGATTTTATACACTAACAGTTTAGCTGGATTGTATGGAATAGCTATAGCTGTAACTGCAATGTTGGCTTTGACAGGAATGGTAGTCGCTTTAGATGCATATGGACCAGTTACTGACAATGCAGGAGGGATAGCTGAAATGTCAAAACTACCAAAAAATGTTAGAAAAACTACCGATGCTTTAGATGCAGTTGGGAACACTACTAAAGCAGTAACAAAAGGATATGCTATAGGATCCGCAGGACTTGGTGCATTAGTACTATTTGCAGCATATACCGAGGATATAAAATATTTTTCAAACGTAAAAGAATCATCTTTAGCAGGCGTTAATGTTACGTTCGATTTATCGAATCCATTTGTCGTAGCAGGTTTGTTGATAGGAGGGATGCTCCCTTATTTATTTGGATCAATGGGTATGCAAGCTGTTGGTAGAGCAGGCGGGTCTGTTGTTATTGAAGTTAGAAGACAATTCAAAAAGATACCTGGAATAATGAAAGGTAAAAGAAAACCCGATTACGGACGTTTAGTTGATCTATTAACAAAAGCAGCAATTAAAGAAATGATTGTACCGTCTTTATTACCTGTTTTATCTCCAATTGTTCTTTACTTTATTATTTTACAAATTGGAGGTATTGAAGCAGCCCTTTCATCATTAGGCGCGATGCTGCTAGGTGTAATTATCACAGGGCTTTTTGTTGCTGTATCCATGACTGCCGGTGGTGGAGCATGGGATAATGCCAAAAAATATATTGAAGATGGTAATTTTGGTGGAAAAGGATCTGAAGCTCATAAGTCAGCAGTAACAGGTGATACCGTAGGAGATCCATACAAAGATACTGCTGGTCCAGCAGTCAACCCAATGATTAAAATTACAAATATTGTAGCTTTATTGTTGTTAGCAGTTATAGCTCATTAGATTTATTTATTTCCGTACATTTTTCCCTTTAAACTTTGTAACAATTTTTCCACAAAACTTTTTTGAGTAATTCGATTTTCAGTTTTTGATTCTGAGAACTCTATATCTTTTATATCATTTTTGTTTAACAATTGTTTATCGGTTAATATTCCAAATTTATCAAAAGTGAGAATTAAGATATTATTAGTCTTTATAATATTTTGACCTAATTTATGGTATTCACCTTTAGTCAGCACTCTCTCAATATAAATCCATTTATTTTCACTCTCGATAGATTTTGTGTGAGGCTCTCCTATAACTTTTAACACATCATTCTTATTAGAATTATTTACGATTAATTTTTTGGCACGATTTTCTAGAAATATAATACCGTGATTATTAGATTGTTCTTGTAATCCACAACTTATTAAAATAATAAATAAAAAAAGTATAATTTTTTTTAAATGATATTTCGTAAAAAAAAACATGATCTTAACTTGTATAACACATTATTAATGTTATCTAGAAATATTTTATTTTATGAAAAGTTAAATTTAGAAGATAATTTTGAAACTCGTATCTATCTAATGTTTATTCATTTTTCAATTATGATGAAAGTTTCTAAAAGAAAAGGTATAAAATTTGATCAATCATCATATGATCTACTATTTCATAATATTGAGAATAACTTGAGAGAACTAGGATTCGGTGATGTATCTGTTAATAAAAAAATGAAAGATTTCAATAAATTATTGTACGATATTTTATTGAAGATTTCGAATGAGGATAACAAGGATTTCAAATTGAACAAAAATTTGGTATTTAAATATTTTAATGTTCTCAAAAACAACAATGAAGTAAAATATTCATTATTTGAAAAATATTTTACTGAATTTTACAATTTTTGCTTTGAATTACCCTATGAGAATATGATAAGAGATGCAATAAAATTTAAGGATAATTATGGCAGTACCTAAAAGAAAAACTTCAGTATCAAAAAAAAAGATGAGAAGATCTCATCATGGTTTATCAAAAGTTAATATTATAGAAGATAAAAAAAGTGGTGAATATAAGTTATCACATCATATAGATCTTAAATCCGGATACTATAACGGTAAAAAAATTTTAGACATTTAATCTTATATAATGAAAAAAAAAATAACTATTGCAATTGATGCAATGGGTGGAGACAATTCACCTGATAAAACAATTCACGGATTAAAGTTATTTTTAGATTTAAATTCGAAAGAAGATGATTTTATCATTAATTTATTTGGTGATAAAGACAAGATTAATGACATATTATTTAAATACAAAATTAATCAAAATAAAATAAAAATTTTTCATACTGCATCGGTAATTTCTGATGAGGAAACCCCTTTGTCAGCAATAAAAAATTCTAAAAATACCAGTATGTGGAATTGTATAAAATCTCAGCTCGATGGACACTCTGATATAAGTTTGTCTGCGGGCAACACAGGTGTTCTTTTAGTAATTTCAAGAATGATTTTAAAAATGATGGAAAAAGTTAGTAAACCAGCACTTGCAGGCCTTTGGCCGAACAAAGATGGTATGAATGTTGTTTTAGACTTAGGGGCTAATATTGATTGTGATGAAAATAATCTTGTAGATTTTGCTGAGCTTGGATCAGCTTTATATAAATCTTTATATACAAACGAAACTCCAAGAGTTTCACTGTTAAATATTGGTTCAGAAGAAATAAAAGGCACTGACACTTTAAAAAAAGCATTTAAAAAATTAGAAGCATTAGATAATCAAAATAATTTCTATTTTAAAGGATATATAGAGGGTAATAGAATTATGAGTGGAGAAACAGATGTTATAATCACTGATGGATTCACAGGAAATGTTGCTTTAAAAACTGCAGAGGGAACTGCAAAATTTATTACTGATAATTTAAAAAAAACACTAAATCAAAATTTATTGTCCAAAATTTCAATTTTATTTTCCTATTTTGCATTGAAAAAATTTAAAGAAAAACTTGATCCTAGAAAATATAATGGAGCTATTTTTTTAGGATTAAACGGCCCTGTTGTTAAAAGTCATGGTGGTATTGATGCTTTAGGTTTTTCACATTCTATCAATTTATGTTATAAAATAATAAAAGGTAATTTAATGAGTGAAATAAAAAAAAACTTGAGCCAAGTTAGAAATGAAGAGAATATCTAATACCAAAAAGGATATATCTTTAAACTTATCAAAAATAACTGGTTTTCCGTATACATTATCTAATAAATTAACCAACGATCTTTTAGAAACTATAATCGGTGAAATTAAAAACAACAAATTAACTATTCAAGGCATAGGAACTTTTATAGTTGTACCAAAAAATCAAAGAATGGGAAGAAATCCAAAAACTAAAGAAGAATTTGTTATTAGCAAAAGAAAAGCAATTAGATTTGTTGTCTCTAAAAAATTAATTGATAAGTTAAACTAAGTCATGTCAAAATATTATTCTATAAGTGAACTATCTGAAATTTTAAACTCAGAAAACATAAGTAAATTAAAGATATCAAATCCAACCTTGAGATACTGGGAAAAAGAATTTAAACAGATTAAACCAAAATTTATCAATAATAGGAGATACTATTCAATCAAACAGGTTGAACTAATTAAACTCATAAGGCATTTATTAAAAGATAAGGGTATGAAAATTAATGGAGTTAAAAAATTATTGAATTTAAGTAATTATGAGCTTGACTACAAAGAGAGTTTTAGTTTAAAAAACCACTTTTACAAAGAAATTTTTAAAAATAAAACTAAAAAAATATTAGAAAAAATTAAAAAAATTAAACATGGCAAAAAAAACTCATATTAAGGTAAGACTAGTTCCAGAGAGTAATCCTGATAGTAAATTTATATATTATGCGAAAAAACCAACTAAGGGCGAGAAAGCTAAAGATAAACTTAAGTTAAAAAAATATAATCCTAATACAAGAAAACACGAATTTTTTGTTGAAAAAAAACTTCCTCCTCATAGCAAATAGTTATTTTTTTTTAAAATTCCTATATTCATATTCAATATAGGATCTAATCATTGTTTTCCATATCTTTATTGTAATTCTAGAGTCAATTCCTCTTTTTTTAGATTTCTTTGCAATATTTTTAATAATGATTTTAATTCTTTTTTTATCAATTATATCTTTTTTAAATTTTTTGTTTTTTAAAACTTGGTCTACCAACAAAGTTCTTTTTTTTATTATATTAAGAAATTGATTATCCAATTTATCTAACTTTTTTCTTATATTAATTATATTTTTGTTTGCCATAGCGACACTATTCAATACTATAAATTGTAAATAATTATATAATATAACATATGGTGCACTATAATAAAAAACCAGAAAACTTGATCTTTTATTGGCTTTTAACAAGCTTAGTTCTCATTTTTATAATGATTATTGTGGGTGGTCTTACTAGACTAACAGACTCTGGATTGTCTATTACTAAGTGGGAGCTTTTTAAAGGAATAATTCCGCCAACGAACATACGTGAATGGGAACTATATTTTGAGTTATATAAAGAAATACCTCAATACAAAATCTTGTACTCGTCAATGACAATTGACCAATTTAAAATAATTTTTTATTGGGAATACGGCCATCGTATTTTAGGAAGATTAATAGGATTAACTTTTTTATTACCTTTGCTATATTTTCAATTTGTTAAAAAAATTCAATTCAAAAAACTTTTACCATTTTACGTAATATTGTCTTTGATTATTTTACAAGGGGCGATTGGTTGGTATATGGTTAAAAGTGGTTTAGTCAATGATGTTACTGTTAGTCATTATAGATTATCAATTCATCTATGTTTAGCAGTCATAATATTGTCTTTAATATTTTGGCAAATTTTGAATTTAAGAAATAAAACAGTTAAATCTTTCTTAGAACTTAAAAAAGAGACTTTCCCTTTTTTTATTTTGATAGTTTTAATTTATTTACAAATTATTTTTGGAGCTTTTGTATCAGGTTTGGATGCCGGCAGAATTTACCAAACATGGCCAACGATGGGTGAAACTTATTTACCTAATGACATTAAGATTAATAATTTTTACGACCTCTTGGATTTTGGCGATCATTCTTTAGTGCAGTTTTATCATAGAAACACAGCTTATATTATTTGTATCTACATATTATTTTTGAGTTATTTAATTTTTAAAAATAAAAAGAATTATTTATATGCACCAACTATCTTTTTAAATTTTATATTATTTGCTCAAATCACACTAGGTATTTTAACATTAATAACTAATTTACATATTTCCTTAGCTTCAGCACACCAAATTACTAGTGTTATATTAGCACTATCATCAATAAAATTATATTATTCTATGATAAAATAAATTGACTTTATTAAATTTTCTTTGTAATTATCGCCCATTGTAATGACACCCTTTATAAAAAAGAAAGAGATTAAAAAAGATTGGTATATAATAAATGCTGAGAACGCTGCAGTTGGAAGATTAGCTGCTTATATATCTAAGGTTTTGAGAGGAAAGAATAAACCCACTTTTAATCCCCATATAGACAATGGTGATTTCGTTGTAGTTACCAATATAGATAAAGTTAGATTTTCAGGAAAAAAATTTAAAGAAAAAAAATACTTTAAACACACAGGACATCCTGGTGGAATAAAAGAATTTTCACCGTTAAGATTAAAAGAAAAAAATAAAACTGAAGAAATTCTCAAGTTAGCAGTAAAGAGAATGCTACCTGGTGGGCCGCTTGCTAAAAAACAACTTACCAAGCTTAAAATTTATAATGGAGAAAAACATCCTCATGATATTCAAAAACCTAAGGTTATAGAATTTCATAAATTAAATTCTAAAAATTTAGTTAGATAATGGAAAATACATCATTAGATCAAAATAAATCAAAAAAGATAAAATTAGATTTTAAGGATAGTAAATACGCTACAGGTAGAAGAAAAAAATCTATTGCTAGAGTGTGGGTTAAAAAAGGATCGGGCAATATACACGTTAATGGAATAAAAATGAGTGAATATTTTAAAAGACCAGTACACCAATTAATTGTAACAAGACCCTTAGAAATTTCTGAAGTTGCCTCTAGTTACGATGTCAAATGTGCAGTCAAAGGAGGAGGTTTATCAGGACAAGCGGGTGCTATCATTTTGGGAATTTCTAAAGCTCTTATCGCTCATGATGAAAACCTCAAAAAAAGTCTAAAAAAAGACAAATTAACCACAAGAGACTCAAGGGTCGTTGAGAGAAAAAAATACGGTCACAGAAAAGCTAGAAGAAGTTTCCAATTTTCTAAACGATAATCATTTAAATTTTATTTCTACAAGGAGAATGATATAAATTGTTATGTCATCAATAAATAAATTAAAAATTGCTATTATTGGAGCAACTGGATATACCGGATTAGATCTTGTTTATCTTCTGTCAAAGCATTCAAAAATAAAAATACTTAATCTTTGTGCTACTAAGAACTTAGGAAAAAGTATTAATTCTTTTGATAAAAGAATAACTAAGAAATTACCCAAAATTTCGTCTATAAATAATATTTCTTGGAATGATTTAGATTTGGTTTTTTTATCGTTACCTAATGGGGAAGCGCAAAAAATCATAAATAAAACTTTTTATAAATATAAAAAACTTAAATATATAGATTTATCTGCAGACTTTAGAATTAAAAATTTAAAAAAATACTATTTAAATTATCAAACAAAACATAAATCTCCTAAACTAATAAGATATGCTAAATATTCTATTAGCGAATTCAATATTAAAAATTTAGATAAATACAGGATAATTGCAAACCCTGGCTGTTATCCAACTTCAATTTTAATACCGATGGTTCCATTAATTAAAAAAAACTGTATTAAAAATAATGAAATCACTATTGACTCAAAATCAGGTTTTTCTGGTGCAGGTAAGAATTTAGAAAAAAAATTTAAACATAGAAATCTTTATAGTTCTACTTATGCTTATAATATTAAAAATCACAGACATATATGTGAAATAGATCAAGAGTTTAAGATAAAAACTAAAAGAAAAGTAAATTTTACATTTAATCCGCATCTATTACCAACTTTTAGGGGAATTTTGTCATCTATATATTTTAATACAAAGAAGAATATCACTGCTAATTCATTAAGAAATTATTTGTTTAAATATTATAAAAAATCAAAATTTATAAAAATACTGAAATTAAATTCTCAAATAGGATCTGGAAATGTTTTGAATACGAATAATTTAGAAATATCTGTGTGCCAAACAAGAATTAAAAATAAGATTGTTATATTTTCTGCAATTGATAATTTAGTCAAAGGAGCTTCGGGTCAAGCTATTCAAAACATGAATATTCTTTATGGATATCCTGAAGATTTAGGTCTTAAATGAAAAAAATTATCATACTTTCTCTTCTAATAATTATACAAAGTTGCTCTAAAAATAAGGTAGTTTTAATTTGTGGTGACCATATTTGTGTTAACAAAGCCGAGGCAAAACAATATTTTGAAGAAAATCTGTCATTGGAAGTGCAAGTAGTAAATAACAATAAAAAAAAAGAATTAAGTCTGATCGAATTAAATACTAGTGATAATTTAAATGACAGAAAAATAAGCTTAATAAAAAAAAATAAAACAAAAAAAGAAGTAAAGTTGTTAACAGATAAAGAAATAAAGGAGATAAAAAAGAAGGTTAAAAATAAAAGCAATATTAAAAACAAAAAGACAGAAAAAGAAATTATAAAAAAAAGAAATATTAAAGAAAGTAAAGCGAAAAAAATATCAAAAGATTTATCAACAAGAGAGTTAAATCAAAAAGATAAAATAATTGATATTTGTACTATTTTAGAAAAGTGTAGTATTGATGAAATATCTAATTTTTTAATTAAGGAGGGAAAAAAAAGAAAGTTTCCTGATTTAACACTTAGAGAATAATTTTAGAAATGAAAAAGCTTAATATTGCAATAGTTGGATTAGGAAATATCGGGTCTTATTTATTCAAATATTTGATTAAAAATAAAATGATTCTTGCAAAAAAGAATAATTGTATTCCAAATGTAATTTATCTAAGTGCAAAAAACAAGAATCGTAAAAGGAAAATTAAATTTAACAAAAAAATGTTTCTTAATAATTATTTAGATGCCACAAAAAAAGAGGATATTGATTTGATAGTTGAGCTAATTGGAGGAGCAGAGGGACCTGCTAAGAAATTAGTTTTTAAAGCTCTTAAAAACAAAAAACACGTTGTCACAGCAAATAAGGCCTTAATCGCTAAATATGGTGATCAATTATCCAAGATTGCAGAAAAAAATAGAGTAAATTTAGAATTTGAAGCGTCTGTATGCGGTGGCGTTCCGATTATTAGATCTTTAAAAGAAGGTTTAATAGCAAATAAAATTAATAAAGTTTTTGGAATTTTCAATGGAACTTCCAATTATATTCTCTCTTCTATGGAAAAAGAGAATAAATCTTTTAATGAAGTTTTACATAAAGCAAAAAAATTAGGATATGCTGAGTCAAATCCTAAATCTGATTTAAATGGAGAGGACGTAGCAGCTAAATTAAAGATTTTAACTTCTTTATGTTTCAATTCTTTTTTAAATAAAAATATACATGTTGAGGGAATTAAAGAAATTGACAAGGATGATATAAACTATGCAAAAAAACTTGGTTATAAAATCAAATTACTAGGTTATACTGAGCTAATAGGAAAACATATTTATCAAAGAGTGCACCCCACATTAATAAAGAATAGCTCTCATGTGGCTAGTATTGACGGCGTTCTGAACGCGGTAATTATAGATGGTATACCAGTTGGTAAAAGCATAATTCAAGGTGAAGGAGCTGGTCCGGCAGCTACTACTTCTGCTTTAATATCAGATATTTCATCTATTCTGAGAGGCAATATTAAATTTCCTTTCTCAATTTCAAATAAAGAAAGAAAAAATTTAAATTTTAAACAGATTTCAGGACGATCTTTTTCAGCATATCTTAGATTTGAGGTTGTAGATAAACCTGGTGTTTTATCTAATATTGCTCAAATTTTTTCCAAAAATAATGTTTCAATTAAAAGACTAGTACAAGATCCTAATAAGAATAAAGGTTCTTCATCAATAATAATTATCACTCATCCCTCAAAAGACAGTTCATTAAATAGAATTATTAACATAATTAATAATCGATCTTATGTTAAAAAAAAATCTAAACTAATAAGAATCGATGACAACTAAATGTCAATTGAACAAAAATTTTTAAACTTATTTATAAAAGCTACAGAAAAAGCGGCTATAGGTGCATCAAAATTTATTGGAAAAAAAGATAAAATTGGAGCTGATAAAGGTGCAGTAGATCCTATGAGAAGAGAATTAAACAAAATAAATATGGAAGGAACAATAGTAATAGGAGAAGGGGAGATGGATGAAGCACCTATGCTTTATATAGGCGAAAGACTTGGAACATTAAATGGACCAAAATTTGATATTGCAGTTGATCCATTAGAAGGAACAAAATTTACTGCTAATAATCAACCTAATGCATTTTCAGTAATAGCAGTGGCAAATAAAGGTAATTTATTATCAGCGCCTGATACTTATATGGAGAAAATTGCAATCGGATCTAATTTGCCAAAAGATTTATTGGATATTGATAATGGTGTAGAAAAAAATATTAAATTACTTGCTGAAGCTAAAAATAAGAAGATATCGGAATTAAATGCTTGTGTATTAAAAAGACCAAGACACGACCATATAGTTAAAATACTTTCTGAAATGAAAGTTTCTATAAATTTCATTACGGATGGAGATATAGCTGGGGTATTAAGTGTTGTTGGTAATCAACCTAAGAATGATATTTATTACAGCATTGGAGGCGGACCAGAAGGAGTTCTTGCTGCGTCAGCACTATCATGTTTTGATGGACAAATACAAGGTCGTTTAGTTTTAAATGAAGAAGAAAAAATTAGAGCGAAAAAACTTGGAATAAAAGATTTTGGCAAAAAGTATAATATTGATGATATGGTTAAAGGAGATGTTATTTTTTGCGCGACAGGTGTGACTAATGGAGATCTTACTAAGGGTGTTAAAGATTTAGGAAATGAGTATGAAGTTTCAACTTTTGCTTTACACAAAAGTAAAAAGATCAAAAAAATTATAACAAATATTTATAATAAATGAAATCAAATTCAGTAAGCAACAAAAACTGGATTTTTAAAAAATACGACGAACAAGATATAATATTCTATAAAGAAAATTATTCATTAGATGAAATCACATCAAAACTTTTATCCATAAGAAAGATTAAGAAGGAAGATGTTCAGGCTTTCCTTTCACCATCAATAAAAAACTTTCTCCCAAATCCTGAAATAATCAAAGATATGCAAAAATCTGCAAAAAGAACTCTAAATGCAATAGATAAGAAAGAAAAGATCGGTATTTTTGGTGATTATGATGTTGATGGAGCCTCTGCAACAGCATTGCTTACCAATTTTTTTAATAAACTAAGAGTGCCTTGCGAAATTTATATACCTGATAGAAAAAAAGAGGGATACGGCCCGTCTACAGAGTCTTTTAAAAAGTTGATAGATAATGGAGTAAAATTGATTTTTACTGTTGATTGTGGAACACTTTCTTTTGAGGCAATTGAATATGCTTTTAGAAATAAAATTGATGTAATAGTTCTTGATCATCATCAATCAGAAATTAAATTACCTAAAGCTTATTCTGTAGTTAATCCAAATAGAATAGATGATACATCTGATCTTAAATATCTCTGCGCTGCTGGCGTGACATTTATGTTTTTAATTTCTTTAAACAAAGAATTAAGATCAATAAATTGGTTTATTCAGAGTCGAATAACAGAGCCAAATCTGCTTGAATATTTAGATCTAGTTACATTAGGCACTGTTTGTGATGTTGTCCCTTTGATTGGTTTAAATAGAGCAATTGTCTTTCAGGGATTAAAAATTTTACGATCAAAAAAAAATTTAGGTTTAAAAACTTTATTTGACATTTGCGATATTCAAAGCCGACCTAATGTTTATCATATCGGATATTTACTAGGGCCAAGGATTAATGCTGGTGGAAGAGTTGGAAAATCTTCTCACGGAGCAAATTTACTAATTAATAAAAATCCCAAGGATGTATTCAGGATAGCATCTGAGTTAGATAAATTTAATAACGAAAGACAAATTTTAGAAAAAGAAGTTCTTGATAAAATCTTAATAGAACTAGGAAATAAAATTAATGACTCTTTAATAATCATTAATGGAAAAAATTGGCACGAAGGTGTAATTGGAATAGTCGCATCAAGAATTAAAGACAAACTAAACAAACCTGTTATTATTATTTCAGTAGATGAAAATGGTATCGGAAAAGCTTCAGCAAGATCTATTGTAGGCTTTGATATTGGTTCAGTAATTATATCTGCTGTTCAGGAAAATATATTAGTTAAAGGCGGTGGTCATAAGATGGCCGGAGGATTTACAATAAAAATTGAAAATTTTGATAAATTTAGAAAGTTTATTTTTAAAAAATTTGAAAAAGTAAATAATAATATCTCTAATATTAAACCTTTATATTTAGACAGTATTATAGCACCAACTGCCTTAAATCTTGAATTTTACAACAAAGTTAATGTGCTAGCACCTTTTGGTTCAGGCAATCCAGAGCCAAAGTTTGTTATAGAAAATATGAAATCTATTAATAGTAAAATTATAAAGAATAAACATATAAAAGCAATTTTAGTTGGAATGGACGGATCAACAGTAAAATCAATAGCATTTAACTGCGTCGAAAACGAAATAGGAGCTCATTTACTTAAAAAAGATAATAAATTATTTAATATTGCTGGTAAATTATCCTTAAATGAGTGGCAGGGGCAATCAAATGTGGAGTTTATTATCGATGATATTTCTGTTAATAAGACACTCAAAAATATGGTCCCATCGTCTATCGGTTAGGACAGTTGGTTTTCATCCAACAAAGAGGGGTTCGATTCCCCTTGGGACCGCCAAACTAATCATTAACCAATCTACTTTGCTCATCTTTCTAAATGAATCTTAGCACAGGTGGATTCATTGTGTCCACCGTACTGTGTCCGTAGTGTGTCCGTTCTGAGTCACGGAACACGAACCTCGGACTCGGGCTCCGCCCTCGTCCTCGGTGGGACCCCTATCAGTTTTAGAAAATGCAATTAATGCAAAGTGGGGGAGTCCAATTTTTAAAATTACACTTTAGATTATGTCTATGTATGTACAAGGATTGAGATTGTCAGTGTCGATCAAAACTATATGGGAGTCCTAACCGACACTAAGGACTTGCTATTAATGATTTAGTTACCCTATATGTTTCGGGATTCAGGGTCAATGGACCATGGAAAACGGAAATGTCACCTCGAAAAATATTTTACCGACACAAAAAATTTTTTAAAAATTTGAATCAAATCAACACTTTTTATTTTTTCAAGCCAACTAAAGCCAACAATTTAACTGTATTAGAGGTAACATTGAGCCACCGCAAAAACTTTATGAAAAAGATTCATTTTACGCCATATATATAAATATAAAAATACATCTAATCGGTAAGTATTTTTGTAGTGTCCGTCTGTCTGTATATAAATATGTATATATAGGGGCTAGAAATTTTTATGTAAATTTGGTGCAGTCTTCATACTCTCCTCAAATCTTTTTTTTCTAACTTCATTGTAAGTCTCCCAATCACTGTTTTGGTATTTCTCGACTAATTCAACGGGACACTCCCAACATCTTACCTCTTTTCTCTTAGAATAAATTTTGATGGGTTTTGCCCTGAATACATCAGTCAGCATTGCAGTCATCTGCCTTTGCTCAAAACTAATCCTATGTCTCATTAGATCGTCTCTAAATCCCTCTAACCGGAATACATATCTTTTATTGTCTCGATCATGCCAAGTCATGTGTAATTGATAATCGAATAAATTCTCTTTCATATTAGACTCATGCCTTGTAACAAAATTTATAAAGTGGTGTTGTATAATTCCTGTAAAGGATTGCTCAATAGGAACTTCAACAATCTTTGCATTGTCATACAGTCCCTGTCTTATCTCTCTCCATTGTTTTGGAGTTATCATTGGAGCAGTTTTTAATAATTGTTCTTCTATTATTACCTGAACGGCAGCATACGACATCAAATCTTTTGTATTCATTATTCGTATTACATTGCCCTCAACTTGCATTTCATAATATTTGGGAACTGTATTATATATTTTTAAATTACTAAAAATTTCACCCTCATATTTTACTCCAACCCAACTGAATAGGATTGTAATATCTTTGAGAGGAACATTTAATATTTCTGCAAGTGTAGGCATACCTAAAACTTTCTTTTTACCTTTGATAGCATTTCTTGCATTGGTCCCTTTACCGCCTTTCTTCATATAGTTTTCATCTTTATTGAGTGCATACTTTGCAATATTAAAAACAACTGAGTCTATGTAGGACCCGTCCCAATCTGTATTCTTAGCGAGAGCTCCCGCCATAGCAGTACAGAAATTATCTCTTTGTCCTTTTTGCGGGTATAGGATTGCCATAGCAGTAGAGAACATAATTAACCCTATGTCTCTCACTAGGTCCCCGTCATATTCATTTATATCTATGAACTTACTCCACTCAACTTTCTCTCCGTCAATTTTGGAATTAGGGACAATAGAGTAGTGCTCTCCATTTCTTATTTCTCCAATAGTCAATCCATGTGCAAATTCTTTGACATGATTTTCTAGAGATTTGGGAAATACATATTGTTTGAATTCATAGTCACCTTTAAACAGGTAATGTGAATTGGGATTACTATGTCTGCCATATACCGCTCCGCATGGTTTTAAATATTCTTTTATAAAATTATGTGCAGTAGGGTTATCGACATCAAAGTCGGTAACACCTTGCAAGTACAGTCCAACTGCATTGCCATCATAAAAAATTTTTTTATTTTCGGTTTTCCATTCTACGAGAGGTTTCTTCTCTTGGCATGGAAAGACTCTATAACCCGCGTCTAACCACCTCTTTGGGCTATCTAGAGTATTATTCTGAAACATTTTCCCCCGCTTTCCAAATCTTCCAAGACTTCCATAAATTGTCTGCGTAGGTTTTCAACATTACATTGTGAACTTTAGTGCTCCAATTTTTTTCCCAAATATCAAAACACTCATGCATTAAATAATGATTTATATGTTTGTAATATTTAATTTCATCTTTGTTAGCAGCAATAATTTTTTCTTGTATTTTAATTATTTTTTTTAAGTCTTTTATTTCTTGCTTCGACATAGGTAACTCCATATTGTTTTTTGTGTCTTTGATTGTAATGACCTTTCTCAAAAATATTCATCTCGTCATATATCGCATCAAAAATATCACCTGATGGGGTTATGACTGTTTTTTTAAATGTTTCTGTTTTAGGTGGGACTGCATTAGGTTTAAGTGTTTTAAACTCTTTCTCTTTCATTTCTTGAATATCGTCCTCAGCATTTAGATTTTCAAATTCTCTAGTAGCATAATTAAAAATCTTCTTTTTCATTTTGTAACTCCTTTATTTGATTATCGTATTTTTCTACTTCATCTAAAGCGGTAGCCATTTCATTTTTCCAAATAGATACCTTGCTAGAGCAAGTCTCTAATCGTCTTTTGGCATAACCTTTCAATGAGTTTAATAGTTTTAGTCTTAATTGTTTTACTGTCATCAATAGCTCCAATTTGTTGCTCCCCGCATTTTTCAATGCGGAGAGTCCCTTGTTAATATTTGTATGGATCAAGATTTAGACAGGGGAAAGCAGTAGGGAACACACTATAAAATAGTGTATGAAAATTATAAGAAATAATTTTTGTAATTTTAAAGTGCTCACCTAATAATGTAACACCTATTCTAAATCTATCCATGTAAGAATATATTTTATTTGTTCAAAATAATTTAACGCAATTTTGGTATGCCTTAATTTGTAGGAGAGGTTTGTTACCTTGAAATGAACATTGATTTTATTGGTGTAGGATTTTAAGGCAGTCCTAATTTGCATAGGACCGCCTTATAATTTTTAGACTTGGTTTATTTTATCTAGTAAGTCACTCGGTTTTATTCGAGCATATCTTTGGAACTGTGATAAAGATTTATGTCCGCTTATCACTCTAACCTCAGCGATATTCATACCGCTTTTAAGCATATTAACTATTGCACAACTTCTTAGGTCATGCGTTGTAAAGTTTGCTAATTCAGCAACCTTACAAATTCGTCTGAACTCATCATAATAGTCTCTATACTTAATTGGAAAGAAAGTATCTCCAAATGGATATCTTTTAAGTATCTTAATACACTCATTGCTTAGCGGGATTGTTCGGTCCTCACCATTTTTTGTATCAACAAATGTAGCAAGTCTTTCATTGAACTGAACATTACATCTTTTTAGATTAATAACTTCACTCCAACGACCACCTGTAACATAAAGGAATTGTAATAAGTCTTTCATAAAATTATATTTGGACCTATCAGCAACCTCTAATAACTTACTATATTCTTTGGAGTCCAATACTCTATCTCTAGTATTATTAACTTTGTCTAGAACAACTAACTCAAAAGGGGATTGAGCGGGTAAATGAATACCCCATACCTTTTTTGCAGTGTTCCATACAACTGACAACAAATGAATATAATGTTTAACAGTTTGCGGTTTAAGATTTCGCTCGGTTAACTCCGACTTTAAAGCATAGATATGCTTAGATTGAAGTCTCATTAAATTGATTTTTGAGATTTTGTGTCTCATTAACCAATTCAGTCTGTATGTTTCTGACCGAGCACCTTTCTTTTTTACAGTCATTTCCTCTTTGTATCTTTGCAATAACTGCGTTAGCAAAGTCTTACTTGCGTCTGAATAGTCCTCAAATTGATTTCTATCCATATCGCTCTCAACTTTTCTAGCCCACTTTCTTGCAGTAGGTTTATCTAAAAAAGTTTTATATACGGGCGGGTAATTAGACTTCCTTATAGAGACAGTCCATTTACCTCTCCGCTTTCTTATGTTCGCCATTTTTCTATACCTTTCTGTGTCCGCACTGCGTCCACTGTTGATTGTTAGCGATTGAAAGAATCAAAAAGTGTTGGTATGTATGACTTACGGACCTAAGGTCACGATCACCGAAACGGGGTTCGATTCCCCTTGGGACCGCCAAAAAAAATGCATAAAGTAGCAATTATAGAAAAAATTCACCAAGACGGAATTAATTTATTAAAAAATAATCCTGACTTTGAATTTGAAATAATCGAAGATTCTTCAGAAGATAACTTATTAAAAGTTCTTCCTAACTTTGATGCTTGTACGCTAAGAGTTTCAAAATTAAATGAAAAAATTTTATCAAATTGTAAAAATCTAAAAGTTATATCAAGACACGGTGTGGGATATGACAATATCGATTTAGATTTTATTAAAAAAAACAATATAACTTTATTAATAACTGCTACTGCTAATGCAGTAGCTGTGGCAGAGCATGTAATTTACATGATGCTTTCCATTTCTAAAAGTATTAACCAATACGACCAGGAGGTTAGAATTGGAAATTTTAAGAAAAACGCATCTTCCATTTCAACTTTAGAGCTTTTTAACAAAGAAATTTTAATTGTTGGTTTTGGAAGGATAGGACAAAGTTTAATCAAAAGATGTAAAGGATTTGAAATGAAGGTAAAAGTATTTGATCCTTTTGTTAATAAATATATTGTTGAGAGATTTGGAGGACAAAAAATTGAAAATCTAGATGATGGGTTAAAAATTTGCGACTATGTTTCTTTACATGTTCCATTAAATGAAAAAACTAAAAATTTAATTAATTATTCTAAACTTAGGAGTATGAAAAAAGAGGCAATCTTAATCAATACTGCAAGAGGTGGGATTATTAACGAAATAGATTTAGATAAGGCATTAAGAGAGAAAATAATTTTTGGGGCAGGATTAGATGTTTTTGAAAAAGAGCCAGTGGATAAAAATAATCCTTTACTATCAAATAAAAAAGTTTTGTTAAGTCCGCATTCAGCAACGTTTACGAATGAATGTAAATCTAGAATGTCTTTAGAAACAACTAAGAATATTATTGATTTTTTTAATAATAAGATTGATAAGTCTATGATTGTAAAATTATGATAGATATAAATAGGAAATTAAAAAATTTTGGACCATTAGAAATTTTAGTATTAAGCTCTATTACATATGTTGTTGTAATGTTATTATGGACAGCTTCAACTAGATCAGAAGTTTTACAAAAAGCAAATGATATAAAATCAAATCACAAGTCTGTAGTCGATTTCATAAATGGTGAGGTAAATAGGTGCAGTTCAAATGAAGAGGGTTTAACATCTTGGGGTGAGAGGTGTAATTCTGTTTGGACTTCAGAAAAAATTGTAAGTTACGTTTTAACTAATATTGATTTAAAAAATCCATATTCAATTAATACACCATTAATACAAACTTCTCAGGATCCTAGAATTCAAGCCGAAGGTAAAGCAGGTCAATCTACAGATAAAGGTATAATTTTTGTTTCTTCAAATAACTTTGAGACAGAAGCAGGCTCTGAATGGGTAGTTGGGACTTGCGTAAAATCGCCTTGCGTAGCAGCTGGTAATAATGAATTAGTCTCTGTATACCGTTAATCAATAATTTTGAAACCACATTGTTTTGCAGTTTTACTTAAATAGTTGAAACCAATTTTTGCATATTCAAATGGATTAGCTTTTGCAGGATCCTGTTCCGCCTCTACTACAAGCCATCCTGAATAATTTTTTTTCTTTAAAGTATTTAGGAAAGGAATGTAGTCAATGCATCCATCACCCGGCACAGTAAATGCTCCATCTAAAAAAGCCTGTCTAAAAGTCACATCATTTCTCAGTGATTTTTCTAAAATATCTTTTCTAATGTCTTTGCAATGAACGTGAATTATACGTTCGTAAAAATTTTCAACTAATCTAATAGAGTCACCTTGAGCAAACAACATATGACCAGTGTCTACCAATAATTTAACTGTGTCCATCGTATTTTCTATAAGTCTGGAAGTATCTTCCTCGGTTTCAATTATTGTTCCCATGTGATGATGATAAGCTAATGGCATATTTTCATCTATCATCATTTTACTAATTTCATTTATTGAATTAATAAATCTATTCCAATCATCTTTATTTAATTTAGGTCTTTTTGATAACGGTGTAATAGGATCTCCCTGGATGGAGTCTGTTACCTCGGCAAAAACCATGCAAGGTGCTTCACAGTCTTTGAATAATTTAAGTTGTTTTTGCATAAGTTTAAATTCTTCCTTGGGTGATCTTTTTAATAGTTGAGCTCCATACCAACCTGAACATAATTTAAGATTCTCTTTTTCGAGTTTTGGAATAAGTTCTTTCGAATTTATTGGAAATTTTCCACCAGACTCAATTCCGGTAAAACCTGCCATACTTGCTTCTTTTAAACATTGTTCTAGTGAGGTTTTGCCACCTAATTCAGGCATATCATCGTTACTCCATGCAATGGGTGCTATTCCTAATCTTATCGACATAGTTTTAAGAAAATAATAATATTTTATATTATAAATAATTAAGTTACAAAAGAATTTATGATCAATGTAGCACTTTTGGGTTTTGGTAGAATCGGGCAAATGCATGCTCAAAATATATACCTTAATAAGACACTTAATCTCCTATATGTATACGAAAAGATTGATAAGCTAAGAAAAAAAGCTAAAAATCTTTATAATTGTAAAATTGAAAAAGATTATAGAAAAATTTTTTCAGACGAAAAAGTAGATATTATTTTTATTTCTAGCCCCACTAATACTCATATTAGATTTATCGAGGAGGGTATCAAATACAATAAAACTATTTTTTGCGAAAAACCTTTAGACTTAAATATAAATAAAATTGTTAAAACTTTCAAAAAAGTTAAGAAAAATAACTCGAAGATACAAATGGGTTTTAATCGGAGATTTGATCCTGGTCACCACTCAATTAAAAAAGATTTAGAAAAAGGTAAAATAGGAAGATTAGAAAAAATAATAATTACAAGTAGAGATCCAGCACCTCCTTCAAAGACTTATCTTAAATCTTCTGGGGGCATTTTTAGAGATATGATGATTCATGATTTTGATTTATGTAGGTATTATTTAAATAAAGATGAAATTTCTGAAATAAGTGCATCTGTAAGCTCATTTGAGAATTTTTATAAAAAAATTAAAGATCATGAATTAGCCACGGTAACTATGAAATCAAAAAAAGGTGTAATATGTATAATCACAAATTCTAGACATTGTTCTTTTGGATATGATCAAAGGGTTGAATTATTTGGAAAAAAAGGAATGCTTTTATCAGGCAATCAAAAGAGTACGGCCACAGAGATATTTAATTCAAGTCAATCCCATTCTCAAAAACCCTTTTTAAATTTTTTTATTGAACGATACAAAGAAGCTTATAATTTGCAATTGAATGAAGTGATTTCTCTTCATAAAAATAAAATAAAACCTAGATCAACTTTCAAAGATGGTTATTTAGCTTTAAAAATTGCTAATGCTGCATATCAATCTCTAAAGCAAAAAAAGGTAGTAAAATTAAAGTAATTGCAACTACCTCTAGTTGTATGTATTTTTTTTCCTTTTGAATTTTAATAAATTTTTTGTTTTAATTGCGCAAATTTAACAAACAAATGAGGGAAATAATCATGAAAAAAGTATACTTAACAATTGCTGCTCTAATGAGCTGGGCAATGATGTCAGTAGCTGCTTTAGCAGTTGATATTATTGTTGTATCTCATGGACAAGCAAATGACCCTTTCTGGTCTGTTGCAAAAAATGGAGTTGATAAAGCTTGCAAAGATATGAAAGTATCTTGCAAATACACAGCCCCAGCAACATTCGACATGGTCGAAATGGCAAAATTAATTGACAATGCTGTTTCTCAAAAACCAAAAGGTATTGTGATAACTTTACCAGATGCTGCTGCTTTAGGTAAATCTGTTAAAGCTGCAATATCTGCAGGTATCCCAGTAATCTCTATGAATTCAGGTTCAGATGACTACATGAAACTAGGTATTAGTGCTCACGTAGGTCAAACAGAATTTGAAGCTGGTGTAGGCGGTGGACAAAAAATGAAAGCTGCAGGCGGTAAAAAAGCACTATGTGTTAACCACGAAGTAGGTAACGTCGCTTTAGATAGAAGATGTGCTGGTTTCAAAAAAGGCTTCGGTGGATCTGTAGACATTTTAGGTACATCAAATGACCCGACTGAAATTCAAAAAGCTGTAGCTGCTAAATTAGGTGGTGGATATGACACTATTCTTACTTTAGGAGCTGGTCTTGCAGGAGAGGCTGCTTTAAAAGCATTAGAGTCTGCTGGTAAGGTTGGAAGCGTTAAACTTGGTACATTCGATATGTCGCCGGGTATGTTAAAAGCTGCTGCTGCTGGAAAAGTTGAGTTTTTAATTGACCAACAACAGTATCTACAAGGTTATTTACCTATAGCTATCTTTTCTCAATATATGAGATATGGAACAATGCCAGCTGGTGTTGTAATGACAGGACCTGGTTTTGTTACTCCTAACAATGCGAAGGACGTAATAAAATGGGCTGCTCAAGGTTATAGATAATAAAAATATTTAAGAGGCCTAGTGATTATTCACTAGGCCTTTTTTTTTAAGTTTTTTTATATGTCTACAAAGTCTAAAAGTATTGAAACAAAAACTGATTTCAATCAGGATGAAAGACTCAAAAAAGTTTCTAAATTAAGGTTATTGTTAAATAGACCCGAACTTGGCGCTCTTGGTGGAGCTATACTTGTATTTATATTTTTTGGTATTGTTGCTGGTGATACAGGAATGTTTAGTGCATATGGAGTATTAAACTTCTTAGATGTCTCAGCTAATCTAGGAATAATAGCTATTGCCGCTGCTATGTTAATGATAGGTGGAGAGTTCGATCTATCTATAGGATCGATGATTGGATTTGCAGGTATATGTATAGCCATTCCAGCAATTTATTGGGGGTGGCCACTATGGATGAGTATTATTTTTGCATTCGCAATGGCAGTGCTAGTAGGTTATTTTAATGGAATATTAGTTGTAAGAACAGGCTTGCCATCATTTATCGTCACTCTTGCAATGCTTTTTATTTTAAGAGGTGCAACTTTAGCTATAACAAGATTGATAACTGGTCGAACGCAAGTTCCAGGCCTAAGAGTTTTAATCGAAGATGATCCATTAGCATGGATATTTGCAACTGATACTTTTAAATGGGTCTTTACTTGGTTAGGTTCGATGAATTTGATTGCACTGAGAACAGATGGAACTCCACTTGCCACAGGAATACCTCCATCAGTAATATGGTTCATAGCTTTGGCAATTATTACAACATGGATACTAATGAAAACAAGATATGGAAATTGGATATTTGCATCTGGAGGAGACAAAAATGGTGCTAACAATGTTGGAGTACCAGTTGGTAGAGTAAAAATAAGTTTATTTATAGGCACTGCAGTAGCGGCAACTATTTTCGCAACTATTCAAGTTTTGGATGCTGGTTCAGCTGATACTATGCGTGGAACTTTAAAGGAGTTAGAAGCTATTGCAGCCGCAGTTGTTGGAGGCTGTTTATTGACTGGCGGTTATGGTTCAGCAATAGGTGCTGCATTTGGAGCTTTAATTTTCGGAACAGTATCAATGGGTATATTTTATACTGATGTGGATACGGACTGGTTTAAAGTTTTTTTAGGAGCAATGATGTTAATTGCAGTAATCTTTAATAATTATATAAGAAGAAAGGTAACGGAAAGCAAATAATGTCAAACTATTTAGTTCAATTTAACAACATAAGTAAATTTTTTGGAAAAGTAATAGCTCTTAAAGATGTAACTATGAAATTAAAAAAAGGTGAAATTATGTGTCTTCTTGGTGACAACGGTGCAGGTAAGTCAACTTTAATTAAAACATTAGCTGGAGTACATAGGCCTGATGAAGGAGAAATTATTGTTGAGGGAAAAAAAACAATATTTGACAGTCCCAAAGATGCATTAGATATGGGCATAGCTACCGTGTACCAAGATCTAGCTTTAGTCTCTTTAATGAGTGTAACTAGAAACTTTTTTATGGGAAGAGAACCAATGAAAGGTCCACCATTTTTCAAAACGTTTGATATAGATAAAGCAAATAAAATAGCTGCCGAGAGAATGGGGCAGATAGGTATTGATGTTAGAGATCCATCTCAGGCAGTCGGAACTATGTCGGGAGGTGAAAGACAGTGTTTAGCTATAAGTAGAGCTATATACTTTGGAGCAAAAGTTCTTGTTTTAGATGAGCCTACTTCTGCTCTTGGAGTGCATCAAGCTTCAGTTGTTTTAAAATATATAGTTAAAGCCGCTTCACAGGGATTGGCAGTAATTTTAATAACACATAACGTTCATCACGCTTATCCAGTTGGAAATAGCTTTACAGTATTAAATAGAGGAAAAAGTTTAGGCACTTATGAAAAAAAAGATATTTCTAGAGAAAAACTTTTAAGTATGATGGCAGGTGGTGAAGAGCTAAATAAATTAGAGGTAGAGCTTCAAGAAATGAATAGGTCTTCAACTAATTAATGCAAATAGGAATAGATTTAGGTGCAACCAAAATAGAGTACGTTCTTCTTGATAATAATAATAAAGAATTAAAAAGAGACAGAGTTCAAACACCTAAGGATTATGAAAACACAATAATTTCAATAACTGAAATTGTAAAAAAATTAGAAAATAAATCTGGAAAATTTAATGTAGGCATATGTCATCCCGGAGCAGTAGATAAAACTACCGGATTAATTAAAAATGCGCATAACTCTCAATGGCTAAATAATAAAAACTTGATAAAAGACTTAAAATTAAAAATAAATAATAATTTTCTTTCAGAAAATGATGCTAATTGTTTTTGTTTATCTGAGGCTTTTGATGGATCAGCTAGTCACTACGAATCAGTTTTTGGAATTATATTGGGATCAGGCTGTGGCGGTGGTCTAGTAATAAATAAAAAGATAATATCTGGAACAAATGGCTTGGCAGGAGAATGGAGTTTAAATCAAATGCCACTTACAAATACACCAAACCTGAAATCTGATAAAATCTTAGATTTTTCAAATAGACTAGAGGGTTATTTATCAGGTAAATCAATAGAGAGAAGATTTAATCAACAATTTAATGAAAACATTTCAGCAAAAGAAATTTTTAGCAGATATAGAAAAAAGGAACCTAACTCCACTTTATTTATAAATGAGTATAAGGATATTTTAGCAAGATGTTTGGTAATAATAATAACAACTCTTGATCCGGATGCTATTGTTTTTGGCGGAGGAATTTCTAATGAAATAGATTTTTTAGATCAAATTAAAAAAAAAACATCATCATTTATAAATGAACCTAATCTTAAAACAGTATTTTTAAAACCAAAGCACGGGGACGCAAGCGGCGTTAGGGGTGCTGCTATTTTGAGTAGGCAAAACTCTATTTAATTATTGAATTAATCTCTTTATTTGTAAATGGTTTTGGCTTTTCACATTTAATAGAAATTCTTTGTTTTTTATTATTTCTTGCAGATAAATGAATCGCCTCTATAATATTTAAAACGTGAAGAGATAAATTTCCGTTACATCTATGTGTTCTCTTATTTTGAATTGAATTTATCATCTCCGATAATCCAACGCCTCTGTAATTTGCGTTAGTAGGAGACTCATTGGCTCTAGAGCTTTGGGATCTTATATTTATTTTTCCCAAGGTCATTCTATTTGTTCGATGGTTCTGCCATGAACTGCCTAATTTTTTACTGATTAAGACTGATCCCCCAAACATATTTGGATCTGGAACTATCATAGAACCGCTTTCTCCGTAAAGTTCTATATGATTCCTAAGATGAGAAATAACATCAAAAGATAAAGTTAATCTAATTATCGTGCCATTATGAAATTTTATAGTAGAAAAATAAGTAGTTGGACACTCTACTTTAAATTTTTTCCCTTTTTTCGGACCTAAACCAATAGTGCGCTTGCTAACTCCTTTTGAGCTAATACTTGTTACTTCTTTAGCTGGACCCAATAAATTTACTAAAGCCGTTAAATAATATGGACCCATGTCTATAACTGGTCCTCCTCCTTTTTTAGCAAACCAAGGCTCTGGGTTAGGATGATAAGATTGTATACCAGGATAGGCAAATATTCCTGTTCCAAATTTCACTTTACCTATCACTTTTTTGTCTAAAAGTTCTCTTGCTTTTTGATTTCCTCCACCTAAAAAAGTATCAGGAGCATTTCCAATAAAAAGTTTTTTTCTTTTTGCTATTTTTATAAGTTCTTTTCCATCTTTAAAAGAAACAGCTAATGGTTTTTCAGAATAAACATGTTTACCATTAAGTAATGAATTTTTAGCTATTAAATAATGTGCATTAGGTATCGTTAAGTTTAGAATAACTTGAATTTCTTTATCTTTAAGCAATTCATTAACTGAAGCTGAACTAATCTTAAAAGTTTTAGCGCACTTTTGAGCTGCGAATTTGTTAATATCAGCACATTTGATTATCTTAAAGTTATTGAAATATTTATGTGCTCTAAAATAAGTTTCAGCTATATGACCACAGCCAATTAGGCCGACTTTATAAACTTTTCCCATTGAAAAGTTTATACACCTTTTCTCTGTTTTTTCTTCCCCTCTAAGTGTTCTTTTAGGGCTCTTTCATTTTCCTTAGTTGTTGGTATTGAAAGAGTAGGGCTTTCCCAGTATGCAGAACCTTCTAGCCATTGATATCCATCGGTATGAATACTTATAACATACGTTTTCTTTGATTTTTTTGCTCTTTTAAAAGCCTCTTCTAATTCAGATATTGAGTTAACTTGTTCTCCCTCTGCACCCATACTTTTCGCATGAGACGCGAAATCAACTGGAACAAGATTTGGAGTTTTCGAACTTCTTAACAAACAATTAAATTCTTTACCTCCCTTATACAATTGAAGTCTATTAATAACTGCATGACCACCGTTATCGCAAACTATTATAATTAATTTATTATTAGTAATTACCGAACTGTAAATATCTGAATTGTAGAGCAAATATGATCCGTCTCCAACAAATGCTATAACTTCTTTATTTGGTTTTGCCATTTTAATCCCTAGAGCCCCTGAAATTTCATAACTCATACAACTAAAACCCCATTCAGTTTCATGAGTATTTAATTCTCTAGGTCTCCAAACTTGCACAACTTCTCCTACTAAACCACCTGCAGCAGTAACTGCTATATCTGATGGATCAGAATTTCTATATATTGCACCAACTGCATGAGCATAACTAGGTAATTTTTGATTAGTAGGACCGCTTTCTTTGTCTACATATTCATTCCAACTTTTTAATTCTGATTGTGCTTTTTTATTCCAGCTATCTTCTGCTTTCCAACTTCCTAGAACTAAAGATAATTCAGATAATGAAACCTTAGCATCACCAACTACAGCTTGTGCCATATGTTTATTTGCATCAAATCTAGCTGCATTTATAGACACAAGTTTGAAATTTGGATTTTCAAAGTTTGCCCAAGACCCTGTAGTAAAATCTGCTAGCTTAGTACCTACTGCTATAGCTAAATCTGTTTTTTTAGCCATATTATTTGCAGCTTTACCTCCAAGACCACCTATTGGTCCTAAAAAATGAGAATGGTCTCTTTTCATAGTGGAATAACCCATGACGGTTTGTGTTACTGGTACATTATGTTTTTTTGCAAAATCAGATAATTCTTCCATTGCATCAGAGTAAAATACTCCACCTCCTGAAATTATTATTGGATTTTTTGAGGATTTAATTGCCTCAGCTGCTTTTTTTATTTGATAATCATCTGGACGTGGACGTCTAATAGAATGAACTCTTTCTTCAAAAAATTCTTCTGGATAATCGAAAACTTCGCCTTGGACATCTTGACTTAAAGAGATACATGCAGGGCCACAGTCTGCAGGATCAAGCATAACTTCAATTGCCTGAGGTAAAGTAGAGATTATTTGTTCAGGACGTATAATTCTATCAAAGTATCTAACAACTGGTTTAAATCCATCATTTTGAGTAATCCCAGGATTATTAAAATGTTCAACTTGTTGTAATACTGGATCTGGCATTCTATTCGCAAATGTATCTCCAGGTAAAAATAATATTGGAAGTCTATTACTCATTGCAACAGCTGCCGCTGTAATCATATTTGTAGAACCAGGTCCTACTGAACTAGTTGCAATAAAAATTTGCTTTCTCCTTTTTGCTCTTGAATAAGCTATTCCTGTGAGAGCCATATTTTGCTCATGATGACCTCTCCATGTAGGAAGTTCTTTTTGATTTTCTTGAAGCGCTTGCCCCAAGCACGCTACATTACCATGACCAAAAATTCCAAATGCACCTGGAAACAATGGCTCTTTCTTTCCATCAATTAAAATTTTTTGTTTTGTAAGGAATTTAACTAGCGCGTGAGCACAAGTAAGTTGAATATTTTTCATAAATTCTTTATAAGATAGTTAATTAACTTAATATATTCAATAATTATATATAATTTATGTACGAAAAATTTGGTCAGTTTATTGACGGTAAATGGCAACAATCATCTAGCGGTGAAACTTATGAAGTTATTAATCCAGCCACCGAAGAAATAATTGGAAAAGCCTCGAAGGCAAATAGTAAAGATATTCAGAGAGCTCTTAAGTCAGCAGAAAAAGGTCTGGAAATTTGGAGAAACACCTCGCCATGGGAAAGATCAAAAGTTATTAGAAAAATTTCTGAGTTAATGAGAAAAAAAGTAGATACATTATCAAAATGGCTTACGCTAGAAGTGGGAAAACCTTTAACCGAAGGAGCTGGAGAAGTAGGTGGAGCAGCTGACATATTTGAATGGAACTCAGAAGAAACAAAAAGAATTTTTGGTGAAATAAACCAAAGTCGTTTTCCAAACACAAAAATACATGTGATCTATCAGCCCGTTGGCGTAGTTGCAGCGCTAGTTCCTTGGAATTTTCCTGTTATTTTAGCATCAAGAAAGATTTCTACCGCTTTGGCAGCTGGATGCTCAGTCATAGTAAAACCTGACGTTATTACTCCAGGAAGTGTGATGGAAATAGTTGATATATGTAAAGAGGCTGGCGTTCCACCAGGTGTCGTCAATCTATTATCAGGAGATCCAGCAGCAATTTCATCTGAATTAATTCAATCAGATATAATAAAAAAAATATCTATTACAGGATCAACTAGAGTTGGTAAACTTATCCTTAAACAAGCTGCAGATAAAGTACAAAGAGTAACAATGGAATTAAGTGGTCACTCTCCATTTATTGTTTTCGACGATGTTGATTTAAATAAAGTAACAGATATGGCCATTACAGCTAAATTTAGAAATAACGGACAAGTCTGTATATCCCCAAATAGATTTTATATTCATGAGAGTAAAAAAGATGAATTTGCAGACTTGATGGTTCAAAAAACAAAAAAATTAAAAATGGGCAACGGTATGGATAAGGATACCTTACTCGGGCCTTTATGCACAAAAGAGAGGTTAGAGGGTGTTGAAAAATTAGTTGAAACGACAAAGAAAGAAGGTGGAAAAGTTCTATTGGGCGGTAAAAGAGCAGCTAACTTCAATAAAGGTTATTACTATGAACCAACTATTTTTGATAATATTAAAGATAATTTTACAGTCATGAAGGAAGAACCATTTGGCCCGATAGTCCCAATTCTTAGTTTCAAAAATTTCGATGAAGTGATGAGTAGAGCTAATGACAATGATTTAGGTTTAGCGAGTTATGTCTATACAACTGATTTAAAAAAAGCAAACCAAGCATCTGAACAATTAGAAACAGGTTGTGTTGCTGTTAACACGCCAGTCGTGGCAGTTGCAGAGGCACCATTTGGAGGAATTAAACAAACAGGTTACGGAAGAGAAGGTGGGTCTATGGCTATAAAAGATTATTTAAATATAAAATACACTCACTTTGGTTTTTCATACGAATGAGAAAAAATAGACTAAAAGAGATTTTTAAATCTGGGAAATCTGCTGTTAACGGCTGGCTTCAAATACCAAATTCATTTACCGCAGAACTGATGGCAAATCAAAATTGGGACTCTTTAACATTAGATATGCAGCACGGAGTTATAGATTACCCAAATGCAGTAGGGATGTTACAGGCGATATCTACAACTAAAGTAGTTCCTATGGCAAGAGTTAACTGGAATGAGCCAGGACAAATTATGAAAATTCTTGACGCTGGAGCTTATGGAATTATTTGCCCAATGGTAAGTAATAAAAAAGAAGCAGAAAACTTTGTAAAAGCATGTATGTACCCTCCTAATGGTTATAGAAGTTATGGACCAATAAGAGGTTTAGTTTATGGAGGATCTGACTACGCTGATGAAGCTAATAATGAAATTTTAAAATTTGCTATGATAGAAACAAAAGAGTCTTTAGAAAATTTAGATGAAATTATGAATACATCTGGTCTAGATGGAATATATATTGGTCCCGCTGATTTAAGTTTAGCTTTAGGACAAAAACCTAGTTTTGATAAACCAGAGGGTGATCCGGTCTATAAAGTTATAATGAAAATTTTAGAGCACGCAAAAAAAAATAATATAGTTGCAGGCATTCAAAATGGTAACCCTGAATATGCAGAAAAAATGATTAACAAAGGGTTTCAGCTTGTTACTATTGGTTCAGATCAAAGATACATGACAGCTGCATCCAAAGAGGCTCTGAGTAAGTTAAAAAAAGATCAAGTAAAAGACTCTGGAAAAGGTTATTAGTTAAAATTAATGAATTACTATGTTTATATGCTCAAATCTAAGGGCTATAAATCAGTTACATATGTTGGCTATACAAATAATATGAATAACAGGTTAAAACTACATAATACAGGCAAAGGAGCAAAATTTACAAGGGGTAGAAAATGGAAAATAATTTATAAAGAAGAATTTAAGTCAAAAAAAGAGGCAATCTTAAGAGAATATTATATAAAGCATAACACTACTGAAAGAAATAAAATTAAGAAAAAATATTCATGAAAATAGGAATTTTATTGCCATACAAAGAAAACTTCTCACCAGATTATCCTGGAGCTGTTTCACTATTTGTTTATGAAACAAGTATTAACAGTAAATTTAGAAAAAATATAATTGTGTTTGGTAATACGAACTTAAAAAAAAAATTCAATTTAAAATATAAAAATATTGAATTATTTAAAAGTCCTTTTAAAAGTCAGACAAAATTTTATATCAATAAATTCATTAATCTTCAGAATAAATATAAATTTTCGATCATAGAAGTCCACAACAGACCTAATTATATTAATTTGTTAAAAAAAAGAATTAAGGATAAAGTTTTTTCAATTTATTTTCATAATGACCCATTATCAATGGATGGATCAAAAACTATTGAGGAAAGAAAACAATTATTAAAAAACTGTTATAAGATTAACTTTATAAGTAATTGGGTAAAAAAAAGATTTTTAGAGGGGTTAGATAATAAATTTGTTAATAGCGAAAAATTAGTTGTTTTTTTTCATTCAGCCAAAAAAAACCAAGTTAAGATATTAAAAAAGAAACAAAAATGGATTACTTTTGTTGGTAAATTAAATAGTGCAAAAGGTTATGATATTTTTGCTAGATCTATTAAAAAAATTCTTAATAGATATCCAGACTGGAAAGCAAAGATTATAGGAGATGAAAAGAGAGAAAAAATAGATTTAACTCATAAAAATGCTGACATATTAGGATTTTTAAATCATAAAAAGGTTCTTAACATTTTTGAAAAATCTAGTATAGCTGTAGCTTGTTCAAGGTGGGAGGAGCCTTTCGGTAGAACTGGTCTTGAAGCATCTGCAAATGGTTGCGCAGTAGTTATAACTAAAAAAGGAGGTCTTCCAGAAACTGTTACAAACGCCAAAATACTTAATACGCTTAATGTTAAAAATTTAGAAAAAACTCTTAGATTGCTAATTGAAAATTATAATTTGAGAAAAAAATTACAAAATTTATCTATAAAAAACTTTTATCTTACCCATGAATTTATAACAAAAAATATTGATAAGCATAGATCTGAAAGATTACAAAAGGTAAATATTTTTTCTACGAAAAAAAGTCTTAATAATTTACGAATATTACACATAACAAATTTTAACGAAAGACTAGACGGTAGATTATTTTTTAATACTGGCAGAAGAATTAATAATGGATTTATTAGATTAGGGCATAGTGTTCTAGGGTTTAGTGATAGAGATATTCAAAAATATTATAAATCATACAAAGATTTAAAAGGTGCAAAAAATTTAAACGATAAGTTAAAAAAAACCTGTTATAATTATAAGCCTGATCTTATAGTATTGGGACACGCAGATTTAATTTCACCTGATTTAATTTCAGAACTAAGGGAGGACTATCCAAGTGCTAGATTTGGACAATGGTTTCTTGATCCATTAAATAAAAAAGGGCCAGATTATGAAAGAAATAAAAAAAGGATTTTAGATAAGTATAAAGTAGTTGACTCAACATTTTTAACCACTAGCCCTGACGTATTAAGTTTTATTAATAAAGATAAAAGTTTTTTTATGCCAAATCCATGTGATAAATCATTTGAAGTTTTAAATAATTTTAACAAACCTTGTAATGTTGATGTTTTTTTTGCATTAAGTCATGGAGTGCATAGAGGTGTTTTAAAATCTGGTAAAACTGATGATAGAATTATCTTTTTAAAAAAACTTATGGAAAAAAGTCCAGATGTTAAATTTGATTTATACGGTATTGACAAGGTACAACCTATTTGGGCAGACCATTATATTAAAACAGTATCTAATGCTAAAATGGGGCTTAACTTAAGCAGGGGGGAAGCGATTAAATATTATAGTAGTGATAGAATTACTCAGATAGTGGGGAACGGACTAGTATGTTTGATAGATGAAAAAACTCAATATCGAAATTTTTTTAACGATAAAGAAATGGTTTTTTATAATAATGTTAATGATTTATCAGAAAAAATTGAGAAGCTTACAAATGATGACAAATTAAGAAGAAAAATAGCCAAAAAAGGTAAAGAAAAGTATATGAAATATTTTAATTCAGATTTAGTTGCAAAATACATTATAGAAAAAACTTTAGATATTAATAATAAAAAAAGATATTTTTGGGAAAAGTAATGTTTTCTATAGTTATACCAACTTTTAATAATCTTGATTATTTAAAACTATGTCTTAATAGTATTAAAAAAAATTCTAAATATGAACATGAAATAATAATTCATATAAACGAAGGTATTGATGGAACATTGGAGTTTATAAAAAATAATAATTATAAATTTTCTTATAGTGAAGTAAATTCTGGTGTATGTGTAGCTTTCAATGAAGCAGTCAAGAAATCTACGAAAGAATATATTATTTTAGCACATGATGATATGTATTTTTGTCCGAATTGGGATGAGGTCTTTAGAAAAGAATTAGAAAATATTTCAAGTCTAGAAGATTTTTTTTTATCAGGAACGATGGTTCAACCTTTTGAGTCTTACATTAATCTAGATTGTGGAAATAATTTTGAAAATTTTAATGAGAAAAAATTATTAGAAGAATTGCCGAAAATTAGATATAAAAATTTTCAAGGAACTCATTGGCAACCTTCATTAATTCCAAAAAAAACTTGGAATAAAGTTGGAGGTTTTAGTTTAGAATTTAGTCCTGGTTTAGGCTCTGATCCAGATTTCAATATGAAGCTTTGGCAAATCGGTGTTAGATTATTTAAAGGTCTTGGAGAATGCAGAGTTTATCACTTTTCCTCATTATCACTTAGAAAAAAAGCTTGGAATAATGGTGCAAAAACTTTTTTACTTAAATGGGGAATAAGTATTAAATTTTTTAAGAAATATTATCTAAAATCAGATAAAAACTTTGATAATTTACTTGATGAACCTAAAAAGAATCTATTTTATTATTTAGACTTATGTAGATGTAAGATTGCTTATATCTATCATTCAATATTTTCATATACTTAATTTTCTAAAGTTTAATTTTATTTAATGCGTTATGTTTGAATATATTTGCTTCTCGTATATATCTTCTAACCATTTGTGAAGTTTTATGACCTGTCATAGCCATTATGCTTCTTTCGTCAGCACCAGACTCAGCCGCTACTGTTGCAAATCCAGACCTTAAACTGTGACCTGAAAAATTCTTATTTTCTACACCTGCGATATTCAAACAATCCTTAATTATTAAAACGACTGATTGATCCGTTAATCTATGATTAGTTAGTTTCGAACCTTTTGCAAACCTTCTAAATATCGGTCCAGCTTTTATTTTTGAAAAATTTAGCCAATTCTTTAAACTTGTAACTGGACAATATTTTTCATTAGAGAAGTAGGGTAGACCTTTGACCATACCTTCTCCAAATTGATCCGTTTTAGACCTTCTAACAGTAATTTTTACTCCTTCTTGAACAAAATCTAAGTCTTCATAGTCAATTGAAATTAATTCTGTCCTTCTAAAACCTCCGCCAAATCCTGTAAGTATTAAAGTCCTATTTCTTAGTTTTTTAATCTTTTCCATTTTTTGTTCGTCTATTACATCAATTAATTGTTTTAAGTGACTGATTAATATAGGTTTTTTACCTGTTTGCATGCTTCCTTTTTTTCTTTTAATGCCCATTAGGTTTTCTATAATGATTGGATGTTTTGTATCTAGATAATGACCTTTAAGCTTATGAACCATAGCAATAGAGACCAATCTCCGCCTTAAAGTACTAATTTTCGAGTTAACAGAAAGGTGTGTTAAGTATAATGAAACAACCTTAGGTTCTGTAGGTATTGAACTAAGGCCATGTTTAGCGCAAAATAACCCAAAGTCTTTAAAATCAGATTTATAAGCTCTAAGAGTATTATTGGCCTTTGACAACTTGAGGTTGTTTAAAGTATCCTCGTGAAGTTTTTTTAGGTCTGTAACCAGTTCATTCATATTACTATTGATAACAATTAATTATCATTAGTAATATATTAAGTGATTTTAGATGTCAATACATATAATTATAAAGTTAATGATTAAATTTATTCTTCCCATAGTAGTATTCATAGCTGCTGTTTACGGAATTTCGTACTTCTGGACTAACTCAAGCTCAAAAGGCAAAAAAATGATAGCTTTAGGCTTAATAATAGCCCTTATAGTGGGCATATCTTTAACAACTTACTTGGTTTTTGACTAATGAAGTTAATAGGTAGTGAATTTCAGATAAAAGTATGGTCTTATTTAAGGAAAATACCTCGTGGAAGCGTTAAAACTTACTCTCAAGTGGCAAAAGATATAGGAAAACCGCTTGCTGTACGTGCTGTGGCCAATGCCATAGGAAAAAACCCCTATGCTCCTAAAATACCTTGCCACAGAGTTATAAGATCTGATGGATCGCTGGGAGGCTATTCAGGTAAAGGAGGCGTTAAAACAAAGAGATTTTTACTGAAAAAAGAGGGTATAAAGCTCTAGAATTGTTATTTGACGCGCGATCGGGTCTATTGACCCCTACTTCATTGTATTTTTTATCCACACACCAGTTAGTTGTACTCTGAAATCAATGATTACAAAAAAAACACCCTTTATGACCGTTTAAACGGTATATTCAGTAAGTGCAAAGCTCGTAGAATTGTTAATTATAAATGCTTTTAGAGTGGTCTAAAACACAACATTTTACTTAATCTTAGCCTTTAGCAATTTAACATTTTATCGTTTTTTATAATTAATCCTTAATTTTAATAACTTTTTTTGACAGTTTTGTTATTTTTTTATTAATATTAAGAGTTATTTTTCAATATTTATCTGCATTTTTTCTCAAATATGTAAATAGTACTTACTTATATATTAATATTTTACTTTAATTATTTATTATAACTAACTGTATTTATTGAAAATATTTAAGACTTATATATACAACAATTGGAATAGTTATAAACGACATTAGTGTGGAAGTAACTATGACGCTAGCAATACTATCGACTACCCTTTTCTCTGAATACATAGAACCTACTAAGTAAGTTAAAATTGCACTTGGCATAGCAGATTGAATTAAAAGCACTCCAGCAGGCAATCCAGTTAGGTTTAAATATTTAATTAGACCAAATCCAATTATGGGACCAACTATAATTCTTACGCCGCTTAAAATAGATGCATTCAGCCATGACACTACTTTTAATTTTGTCAGTGCAATTCCTAAGGACATTAGAACCAGAAATATTGTAGCGTAGGTTAATAAAAACGTAGTGTTAACTACAAAGCCAGGAACCTCCCAATCATAATATAAAACAATCACAGCCGCTATTATCCCGTAAATAGGCATATTGGTAATTAATATTTTTAGTGAAAAACTTTTTTTTGCTAAAAGGACACCTAATGTGAAGTGAAGCAAAATAATTACTGATGCTATAGCTGAGGCTACACCTAAACCCTCTGTACCATAGGCAAATAAGCAAATTGGTATACCCATATTACCAGTATTTGGTAAAATTAATGGAGGAAGTTCACTTACAAAGTCCTTTTTCATTAAAGCAAGAACAATTAAACCTACTACAGCAAACCCGCCTATTATTATTAAAGCATAGGTAAAATATTCTATAAATGTTTCTAAAGTTACACCTGTAGAAGTAATAGTGTAAAAAATCATTGCAGGTGTACCCACATTACCAGCCAATGTGGTTATAAAATCGGTGTTAAAATTTTGATCTTTTTTTCCAAGGTAATAACCTATACCAATCACAAAAAATACTGGAAGTATGACGTCTATCAGTTTGATATAGAGTTCCATTAAACTCTTACATCAGATTTTCGAGGCTTTCTCAACTTATTAGTGTTATAATTAATAGCCGTTTCGAACTCCATTAATCGCTTATATATTGATCTTAGTTCTGTAATTCTTGTCCAATTATATAGAAACACAGAAAAAGCGTCCTTTACCTCTCCAAATGCATTTACTACTTGCATCATAATACCCAAAGTGAACGCTGCAGTAAACAATCCTGGTGCCATTATTAAAAATGGTACAATTACAAATAATTGTCTGTACCAAATAGCCCATAAATCAAAATATCCATAGTGTAAAAATAGCTTATGGTAATTGAATTTTATTCCAGTAAACAATTGTAAAATTGTAGGAGCTTGGACATAGTTTTTTCTGTCATCTTCACCGTAAACTAATTCTTTTCTAAATGCAGCTTCAACCTTTTGATTATTGTATTCGAGACCAGGTAATTTTATTCCAACTAGCCAACTAATAAGTATTCCACCTAAACTGAGAGTAAGTGCTACCCATACTAAAGATCCAGATACATTGTTTAAAAAAGGTACAGTAACATTTGAAGAAAGAACCCATAAAATTGGTATGAATGCTATTAATGTCATAATAGCTTTAACAACTTGTAATCCAATTGACTCTACAATTTTTGCAAAGTTCATACAGTCTTCTTGAATTCTTTGAGATGAACCCTCTACTTTTGCTTCAGTAGCTCTCCAATATGGCATATACGAAAACGTCATAGCCTCTCTCCATCTAAACGCCCATAGCCTTGTAAACCAATTAGTAAAAGCAAAAAGTGTAACGTACGGAAGTGCTATATATAAAAATCTTTTAATTGACTCCCAAAACTCAGATATTTCACGTTTCTCAGCTGTTTGGAGAATATCATAAAAATCTTTGTACCAACTATTGAAGAGAACATCCAAATAGGTTTGCAACACTAGCAAAGAAATAATAAAAAAACCTCCCCCGTAGGACCAATAAAACCATTTTTTATCTCTGAAAAAACTTCTCCACATATTTAATCTTTAAGAAAATTATCTGAGTATGATTTAATAACAAATTCTTTCTTATTAGGTTCAATAACTTTATAAGATATATTATTTTTTTCAGCATATTCTATAGCTTTTTCTTTTGATGGAAACTTAAGAATAACTTCTTCTAGGGTGTCCGTCGATGTCTCCCACCCCATCAAAGGATTTATTGAGGGATCTTTGGTTATAAATTCTAAAACCCAATTTTTAAGTTTGCCCCTGCCCGATTGCATCGCGGTTTTAGCAGGAATATAAATTTTAGCTTTTTTCATGTTTATAATGGTCGGGGCGGCAGGATTTGAACCTGCGACCCTCTGGTCCCAAACCAGATGCGCTACCAGGCTGCGCTACGCCCCGAACGTCTGTTTTATAGGTTAATTAAGTGATTTTGGCAATTGAAAGATAGTCTCTATAGAAGTAAATAATACCAATGATACAGCATATTACAAAACCATTTAAATATTTTTTTAAACTTGAAGCTGCTTCTGGGTTAGTTTTGTTATTTGCTGCAATATTAGCACTTATAATTAGTAATGGTAGTTTAAGTGAAATTTATTTTTCTACACTAGAAAAATATATTACACTTGGTACTAAAGAATTTGGTCTAAAACTAAGTGTTCTTCATTGGATAAATGATGTTCTGATGGCTATATTTTTCTTTTTTGTTTCATTAGAGATAAAAAGAGAATTTATTCAGGGAGAATTATCTAATCCAAAACAAGCTATGCTACCTATCATTGGTGCTGTCGGGGGAATGGCAGTGCCGGCATTATTCTATATCGTTGTAAATTATTCTGACAGCACAACATTAAATGGTTGGGCTATACCTTCAGCTACAGATATTGCATTCTCTTTAGGAGTTCTATCGTTATTAGGTAAAAGGGTTCCAATATCGCTTAAAGTTTTTTTGACTGCTCTAGCAATTATTGATGATTTAGGGGCAATTGTTATTATTGCCTTCTTTTATTCTGGAAATATTGAAGCAAAATATTTAGTTCTGATGTTGGTATCTTTGATTGTTTTAATAGCTCTTAATAAATATAAAATAAAAAGTTTTATACCTTTCTTTATTGTAGGAATTTTTCTGTGGGATTTTACTCATCAATCAGGAATACATGCTACAATTGCAGGTGTTCTTTTAGCCCTAACAATTCCACATAACAAAAATAAGAGTAAAGAATCAATGTTACTTAAATTAGAACATGGATTATCACCTTATGTAGCTTTTGGAATAATGCCCCTTTTTGCTTTTGCAAATGCAGGAGTTTCACTTGAAGGACTTACTTTTGCTACTTTGTTAAATCCTGTGCCTCTTGGAATTGTTTTAGGTCTATTTTTTGGAAAACAAATTGGTGTTTTTGCTCTCTCTTATATATCTGTTAAACTTAAATTTGCAGATAAACCATCCGGTTCTACCTGGTTAGCTCTTTATGGAGTTTCAATTTTAACAGGTATTGGATTTACAATGAGTTTATTTGTTGGGAATTTAGCTTTTGTTAACAATTTAGAATATATGGATGGAGTTAAAATTGGAGTGTTAACTGGCTCGCTTCTTTCTACACTCTTTGGATATTTTTTACTGTTACTTTCTTCTAAGAAATGATCAATAAAGATATCATTAGATTAGCTTCTAATACTTCAAATGTAGGTCTTAAAAAAAAATACTCACACAAGATATCTTTAAAAAATTCAACATGTGGAGACAAAATTACCTTAGAGTTAATAGCAGATAAAAAAAAGATAAGCTCAATGAAATACGAAACTATATCCTGTGTATATTGTGAGGCTTCAGCAAGTCTTCTATCGAGAAAAATAAAAAACGTTAAATTAAAAGATATTAAAAATGATTTGATAACCTTAAAAAAAATATCATTAAAAAAAAATGTAAAAATTCCTAAAAGGTTATCTGATTTCGAAAAATTACTAAATAGCGACAATTTTAATAGATTTAAATGTATATTTTTGCCAATCGATGCAGTATTAAAAGCATTAAAATTATGAAAAAAATATTCATTATTTTATTTATGTTCAGTTTTTTTTCAAAAGTTACAGCTGGGAATAATAGCACCGCTTATGATTACGAATTTAATAGTATAAATGGAGACTTAATTAAACTAAGTCAGTACAAAGGAAAGGTAATTGTAGTAGTAAATGTTGCGAGTAGATGTGGTTACACGCCACAATACGAAGATCTTCAAACATTGTGGTCTGAATATAAAAGTAAAAATTTAGTTGTTTTAGGAATCCCCACTAATAACTTCAGACAAGAACCTGGTAACAATAAAGAAATAAAAAACTTTTGTGAAACAAATTTTGGAATTACATTTCCGATGACTGAAAAGATTAGTGTAATAGGAAATAATTCACATCCATTCTATAAATGGGCAAGAAAAGATTATGGTATTGGTGCAATACCAAAATGGAATTTTCATAAAATTATAATTGGAAAAGATGGAAAAGTTGCAGAAACATTTTCCTCAATAACCAGACCATTATCAAAAAAATTTACAAAAACAATAGAAGATTTGATTAAAAACTAAAACTTAGTCCATCATAAGCTGGTAATACGTTTTTAGGTAATTTTCTTTTCAATTTAAAATAATCTATGTCTGTATGTAGATTTGTTAAAATAGAATATTTTGGTTTAAGGAAATTTATCAAATCCATTGCAGAAACAAAATCTAAATGAGACGGATGTTTTTCAAATTTCAAACAATCTATTATTAAAAAATTCAAGTTCGATAAATAAAATAAATTTTTTTTTGGTATTTTTTTACAATCGCTAATGTAAGCAATTTTTTCCATAACATACGCCGTGGAGTTGATCATCCCATGATTTACGTCAAAAGCTTTAAAATTAATCTTATTCTTTTTTTTACTTATAGTAAAATTATTCCTAATTATATTAGCTTTCATTATAGGTTTATAGCCATTCTTTTTGCTAAAACAAAAATCGTATTTACTTTTTAATTCTTTAATTGTTCTCAAACTTCCATAAACAGGAATTTTTTCTTTATTTTTCCAGTAAAATGGACGCATCTCAAAAATTCCTGACGTTTGGTCTGAATGTTCATGTGTGTAAACAATTGCATCTAAAGATGTAATTTTGTTTAATAAAAATTGGTTTTTTATATCCGGAGACGTATCTATTAAAACAGATAAATTTCCTTTCTGAATATGTGCACAGCATCTTGTTCTTAAATTTTTTTTATCTTTTTTTAGATTACCATTATAACTTGTTATCCACGGGGAACCCAAAGAACTTCCACATCCTAATATTGTAAATTTTTTTTTCAATTTAGTTTACCAAATAAGTTAAAAAAATTATTTGTTGTTATGTTAGAGAATTCCTCAAATGACAACTTTTTAAGATCAGATAAAAATCTTACAGTATGGATTATATGTCCAGGCTCATTGGGTCTACCTCTAAGAGGAACAGGAGATAAGTAAGGGGCATCGGTTTCTACTAATATTTTTTCGTTAGGTAATTCTTTAAAGGTATTAGCCAAATCTTTTGATTTTTTAAAAGTAACAACGCCACTCGCAGAAATGTAACTTCCTAAATCTAGTAGCTTGAAAGCAAAGTCTTTTGATCCAGTAAAACAATGAATTAGTATTTTAAAATGTTTTATTTTTAAATGTTTTTGTAAAATTTCAAAAGTTTCACTCTCAGCCGACCTAGTATGAACAATTAATGGAAGATTTTTCTCCTGTGCAGCATAAATATGTTCCTCGAAACAACTAATTTGATCCTTCTTTACCGAATTATTGTAATAGAAATCTAAACCAGTTTCGCCAATACCAATAATTTTTTTGTTTAAATTTAACTTTTGAATGATATTAGAACATCTGATATTTTGATGAGATTTTGCTTCATGTGGGTGGATACCATATGTGCCATAAACATTTTTATGATCTTTTAAAATTTTTAAGATCTTTTCAAAACTTTTATCCTCAGTTGATATAGTCAGGATATATTGCACGCCATCTTTTTTCGCCCTGTTTATAGTTTCTGACAAAGAACTCGAAATAGGTTCATAAGTTAAATGGCAATGTGAATCAATTATCATTTTCAATTTTTTTAAATAAAATATCTAAATCTTTTAATTTTTTAGAATTATCTAAAAGATTGTCTTTTTTAATATTTTCTATCAAAATATCTTTATCAGATATATTAATTGTATTTAAAACTTTTTTTGTAGATATTGGTATTATTGGACTTAATAGTATAGATATATTCTTAATTTGCTCTACAATTGTATAAAGAATAGAATTCATTCTATCAGGATCTTTATCTTTAAATTTCCACGGTTCCGAGTCATTAAAATATTTGTTTGCCTCAAAAGAAAAATTAACAACCATTTTTATATATTCGTTTAAATTTTGTTTATTGATTAAGCCAATCAAAGTTTGAACATTGTTTTTAATATTATCAATTAATTTTTTATCGTTTGTCGTTAAACTTTTTGATTTTGGAATTTTACTATTACAATTTTTTTTAATAAAAGAAAAAACTCTCTGACACAAATTTCCATAATTGTTAGCAAGGTCGTTATTTATACAATTTTTCAAATTTTCCATTGATACACTGCCATCGTTTCCCAATGAAACTTCTTTTACCAAGTAATATCTTAATTGATCTATTCCATAATTATTTACTATATCAATTGGGTCTAAAATATTTCCTAATGACTTGGACATTTTTTTTTCATCTGAAAGAATCCAACCATGTCCAAAGACTTTTTTTGGTAAAGGTAGTTTAGCAGCAATAAGAAATGCTGGCCAAAAAATTGCATGAAATCTTAAAATATCTTTTCCAATTATGTGAATGTTTGCAGGCCAAAAGGATTTATATTTTATATCGTTTGTATTTGGAAAATTAAGTGCACTTAAGTAGTTTGTTAATGCATCCAGCCATACATAAATAATATGTTTTTTGTTGTCTGGAACTGGTATTCCCCAAGAAAATGATGTTCTGCTTATAGATAGATCCTTTAATCCTTTTTTAACAAAACTTATTACTTCATTTCTTCTTGATTGGGGAAGAATAAAATCTTTATTTTTTTTGTAATGATCTAGTAGTTTATTTTGAAATGCAGATAATTTAAAAAAATATGATTCTTCTTCTACCCATTCAACTTGTGATCCAGATGATAAAGAGACTTTTTTACCATTTTTTTCTATAATTTCGTCTTCGTCGTAGTAGGCTTCATCTGAAACAGAATACCAGCCGCTATACTTGTCTAAATAAATATCTCCTGATTTTATTAGTCGATTCCATATTTCATTTACTGATTTATAATGCCTTTGTTCAGTCGTTCTTATAAAATCATCGTTTGTTAAGTTTAAAATCTTTGTTAGAGATCTAAAAGTTTCAGAAATTTCATCGCAAAATTGTTTTGGATTTTTATTATTTTTTTCAGCCTCTTTTTGAATTTTTTGACCATGTTCATCAGTACCAGTCAAAAATAAAACGTTATATCCCTCTATTCTCTTAAACCTAGCAAATATATCCGCAATAATACTTGAATAAGCATGACCCATATGAGGTTTCCCTGAAGGATAGTAAATTGGTGTTGTAATATAGAAATTTTTATCCATTAAATATATTGCCCTCCAAAGAGTTGATCAGAGAGCTTTGACTTAAATTTAAAACAAAAAAATCATCAATTTTCTTTTTAATATTTAAATGATTAGATATAAAGTCCTCATCTGATATGGATTTTTGTTTTTTAAAATTACAAAGATGATAATCAGTGAAGAAATAAATTAATTCTTTATAGAAAATATTTCTTTCTTTTTTATACAAATTGATAAGTGTTTTTAAGTTATCCAAATAATCTAAACTGAAATCAATTTTATGTTTCTCGAGTATAAAATTATATTTTATCAGGTTACCCGGAGAACTTACCAAAGTATCAATATCAAAAAGAATATTCTGGTTAAACTTTTTAGATAAAGAGTTGATTATTTCTATTTTGTTAGTCTGACTGATAAACACCTTAATTTCTAAACATCTTGATTTAAGAGTATCAATTAGGTTTTTTTTATTATTATTTATTAATATGAAATGATTATAATTACCTGGTTCCTCAATTATTTTTAATAAAGCGTTGAGGCTTTGGACATTAAAAAGATCAACATCATCAAAAATTATAAATCTTTTATTATTATCTATTGGTGTTTGAAGTAATTTATTCTTAATTGTACGAATATCATCTATTTTAATGTAAGAAGATTCTGAGCCAGACAAATATATAATATTAGGATAAGTATTTTCTAAAAATTGAGAATGAAATCTACTTTGTTTTAGTATTTTTAGGTTTTTTAAATCATAGTTGCCTCTATCATAAAAAAAGTGGAGTAAATGATTGATTAATGTTGATTTACCAAGACCTTTGTCACCTGAAATTAAAAGAACTTTTGGAAAATTTTCTGTAAGAATAAGATTTCGCAAATTATTAAAATATTCATTATAGCCAAATAATTCTAACGAATTTTTTGGATTAAATTTTTCAATTACATTCATTTAATTATGTGTTTTAAAACAATATTAATTATTTTATTTTCTAATACTTTATCATTTTTCGAAGAGTCGAGTACATAGTAATTCATTTTATTTTTAGCTATTCTTAAAAAAGATTTTTGAACCTTATTATAGAATGACTGATCAAATTTATCATATCTATTTTTAATTTTTCTTTTAGAAAGTCTTAATTTTGAAGCAGTAGGAGAAACCTTTAAAATAAATGTAATGTTAGGTTTTAAACCATTTAAAATAGTTTTATGTATATTATTTATAAAATTTGGACTTACTTTTTTACCGTATACTTGATAGGCAAGAGTCGAGTCTACAAATCTATCACAAATAACTACTTTTCTTTGTTTTAAAGCCGGTATTATCTTATTTTTCACATGCTCATTTCTTGCTGCAAGGTATAATAAAGTATCTGTGTACTTATCAAATTTCTCTTTAATTTTTTTATTAAAATAATCTTTAAGAATGAGACTCCTTATCATTTCAGCACTTTCAGTTCCGCCTGGTTCCCTAGTTAATATTGATGAGATTTTTTTTTTCTTTAGATTATTGTAAAGTTTTTTACTTTGATAAGACTTTCCGCAGCCCTCAACTCCTTCGAATACGATAAAAAAAGGTTTTTTTTTAAACATCTCCCCAGATCAAATAATTTATGGAGGTTATTAAACTTTTGAAAAAATTGACCTTTTTTAAGTCTTCACTAGCATATAAAGATAAAGTTTTTATAACTTCATCTTTATTTTTTATCAATAATTTACCAATTTCTTGATTTTCAGATACAGGTGCAACAACTGGACCATCATACTGAATTGAAACTTTTAAATTTCTAATATCTTTTTTATTAATTGTTAAAAAATAGTCCTCCTTGGTAACTGCTTTTACCTTATTTTTTTTTCCTAACCACGTGTCCAACTCAAAAACTGTTTCGTTTTTTTTAGAAATTTCAAAAGTATTTGTATTTCTAAAACCCCAATTTAATAATTTCAGAGACTCCGAACTTCGCAAATTTTTAGTCTGAAAACCTGATGCAACAGCTATTATTCTTCTATCACTCTTTAGCATAGAACTAGCTAGTGAGTATTTTTCTACAGCTAGATATCCTGTTTTTACTCCATCAACTCCTACGTTTTTATAAAGAAGAGGGTTACGATTTCCTTGTTTAATAGGATCTCCACCAGTTCTGTCCCAAGTAAAATTTTTTACTTTAAATAGCTCATAGTATTTGGGATAATTTTTTATTAAATACTTTGACATTATTGCTATATCTCTAACCGTTGAAATATTATTTGGATCATTAATGCCTGAAGAGTTGGTAAAATTGGTGTTGGTCATTCCAATTTCTAAAGCTTTTTCAGTCATCATTTGTGCAAAGTTATCTTCAGATCCAGCAATACCCTCTGCTAAGGCCACACATGCGTCATTTCCAGAAGCAATTATAATCCCTTTAAGTAAATCTTCTACAGAAACCTCATCATTTACCATTATAAACATGGATGAGTAACCAGCTTGTGATAATCTCCATGCGTTTTCTGAAATTACAAATTCATCATCCAAAGAAAGTTTTCCTTTTTCGATTAAATCAAAAGCAATTATAGATGTCATTATTTTTGTCATTGAGGCTGGGTAAATAGTAGCATCTGGATCAAGTTCATATAAAATTTTATCCGAATGATAATCTATAAGAATTCCAGTTCTAGCATTTAAATTTGGGTTAGCAAAAACGTTAATGATCAAAGTAAAATAAAATAAGATAATTATAAAAAATTTATTCATAGCTAATAATATCCAATTCTTCAAAACCAAATTTCTTTAGCAGAATGTAATCATTTTTCATAAAATTGATAGTATTATATGGTCCTGAAATTAGGTTAGTTTGTTTATTACTTTGTTTTTTTATTCGTAATTTTTTTACATTAAAATCAGGTATTTCTTTGATGATTCTTTGTTTTAAGAATTTTGCCGTTTCTTCTCTATAAAAAGATCCTATCAAAATAACAAACTCATCTTTTTTTTTATTAATACTCTTTGTTTTTTTGTTTTTGGAAATATTAGATATTTGAACTGATGTAACAGGAGCGTTAGTAGATATTTTTTTTTCTTCACTATAAATTTTTGCTTTTTTTGCAATAAAAGACTTATTTTTTTTAATTTCTAATATTTCAATTAATGGAAAGTCACTTTGAATACCTAATTTATCTGCAACTTTTTTTGTAATTAGAATCTTATAAAAATCAGGATATTTAATCCTTTTATGATTCCTAATTGTAAGTGACTCATTATTTTTAGGATTAATAATTTTGATTAGTGTATTGTTATTTAAATTAGAGTGTGAAACTTGCATAAGTGAACTATCCAGTTTACCTTTAATTATATTATTTTTGAAATCCTCATCGTTGTAAATGTAAGCAAAACCTTTTGAGTTATAAGGTATTCTGTTATCAATTTTTGTGGTATTAATTGTGCAAGAATATAATGCTAAAAAAACTATTATAATTTTATATTTCATTTTTAAAGTTTTCCTTTAAAGTACATACTGCCAATGCAAATCTTAGAGATCTATTCCAGCTTAATATTTTCTCATAGTTTTCAAAAATAATAAAAGCAGGAGATAAGGTTTCTGAACCCGGAATAATATCTTTATCAGGTATAATGATGGCTGCTCTTAAATTATTTTCAATTTCTAGTTCATCAAAATTCATAATATATTTTTTGAAAAAGAAGGCATTTTTTTTATTTTTAATAGATCTTGCAGAAGAATTTAGATATTTTTTTGGTATTTTATTTTTTAAATTTACTCTAAAAAAACAAGGTTGATTTTTTTTCCATCCAATTTTCTTTAGATAATTGGCAGCAGAAGCAAATGAATCCTCTGTTTTTTTTAATTCAACAATTTTATTATTATTAAAGTCTATGGCATAGTTTTTTATGGTTCTCGGCATAAATTGAAAGTTTCCAAAAGCGCCAGCCCAAGATCCGTAAAGTATATCTTTACTAATTATTCTTTTTTCGACAAGTTTTAGTAAAATTAAAAGCTCTTTTGTAAAAAATTCACTTCTTCTTTTGTCAAAACTTAACGTAGCTAAGGAGGATATTATATCCATTTTTCCTAAATATTTTCCAAAATTTGTTTCAATACCCATCAATGCTAAAAGTAATTCTTTTTCAACCTGGAATTCATTTTCTATTTTATCAATAATAATTTTCTCTTTTTTGTAAAGCCTCAATCCTTCATTCACTTTTCTTTTAGATGACCTTTTTTTTATATAGGTAAAAGTATCCTCATAAAATTCTGGTTGATAGCGGTCATATTCAATTACTTTTGGTAAAAATTTTGCATTACTCATCACATCATTAACAACATTTTTAGATATACCGTCAGAGATCGCTACTTTTTTAAAATTACTTAACCATGTTTCAAAATTATCTTCGTTTCCATAACTAGTTGAAATAAAAAGAATACTAAAACCTAATATAATTTTAATAATTTTTATCATTTTTTTAATTAGCATATTTGATATTTATTAACTAGCATAAGAAATATAATTACTTAATTATTGTTATTTGTTGACTTTGATAGTAATAAATAATGACTTTTACCAACTGGAGAGGTGGCTGAGCGGTTGAAAGCACTGGTCTTGAAAACCAGCAACGGGGCAACTCGTTCGTGGGTTCGAATCCCACCCTCTCCGCCATTAAACTTTAAAATTTTTAAAAATTTTTGAAATTAAATTCTTATCAATGTTTTTATCAATAATATTAAAATTATAATAATTTAGAATAGTCTCATCTTCAAATTCTAAAAATTTTTCCAGTTCTTTTAATAGATCTTGATCGAATTTTTCAATGTGATTCTTCACAAACGAACTCAATAATATATCCATTTCTTTAGTTCCTCTGTAAGAAGCTCTGTATAAAAGTTTTTTTTTAAAAATTTCTAATTTTTCTGACATTAAAGTATAATATATATATTATTTAATGAATTTACTAAAAAAAGATTTTTTTTTTCAAGATGTAAATAAATTAAAAGGTGTTGGAATACAGCTATCTAGATATCTTAAGAAAAAAAGGATTGAAAAAATAAAAGATATAATACTTAACTTTCCTTATTCCGAAACTAACAGATCGAGATTATCCAAATTAAATAATCTTGAAATCGGAAAAATTCAAACTATTAAAGTACTTGTTAAAAAACTTTATTTTCCGAGGGTAAAAAATTTACCAAATAGAATTGTGTGTGAAGATGAAACAGGAAATATAGATATAGTATATTTTAATAGCCGAGAGGGATATTTGCGAAAAATTTTTCCTCTTAATGAATGGGTAGTTATTAGTGGAAAAGTAAATTTTTTTAGAAACAAATATCAAATCTCTAATCCAGATTATGTAACATCATTAGAAAATCAAGACTATGTGATTAAGAATATACCAAAATATAGTCTTACTAAAGGAATTAATGAAAAAAAGTATAGATCTATATGTGATCAAGTAACTGAAAATCTTCCTAAAATTGATGATTGGTTAAGTGATGATTTTATTAAAGAAAATAATTTATTAGGTTGGAATAATGCTATAAAGAAATTACATACCTCTCTAGAAAACGATAATAACTCGTCAAGTTATAGAAGAATCGTCTTTGATGAAATATGTGCAAACCTACTTACTCTTGCAGAAAATAGAAAAAGAATTAGAAAAGATAAAAAAGAAAAGCAATTTTCTAAGATATTCTCAAAAAAAATAATTAATAATTTAGAGTTCAAACTTACTAATGATCAAAAAAAAGTTTTGAATGAAATTAATCTAGATTTGAGTAATGATAAGAGAATGTTTAGAATTCTACAAGGAGATGTTGGATCAGGAAAAACTATAGTAGCATTATTGTCTATTTCGAATGTAATTGAAAGTGGTTACCAGTGTGCTTTGATGGCTCCAACAGAAATTTTGGCACTACAGCATTATAAACTTGCTAAAAAAATTTTTAAAAATACAGACACAAATATAATTTTTTTAACAGGTAAAACTGAAAAAAAAGAAAAAATTAAAATTTTGAAAGATTTAGAACACGGAAAAATAAACATAATAATTGGAACACATGCATTATTTCAAAAAAAAATTAAATTCAATAATTTAGGATACATAGTTATTGATGAGCAACATAAGTTTGGAGTTAATCAAAGAACGGATTTAGCAAAGAAAGGAGGCTCTAATTGTGATCTTTTGCTAATGTCAGCTACGCCAATTCCTAGAACTATGATGATGTCATTATACGGTGACATGGATTTGTCAAAAATTTCAGAAAAACCAGCAATAAGAAAAAAGATTATTACAATCAGTAAACCAGAAAAGAAGATTAAAGAAATTTATAGTTTTTTAAAAAAGAATATTGATAAACAAAATCAAGTTTTTTGGGTTTGTCCTTTAATTGAAGATTCTAAATTTTTAGATTTTTCATCTGCTAAAAAAAAATTTAATGAAATTAATAAATTTTTTCCTAACATCGTAGGACTTTTACATGGTGGACTTGAAAAAGATGAAAAAATTAAAGTTTTACGAAAATTTCTAGAAAGAAAAATTTCAATACTAGTATCAACTACAGTAATTGAAGTTGGTATAGATTTTCCTAATGCAAATATAATTGTAATTGAGAATGCAAATAAATTTGGTTTAGCTCAATTACACCAATTAAGAGGCAGAGTTGGTAGAGGTGATAAGCAAGCAACATGTATTTTATTATTTAAAGAAGGATTGAGTAAAAATGCAATAAAAAGAATTAAAATTCTAAAAAATTCAGATGATGGTTTTTTTATTGCTGATGAAGATCTAAAATTGAGAGGTTTTGGTGACCTTACAGGATATCAACAAAGTGGTATAAAAAGTTTTAGATTTGCAGATCCAGTCATCCATAGTGATCTTTTTGAATTAGCTGAAAAATATATTTTCAATATCAAAGACAAAGTAAATCAAAAAAAATATATATTTTTGCTTAAGTTATTTGATAAAGCTGATATTATTAATTTTAGTGAAATTTAGTTTATATTAGTTGTGCCAGCCGACACGATAAATTTCGAAGCCTGCTCAAATGTAACATTCAAATAAATTAAATCTTTTTTTGGTACCATTAATAAAAAACCACTAGTTGGATTTGGTGTTGTAGGTACAAAAACATTTACAAGATCCTCTTTAACTTGATCTTTGATAATACCGGTATTTTCTTTTGTTGCAAAACCTACAGCCCAAACGCCTTTTCTAGGATATTCTAAAAGAACTACACTTTTTTGCTTATTATCAGTTTTAGTAAAACTTTCTGTCATTTGACCAATGGCAGAGTAAATTGTTCTTAAGATCGGTATCTTTTTTAAAATATTGTTGAATAAGTCAAAAAATTTTTTTCCTATAAAAGATAAAGATAACCAACCGATAATAGTGATTAATAATAAAGCTATTAAAATCTCTAATCCTGGTATGTCGAAAGGTAAATAGTTGTTCGGGTTTATTTCTTTTGGTATCAATCTACTCGATACATTCATTACAAATAAGGTTAAATAAACGGTGATACCGATCGGAATTGAGACAACTACACCTGCTATAAAATTATTTCTTATACGCGAAAATAAGGACTTTTTAATATTATTTTTTGACATTTTTACGAGTAGCTTGAATAAATTATAAATATTAAAATTAATATAAAAATTGCAATTAATAATTTATTATTTAAAATCATGAATCTATAAATGTATAACATAAACAGGAGAAAATTTCTCGGCTTATTTGGGTGTGGGTGTTGCTCATTAATCCTTCCGTCTTGCTCAACGGTTCCAATTACCGAAAGAAAACAATTGAGTATAATACCAGAGGCACGTATTAATAGACAGGCTGCTGCAGCGTATGAAAATTTCAGAAAAAAAACTAAATTAATTAATTCTGGTTCTCAATTGAATGAAATAAGAAAAATTGGTAAAAAAATTGAAATTTCTGTTAGTGCATTTTTTGCAAATAAAAAAAAACAAGATCCTACAAAATATTTTGAATGGGACTATATTTTAGTAGATAATGATAAAGTTGTAAACGCTTGGTGTATGCCAGGGGGTAAAATTGCAGTTTATACTGGTTTACTTAAAGTCACTAAAAATACTAATGCTCTTTCCATAGTTATGGGACATGAAATAGCTCACGCAGTAGCTAGACATTCTGTAGAAAGAATGAGTCACGCAATGACATTAAATCTTGGTACTGCAGTCGCTGACATTTTTTTAGGTGGGGCAATTAATAGAACTCGTAATACAGTTGGTCAGAATACTGGTTTAGATATATTTCAACTTGGGGTATTAAATCCTTTTGGCAGAAAGCAAGAGACAGAAGCAGATTATTTAGGTTTAATTTTTTCTTCACTAGCAGGATACGATATCAGAGAGTCAATAAATCTATGGAAAAGGATGTATGAAAAAAATAAAGGTAAAGAACCACCTGTATTTTTAAGCACCCATCCAAGCAGCGCTAAGAGAATTGAAAATTTAAAAAACTGGATTAATGAAGTTATTGTCGAATACCCGCCAATAAAAATATAACATTAAATTATAATTTATTGGTGAGCCCTGTTGGACTCGAACCAACGACACCCTCCTTAAAAGGGAGGTGCTCTACCAACTGAGCTAAGGGCCCTAGAAACGATCTTTTATATATTTATTGTCAAAATTTCAAATGTTTAATCAAAAAATCGAATATATTTTTTATAAAACACATCAAATTTCTGTTCTTTAATACTTTTTCTAATTTCGCTCATAAATTGTTGATAAAAGTATATATTGTGCAATGAAATTAGCATTGAAGCGAGCATTTCTTCAGATTTAATCAAATGATTTAAATAACTTTTAGAGTATTTATTTAGACCTCTTATGTCGCATGTATTATCTAGAGGGGTATCATCATTTTGAAATCTAGAGTTTTTTAGATTTATTTTGCCCTCCCATGTAAAAGCTAATCCTGTTCTCCCCGACCTTGTTGGCAACACACAGTCAAACATGTCTATACCTTCATTTACTGCTCCAAGAATATCTGATGGAGTTCCAACACCCATTAGATATCGAGGTTTTTCTAGTGGCAAGTAATCAACACTTTCACTTAAAATTTTAAACATATCTGATTGTTTTTCACCTACAGCTAGTCCTCCCATTGCATATCCATCAAAATCTAATTCAACTAATTTTTCAATACTTTCTACTCTGAGATCTTTATATAAACCACCTTGTGCTATACCAAATAAACCTTTTGACTTAATATTTCCAAATTCTACTTTAGATCTTTTTGCCCAACTCGTAGAAACTTCAATAGCTTTTGATAATATCTTTTTATCTTTTGTGAGACTCGGGCATTCGTCTAGAACCATTATTATATCTGAATTAATCGCTTTTTGAACTTGAATGCTTTTTTCAGGACTTAGTATTATTTTTTTTCCGTCTAAATGTGATCTAAAAATTGCTCCTACCTTTGGTTCTATCTTATTAAATTTAGATAAAGACATTATTTGATAGCCGCCTGAGTCGGTTAAGATAGGTTTTTCCCAATTCATAAATTTATGTAATCCACCAAATCTTTTTAAAACATCTACCCCGGGTCTTAGTAATAAATGGTAGGTATTTCCTAAAATTATATCTGTTTTAGTTTTTAAAATGTCATCAACAAAAACTCCTTTAACAGTCCCTTGTGTTCCTACGGGCATAAATGCAGGAGTGTTAATTATTCCTCTTTGAGTTTTAATTTTTCCAAGCCTAGCTTTTTTATCTTGAGTTATAAGCTCAAAAGAAAATTCTTTCTCGGACATCTAATTATTTTGACTTTAGTGAAATAATTTTATCTGGATCTGATACTGAACCTGAATTAGGCTCACCTTTTTTAATTTTATCAATAAATTCCATTCCCTTGATGACTTTACCAAAAGCAGAATATTGTCTATCAAGATGGGGTGCTGCCTCAAAACATATAAAGAATTGACTATTAGCACTGTCAGGATCAGCTGATCTAGCTGCAGACAAAGTTCCTCTGAGATGCGGTAAATCTGTAAATTCGGATTTTAAATTAGGCAAGTTTGATCCTCCAGTACCTGCTAAAGCTAAATTAAAATCAGGGGAATTAACATTACCAAATTTTACATCACCAGTTTGCGCCATAAAACCTTCAATAACTCTGTGAAATACTACACCATCGTACTTTCCACTATTAGATAATTCTTTGAATCTCTTCACATGATTAGGGGCTTTCTCAGGATAAAGTTCTATCTCTACCTCACCATACTCTAATTTTAATGTCATTATATTATTTGCCATTGAATTAGTTGTTACTAAACCAAAAATTAGGATAAATAAACAAATAAATTTTTTCATAAATATTTATTTTTTAGCATCTTAGAGGCATATTTGGTGACAAATCTATTTATATCTCCTCTCAAATTAGCAATTTCTTTTACAAACTTTGAGGATATAATCTGATTTTCTACATCAGACATTAAAAACATTGTTTCAATATTTGCATTTAGTTTTTTATTCATTCCTGCAAGCTGGAATTCATACTCAAAATCTGAAACCGCTCTTAAACCTCTTATTATAGCAGATGCATTATATCTTTTACACAAGTCTATAGTTAAATCATTAAAAGATATCACTTTAATTTTTTTCTTATCAAATTTTAAGTCTTTAAAAAGTGAATGATTGATAATATCCAATCTTTCTTCTAATGAAAAGAAGTATTCCTTATCTGTATTATCCGTAGTAGCGACAATTAGTTTATCAAATATTTTTAAAGCTTTTTTTATTACATCAATATGTCCGTATGTAATTGGATCAAAGGTTCCAGGATAAACAGCTACTTTCATCTCTATTGAATATTATCCTCAATTTTAATTACTGAAACTACTTTTTCTTCACCAGATAATTTCTTTATTCTAACACCTTGAGTGTTTCTACCAGCTATTCTAATCTCTTTTACAGCACATCTCATCATACTTCCTTTATCGGTTGATAAAAGAATTTCATCACTTTCACCAACGACTAGAGATGATGCTATATTACCGTTTCTAGATGAATTAATGATACCTATGATGCCTTTGCCTCCCCTATTTGTAACTCTGTAATCAAGATATGAAGATCTTTTTCCATAACCATTTTCAGAAACTGATAAAATAAACCTATCAACTCCGCTTTTAATCTTTTTATCTTTACTTAAGACATTTGATTTAATTTGAATATTATCAAGAATTGATAAAGAAATAACTTTATCATTGTCTTTTAATTGAATGCCTTTAATACCCTTGGATGATCTACCTTTAAATAATCTTAACTTTTTTGATTTAAATCTTATACACTTACCGTTTTTTGTACTCAACAATATATCCTGATCATCTTTACAAATTTTGACGCCAATAATTTTGTCATCTTCATCTAATTTCATTGCAATTTTTCCACTATTATTTATGTTTATAAAATCTTCTAAAGTGTTTTTTCGCACATTTCCTTTTTCAGTTGCGAAAATTACCATCAAGTTCTTCCATACAGCTTCATCCTCAGGCAAAGGCATTATTGAACTAATAGAATGATGGCTTTTAAGAGGTAAAATATTGAAAATAGATTTACCTTTTGATGAAGGTGTCCCTTCAGGTATTTTATGAGCTTTGATTTTATAGACTAATCCTTGAGTAGAAAAAAATAATACCGGCGTATGCGTATTAGCTGTAAAAATTTGTACAACAAAATCATCTTCTCTTGTAGAAATACCTGTTTTTCCTTTTCCACCTCTTTTTTGTGGCTTTAAAGAACTTAAGGGGCCTCTTTTTATATAACCTTGATTTGTAATATTTATAACCACAGACTCTTTTTGAATTGTTTCCTCAATATTATAATTTAATACAGCATCGATTATTTTTGTTTTCCGTGGTGTTGCGAATTTATCTTTAATTTTTCCTAATTCGTCAATTATCAAATTATATAGTGTTTTTTTTGAGTTCAAAATCTTATTGTATTCAATAATAAGTTTCGAAAGCTTCGAAATTTCAGACTCTATTTCTCCAATTCCGTACGCAGTTAATTTTTGAAGCTTAAGTTCTAAAATAGCATCAACTTGATTAGAAGTAAGTTGGTAGCTAGAATGATTAGTTTTTTCGATGGTGGCAATTAATTTTGAGCTTTTTTTAATTTTCCATTTTTTAGACAACAGATTTTTTTTTGCCAAGCTAGTATCTTTAGAATTTTTAATTATCTTAATTATTTCATCAATATTTTCTACTGCAACTGCAAGACCTATTAAAATATTTGCTCTTTCTTGTGCTTTCTTTAAATCGTATCTGACTCTTTTGGTGACTGTTTCTTCTCTAAATTTTAAAAATTCTGCAATAAATTCTTTTAAGTTTAAAATTTTTGGTTTATTATTTACTATTGCTAAAGTATTAAATCCAAAAGAACTTTCAATATTTGTAAATTTAAAAAGTTGACGCCTTACAGTTTCTGGTTCAACATTTTTTCTAAGTTCAATCACTACTCTAATACCTTCTCTGTTTGACTCGTCTCTTAAATCTCTTATTCCATCAATTTTCTTATCTCTAACTAGTTGTGCTATTTTTTCTATTAAAATTGATTTATTTACTTGATAAGGAATTGATTTAATTACTAAAATTTCTCTTCCGCCCTTTTTATCTTCAAACTCTATCTCACCACGAATTTTAAAAGATCCTCTACCTTTGTTATATCCTTGTTTTATTATTTCTTTTCCAATTATAACTCCGCCAGTAGGAAAATCAGGTCCGGGAACAAGTTTCATTAGTTGGGAAATAGTTATATTATTATTATTTATGTAAGCTATTGTTGCATCAATTACTTCGCCTAAATTATGTGGCGGAATACTAGTAGCCATACCAACAGCTATTCCACCTGCTCCGTTTACTAAAATATTAGGATATTGCGATGGCAATACTTCTGGTTCTTTTTCTGTCTCATCATAATTACTTCTGAAATTGACTGTATTTTTTTCCAAATCTTCTGTTAAAAATTGAGCAATCTTACCCAATTTTGTTTCAGTATATCGCATTGCAGCTGGTGGATCTCCATCTATAGAGCCAAAATTTCCTTGACCTGAAATTAAAGGTAACCTCATAGAAAAATCTTGTACTAATCTTACTAGTGCATCATACACTGATTGATCGCCGTGAGGATGATATTTACCAATTACATCTCCGACTATTCTAGCAGATTTTCTAAATGGTTTAGACCAGTCATAACCGCCTTTATACATAGCATAAATTATTCTTCTATGAACTGGTTTCAAACCATCTCTAACATCAGGTAATGCCCTACTTACTATAACGCTCATAGCGTAAGATAAGTAAGATGATTTCATTTCATCTTGAACCAAAATAGGCTTAAATGATTTATCTTTTTCTATAGATTTTTTTTCCATTAAATTTTAAAAAGGAATTTCATCGTCAAGATCTGAGTTATCTTGACTCATATTTTCATTTGGTAATGAGCTCTTATTTTCTTTCACCAAGTTGGAATTATTACCGTTACCTCTACTATCAAGCATTGTTAAACTTGAATTATATCCTTGTAATACCACCTCAGTAGAATACTTATCTTGTCCAGTAGCTTCGTCTTTCCACTTTCTTGTACTTAGCTGACCCTCAATATATACATTAGAACCTTTTTTTACATATTGTTGTACTACATTTACTAGACCTTCATTAAATATTACTACTCTATGCCACTCTGTTTTTTCTTTTCTTTCCCCGCTAGATTTATCTTTCCAAGATTGGCTTGTAGCTATACTTAATCTTGCAACACTTTTACCATTAACCATTTGTTTTATTTCTGGATCTGCGCCTAAACGACCTATTAATTGTACTTTATTTAAACTTCCGGCCATAATATTTTGAATGTACTTTGATTTTTAATTGTTTATACACGATATTTTATATCATATTTGATTAGTAAATATAAGATGATTATTATTTGTAGGAAAAAAAATGGTGAAAAAAATCGTTGTAAAAGGCGCTAAAGAACATAATTTAAAAAATGTTTCTCTTGAAATACCGAAAGAGAAATTAGTCGTTATAACTGGTCTCTCAGGTTCAGGAAAATCGTCTCTAGCTTTTGATACTATTTACGCTGAGGGTCAAAGAAGGTATGTGGAAAGTTTATCTTCTTATGCGAGACAATTTTTGGATAAAATGAAAAAACCCAATGTGGATTTTATTGAGGGGTTAAGTCCAGCTATTTCGATAGAACAAAAAAATACTTCTAAAAACCCAAGATCAACAGTAGCAACTGTTACTGAAATTTATGATTATATGAGAGTACTTTTTGCTAGAGTTGGAATTCCATATTCACCATTCACAGGTAAACCTATCGTTTCACAATCAATCAGTGAAATGGTTGATAAAATATCAAAATTACCAAAAAACAATACTATTTATATTTTGGCACCAATAGTAAGAGGTAGAAAGGGAGAATATAAGAAAGAAATTTTAAATTACAAAAAAAGAGGTTTTTCAAAAATTAAAGTGGATGGTAAATACTTAAATATAGATGAATTTCCAAATCTAAATAAGAAAGTTAAACATGACATTTCAATAATAGTCGATAGAATTATATTAAATTCAAAATTAGGTAATAGACTTGCAGATAGTGTTGAAACAGCTATAAATTTATCAGACGGTTTACTAGTTGTAGAATATGAGAATGAGACAGTCCCTAAAAAATTTAGAAAAACAGAAACGATAACATTCTCATCAAAATTCTCTTGTCCTGAAAGTGGTTTTACTATTGAAGAAGTTGAACCTAGACTTTTTTCTTTTAATTCTCCATACGGCGCTTGCGAAGAATGTGAGGGTATAGGTCATAATTTAAATGTGGATCCTAATTTAGTAGTTTCAGACACTAAAAAAAGTCTTCAAGATGGCGTTATAGAGCCGTGGTCAAAGTCTACTTCTTTGTATTATGCTCAGACTTTAGCTTCAATAGCAAAACATTTTAAGATTTCATTAGATGAACCATGGAAAAAAATTCCAAAAAAAATTCAGGATATCATTTTATATGGATCAGATGAAGAGGAAATTAAATTTTCATATGATGATGGATATGAATCTTATACTACAAAAAAAACTTTTGAAGGAGTAATTAATAATCTAGAGAGACGTTATCTAGAAACTGATAGTGAGTGGAAAAGAGAGGAAATTTCACAATATCAAAGTGAGAGTAATTGTGAAAAATGTAATGGAATGAGACTAAAAGATGAAGCTTTATGTGTAAAAATAGATTCATTAAATATTAGCGAGATTACTAATAAATCAATAGATGAAGCTCAAAAATGGTTCGCTGATTTAGAAAATAAATTAAATGAAAGAGAAAAAAAAATTGCACAGCATATTTTAAAAGAAATTAATGAACGATTAAACTTTTTATTAAACGTAGGACTCAATTATCTAACGTTGTCTAGAGAGTCAGGCACGTTATCTGGTGGGGAGGCTCAAAGAATAAGATTAGCATCGCAAATTGGATCAGGTCTAACTGGTGTATTGTATGTATTGGACGAGCCATCAATAGGCTTGCATCAAAGAGATAATAAAAAATTAATAACTGCACTAAAAAAATTAAGAGACTTGGGTAATACAGTTATTGTTGTTGAGCATGATATAGAAACAATGGAAAGCTCAGATCATATAATTGATATCGGCCCCGAGGCTGGACTTAATGGTGGTCAAATAGTTGCTGAGGGTGAAGTAAAAAAAATAATTGAAAATGAAAAAAGTATCACTGGTAATTACTTATCTGGTAAAAAATTTATTCCTGTTCCAAAAAAAAGAAGATCTGCAAAAAATGGTAGATTTATAGAAATAAGTGGCGCGAGTGGAAATAATCTTAAGAAAGTTAATTTAAAAATTCCAGTTGGAACTTTCACTTGCGTTACAGGTGTATCAGGAAGTGGCAAGTCCACTTTAATATTACACACTCTTTATAATGCTTTTAATCTAATGTTGAATAAAAACAAAAGTAGAAAAGTTCCAAAAGCATTTACAGGTTTTAAAGGTACGGAATTAATAGATAAAATTATCGATATAGATCAATCACCAATTGGTAGAACGCCTAGATCTAACCCAGCTACTTACACTGGAGCATTTGGTCCTATTAGAGAATGGTTTGCTAATCTGCCAGAGTCGAAAGCAAGAGGTTATAAAGTTGGAAGATATTCTTTTAATGTTAAAGGAGGAAGATGTGAAACATGTGAGGGTGATGGAGTTCTAACATATGAAATGCATTTTTTACCAGATGTGTTTATTCCTTGTGACACATGTAAAGGAGCTAGATACAACCGTGAAACCCTCGAAATAAGATTTAAAGGAAAAAATATAGCGGATATTTTAGATATGACAGTTGATGAGGGATGTGACTTTTTTGAAAATATTAACAATATCAGATCTAAATTGATAACGTTAAAGCACGTTGGATTAGGATATATGAAAATAGGTCAGCAGGCCACAACTCTTTCTGGGGGTGAGGCTCAAAGAATAAAATTAGCGAAAGAATTGTCTAAAAGACCTACTGGTAGAACTTTATATATTCTCGACGAACCAACTACAGGACTACATTCTCATGATATTAAAAAACTATTAGAAATTTTACAAGCATTTACGAATACAGGTAATACAGTTGTAGTTATAGAACATAATTTAGATGTTATTAAGACTGCTGATCACATAATTGATATGGGTCCAGAAGGTGGTATAAATGGAGGTAAAATTATAGCAGAGGGTACACCAGAGAAAGTTTCTACAATAAAAGATAGTTACACGGGCAAATTTATTAGAGAAATCATAGGTAATGGAGCTATGAAAAAAACTGCCTAAAAAATTATATTTGTGCTATAAGAATCTATGACAAATATTTTACAATCATTATCTAAAACTGTTCATCTTTCTCTTGGTATCGCAATAGCCTTATTAATAGCTTTACATTTTTTTGGCGATGGATTTGTTTTTGATCGTTATTTTTTTAGTTGGTTGTTTAGATATTTACATGTTTTAACAGGAATAATGTGGATAGGTTTATTATGGTATTTTAATTTTGTTCAAATACCATCAATGCCAAATATTCCTGACGATCAAAAGCCAGCGATAGGTAAGGTAATTGCTCCAAAAGCATTATTTTGGTTTAGATGGGCAGCTTTAGGCACAATAATCACAGGTCTCGTAGTATCGTATCTTCAAGGTTATGTTCATCAGGCAATGATTTTAGGAATAGGAAGCGGTGATCCTAAAACTACAGCCATAGGTATCGGAATGTGGTTGGGTATAATTATGGCTTATAATGTTTGGTTTGTGATATGGCCAAATCAAAAAAAAGCTTTGGGAATGATAGAATGCTCAGCGGATGAAAAAGCTTTGTCCGCAAAAAAAGCAATGTTATTTTCAAGAACAAATACTTTATTATCTTTTCCTATGCTGCTTTCTATGGTTGCTGCACAAAATCTTTATTAATTAAGGAACAATTTTTTCTTCTTTTTTCTCCAAGGTTTTATAGCTTACCTTAAAAAACTTTAAGATTGGAGAAGCAACAAAAATTGATGAATAAGTTCCAATCATGACTCCCAAAATCATAGCAAATGAGAAGCCTCTGAGAATTTCACCACCTAATATATATATTGAAAATAAAGCAAGTAATGTTGTAATAGAAGTTATGATTGTTCTGGCTAAAGTTTCATTAATTGACAAATTAGCAATGTCGCTTATGCTGACTTTATTATATTTCAACAAATTTTCTCTAATACGATCATATATCACAACCGTGTCATTCATTGAATAACCAACTATTGTAAGTACAGCTGCAATTATTGATAAGTTAATTTCTAATGATAAAAATGAAAAAATACCAAGTGTAATCACAACGTCATGAAATAAAGCAATAATTGAACCAATACTGAATTGCCATTCAAATCTTACCCATATATAGAAAAGCATAGCTGCTAAAGCTAATGAAATGGCTATAACAGATGACTCTAGGAGTTCAGCACTAACTTTGGGGCCAACATTTTCTACTCTTCTAAAATCAATCTTTGAATTCAAATTTTCATTTAATTTTTTTTTGATTTCAGGAATTAAATTATTATCATTTGAGTTTTTTTGTTCTACTTTTATTAAAAAATCACTATCATTTCCGAATTTTTTAACATTAATATCCCCGAGATTCATTGTGTTTAAAGTGTCTCTGATAATTGATACATTTATATTATTTTCAGCCCTAAGTTCTATTAGAGTCCCTCCTTTAAAATCAATTCCATAATTTAAACCCTTAAAAAATATTAAAAAAATACTTAAAATAAAAATTATAATTGATGTTAAATTCGCTTTTTTAAATTTTGATACAAAGTTAATATTACTAATCATTAGATCTTAATTTCTTTGTTGTTTTTTTTTAAAACTATAAGTGAAGTTAAATGCCTTGCTAAAAAATATGCAGTGAATAAAGTTGTTACTATTCCAATTCCTAAAGTAATTGCGAATCCTTTTACAGGCCCTGATCCAAATGCAAAAAGAATAATAGCAGCAATAAGAGTTGTAATATTAGCGTCAAGGACTGTTATTTTTGCTTTTGAATAACCCTGATCAAAAGCGTGTATTGTAGATTTCTCAGTCTTCAACTCTTCTTTTATTCTTTCAAAGATTAATACATTCGCATCAACTGCCATACCAACAGTCAGGATTATTCCTGCAATACCAGGTAAAGTGAGTGTGGCTTCTAATATTGTCAAAGTACCAATTAGCATTAACAAATTTGCAACTAATGCTGTATTAGCAACTAATCCAAATATTTTATATTTATAAAACATAAATAAGATTACTAAAATAAAACCAATTATAAGAGATGTTAAACCAGATTTTATTGAGTCTTCTCCTAAGTCTGGTCCCACAGTTCTTTCTTCAACTACTTTTAGAGGAGTTGGTAGAGCCCCAGATCTTAGTAACAAAGCAAGGTCTGTAGCTTCTTGAAATGTAAAATTACCTGAAATCATCCCGTTGCCTGAAGTAATTGGCTCGTTAATATTAGGTGCACTTATTATATTGCCATCAAGAACTATTGCTAGTCTTTTACCAACGTTGTCGGTTGTCGTCCTACCGAATTTTTGAGCCCCAAGTCTATCTAATGTGAAAGATACTGTGGGCTCACCCCTTTGATTTTGAATACTAGGTTGAGCATCTACCAGATTTTCTCCGCTCATCACAATTCTTTTACTTATTTTTAGTTTCTCACCAGTTTCTGAAATTAACTCATCAACACCAAACTCATTATTATCTGCAACTAATCTAAAATTTAATTTAGCAGTTTTACCAAGTAATTTTTTAATTCTTTCAGGATCCTTTAGACCTGGTAATTCTACAAGAATTCTTTTTTCACCTCTTTGTAATATTGTAGGTTCTTTTGTTCCAACATCATCAATCCTTCTTCTAACAATCTCTATAGATTGTTTTAAGGCAGCATTATTTATTGTAAGTAAGCCAAATTTAGAAAACAAAATTTCTATATTATTATTACCTAATTTATTGTAATCTAATTCGTAAGATCTGTAACTATCAATAAAAGGATTCACAGAATTATCTTTCTTTGAAAAAAAAATTAATTCAAATTTCTCCAAATCATCAATTTTTAAAGAAAGTTTTTTTTCTCCGATTTTGAATGCTGAAAAATTTAGGTTATTTTCCTTTAAGAGTTTTTTTATTGGTATAACTTTAGATTGAATTTTTTCCTTTACTAAAGAATCTGAATTAATTTCAAGCAAAAGATAAGAACCACCTTGAAGATCTAGTCCAAGATTAACTTTTTTTTTTATAAATGAATTTTCATTATTTAGGAAGTTGAAAATTGAAAATGTGGATATTAGAATAAATATTAAATAAATTAATATGATATTTATTTTTGAAAAATTTAACACAAAAAAGAATTATTTTTTTACTTCTTCTTTTTTCAATAAACTAGTAATAGTCGATCTAATAATTTGGACTTTAGTATCTTCACCTATAATTACCTCTATTCTATCGTCTTCCATTATACGATCGACAACTCCAATAATTCCGCCGGAAGTTATTATTTCATCGCCTCTTTTAAGTGATTGCACCATAGCTTTGTGATCTTTAACTCTTTTCTGTTGAGGTCTTATTAAAAAGAAATAAAAAATTACGAAAATTAGTATTAGAGGTATAAATTGTGCTATTCCTTGTCCGCTCATCAAAAGACAATTATAGTAAATGATTTAGATAAACAAGTTAAATTTTATCAAATTTTATCTAAATTTTTCATATATTTTTTTAAAACTTCTGGCATTGTTACTGAGCCATCCTCATTTTGATTATTTTCTAATATTGCAATTATGAGTCTTCCAACAGCCAGCCCTGAGCCATTTAATGTTCCTACAAAATCAGTTCCATTAGGTGTTTTGTATTTTGCAGACATTCTTCTAGCTTGAAATGTGCCACAAGACGAACAGCTTGATATTTCTCTATATTTTTTTTCAGAAGGTATCCATACCTCAATGTCATATGTCATTTCAGCACTAAATCCCATATCACCAGTAGATAATTGTATTATTTGAAAGGGCAATTCTAATTTTTCTAAAATAGATTTTGCACATTTTAACATTCGATCGAGTTCCGAAATACAGTCTTTTGGCTCAACAACGCTTACAAGTTCTACTTTATAAAATTGATGTTGTCTAAACATCCCTTTTGTATCTTTTCCATAGCTCCCTGCCTCCTTTCTAAAACATGGTGTAGCAGCAACTAATCTTAATGGTAATTGATTTTGATTTAGTACACTTTGTCTGACCATATTTGTTAAAACGACCTCTGCAGTTGGTATTAAAAATTTTCGCTCAGTTGAATTTTCTAATTTAATTTCAAATTGATCATCTTCAAATTTAGGTAATTGACCAGTTCCAAACATAGCCTCATCATTTACTATTAGAGGTGGAGAAATTTCTTGGTAATTGAATTCATTTGTATGTACATCAAGCATAAAATTTATTAGTGCGCGCTCTAGTAATGCAACTTTATTTTTTAAAACTACAAATCTTGAACCCGACAATTTAATTGATGTTTCAAAGTCTATATCTTTATTTCCTAAACCTAATTCAATATGAGATTTAGGTTTAAATTCAAAATTCTTTATTTTTCCATTTTGACTTATCAATTTATTGGATTTTTCATCTTTGCCAACTGGTACGTCTTTTAAAGCAATGTTAGGTATAACATGTAAAAAGTCATTGAGTTTATTTTGAACAATTAATTGTTCATTTGCAATCATAGATATTTCTGATGATAATTTTTTTGATTTTTCAAAATTAGATTTATCTTTTGATTTTGATAAAAGTTTTTTTTCTTGTTCTAGTTTTTCTTTTTTAGTGATTAATCTTCTATTTTCTTCATCAAGACTTACAAAAAAATCTGTTTTGAAGTCAAAATTTCTATTAAGAAGTTTTTTTCTATAATCATTTAAATTTTTTTTAAGATCTTTAATATTATGCATCTTCTAAGTTTTCTTTTTCACTTTTTTTTTCAGTGAATCGCACAGTAAATATAGATAATTCATAAAGTAATAACAAAGGTATTGCTAGTCCAACCTGTGTGATGGGGTCAGGTGGGGTTAGAATAGCTGCTATAGCGAATATAATAACAATTACGTATCTTCTCCTCTTTCTAAGATAATCAGAGTTTACTATTCCAATCCGAGCTAATAGATTTAAAAGTATAGGTAGTTGGAAGCTTATGCCAAATGCAAAAATTAACCTCATAATTAAAGAGAGATATTCATTAACTTTTGCCTCAAGTTGAATAGGTAAAGTTGTATTTGACCCCAGAGTTTCGAATGATAAAAAGAATTTAATTGCTAAAGGCATTACTAGATAATAAACAAGTAGTCCTCCTAATAAGAAAAGTATTGGTGTTGATATTAAGTAAGGAAGAATCGCTTTTTTTTCATTTTTGTAAAGACCAGGAGCTATAAATTTATAAATTTGTATTAATAAAACAGGGCTACCGAGAAAAATCGATGCAAAGAAAGCTACTTTAATATAAGTAATAAATGTTTCATGTAGAGCTGTGAATATTAAACGCCTAGAATTTTGATCATCTCTAACTGCCGCAGCGTATGGTTCAACTAAAAAATTGTAAATTTGTTCTGAAAAAAAATATGAAATAACAAAAACAAAGAAAATAAAAATTAGAGAATTTAACAGCCTTGTTCGTAATTCAATTAAATGGCTAGTAAATGAATTGCTTTCATCCATTTTAATCAGCCTTTTTTTTGTTTTCTTTACTTTTTGATGTGATTTTTTTTTCTAGATCTATATCTTGAGTTGATGAAGATACTTCCCTTTGAATGTTGCTTAAAGTATTTTTAAATTTTCCAATGTAAGAGCCTATCTTTTTTAACGCGATAGGAAATTCTTTTGGACCTAAAACTAATATTGCAATAATTACTACAGATAAAATCTCTAACCATCCAATTTGAGGCATTTTGATTATTTATTTTCAGAGTCGGAATTGTCTGTTTTAGAATTATCGTCTTGGTTATTTGTAGTAGTGTCATCAGACATACCTTTTTTAAAACTTTTAATTCCTTTAGCTACGTCACCCATTAAACTCGAAATTTTGCCTCTTCCAAAGAGCAAAACAATTAAGACAACAACTATTGCTATCTGCCAAAAACTAATTCCCATAATAATTAATTATATACAATAAAAAGAATTAAATAAATATAATTATTTTTCTTCCTCGGGGGCCTTTTTAATAGCTTCATCTATATCTTCATAAATGTTCTTTTTTTCAGATATAGATTGCTCTTTGAAGAATTTACCAGTTCCAAAAATGGATTTATCAATATTAGAAGTATCAATGAGCCCAGCGGAGCCGAGTTCATCAATAGTAGGTAAATCTGATAATTTTTGTATATTAAAATGATTAAGAAAGTTTTCTGTTGTAGCGTACTGAATGGGTTTACCTGGAACATCTTTTCTTCCAGCCGGTCTAACCCAATCTAACTCAAGTAATATTTCTAAAGTATTTGTTGCAAATGAGACTCCCCTAATTTCCTCTATTTCAGATCTAGTAACTGGTTGGTGATAAACTATTATGGCCAATGTTTCTACAGTGGCCTTGGACAATTTTTTATGAGTGGATTTTTGTAATGCCATTAATTTTGAAAGATCCTCTGCAGTCCTAAAAGACCATTTGTTTTTAATGCAAACCAAGTTGATACCTCTTTTTTTATAAGTATCTTGTAAGTTTTTTAAAATCTTTTTTAAGTTTGTACTTGATTGAATTCTTTTTTCTATGGTCTCAGTATCCAATGGTTCGGAAGCAGCAAACAAAATCGCTTCAACCTGTCTCTCAATTTTTGAGATTGATGATGGAAAATCAATTATGTTATTATCTATCTTTTTTTTCATTCTAAGTTTTTTTTATCATTAGTTTTTCGAATATCTTTTCTTGTGAAACTGAAACAACACCCTCTTTTGCTAATTCTAAGCTAGCAGTAAAAATTCCAGATATACCTGTTCTTTTCATTTTATTTTCCAAATAAAATTTTGGTATTAATTCCATTAAATTTTTCCAATTAGTAATATTATTTAGATTATCTTTTATTAATCTAATGCCTTCTTCAGTAGTTAAAACAGGTAACTTGGGAATACTAATATTTTGAAAAGTTTTCTGTGTTTGAATAGTTGAGTAGGTTTTGAGAAGTTCATAAAGAGAAATGTCGTATACAGGAGTATTAATAGATCTTATGCCTCCTTTCATACCTCTTGTAAAAATATGAACTCCTAATCTTTTTTTTTGCAACATCTGGTCCGATAAAATACGAATTAATTCAAGTTTTTTTAACTGCAATTTAAGTTTTTCAGCAACTTGTAATGCTTTAAAATCATCATCTTCATCTTCTGGCAACAATAATTTAGATTTTAAATAAGCAAGCCAAGTCGCCATAAGTAAAAATTCAGTGGCTATCTCTAAATCTAAATTTTTATTTTTAATAAAATCTAAAAATTGGTCAGCCAACATTGTAATAGAAATTTCCGCTAAATCTACTTTTTGAGTTTTAGCTAAATCTAAAAGCACTTCTAGAGGGCCATTATAATTGGGTATATCAATTGAAATTTGATTTGCTCTATTTGATTCCATTATTAATTTTACCCTAAAAATTTAAAAAATTCTGATGTTTTTTTTGCTGTAAATTTATCAATATAGGGTAGTGATTTTAACAATTTAAGGTTATCGCTAGTTTTTCCAGAGCAATAGAGCACTAGATTGCAACCTGCATCCAGAGATTTTTTTGCGTTAGTAATCAAATCGTATTTTAAAGCTTTCATTGATATATCATCGGAAATTAAAATACCTTTAAAGCCTATATTTTTTCTTATGACCTCCTTAATAATTTTTTTTGAAAAAGTAGCAACATTTTTATTGTCAATCTTTTTATAGAGAATATGTGCAGTCATTGCAAATTGTGAGTTCAAAGACTTGAATGCATAAAAATCTAATTGATTTAGTTTTTTTAAACTAATAGAAACTATCGGCATTTTTTTATGACTATCAGTAAGTGCAGCTCCGTGCCCTGGTATATGTTTTATAACTCCAGCTATTTTATTTTTTTTTAAATACTCAACAGTTAGAAATCCAAGTTCGTTTACAATTTTTTTACTTTTAGAAAAAGTTCTATTTGCTATAATCTTATTAGTATTAAACCTTAATATGTCTAAAACAGGTATAGTATTAATATTAAAACCCAGATCTTTTAAAATTTTCGACAAAGAATTAATATAATGGTTATAAATCTTAAAACAAAATGATTTATTTTTAATATACAGATTTCCAAAAAAATTAGCTGAAATATCGTGATTTAATATATTTAGAAGCCTGGAAACGTTTTTACCTTCTTCATCGATAATGATTGGAAAATTTTTATTCTTTGTCAAAGACCTAATTTTAAATGTAAGACTTTTAATTTGATTGTAAGATTTTAAATTTCTTTTAAATAGAATGACTCCCCACGGTTTTCCCTTGGTTATAAGTTTTATCTCTGATTTAGATAGTTCAGTACTTTTTATACTTATAATCAATGCTTTAGTTTTCATTTAGATTTTAATAGTTCCCAAAAACTTCTTTTTTTTTCAACTTCATTCATTTCATTTTCGAATGAATCATTAAATACTATAACGTTATTAGTATCATTTTCCAAAATAGGTAAGTTTGATATTTTCTCTTTTAATATTTTATCAGCATTTGATCGATTATAATTTTTGCTTACCATATTTTTACTAGATGTATAATATTTAAGAACACTTAATATAAAGATGATAATTAATGAAAATAATAGAAAATTAAAAACTTTATACATTACATTTTTTCAGGCAGTGAAACCCCTAGTACTTTCATCCCATTTCTAATTACTATTGATACTAAATAAAGAAATATTAAGATTTCTTCTCTTTTCACTTTACCATTTTCAATAAATTTAAATCTATCATCTTCATTACCTTTGCTCCAATAGGAATGAAATAAAGTCGATAATTCATATAAATAAAAAGGTATTTTGTGTGGTTCAAATTTAAAGGAAGCGGACTCTATAATTTTTGGCCATTCAAAAACTTTTCTAATAATTTTTTCTTCGTACTCATTAGGTGAAAAAGATTTATTTTTTATTAAAATATTATCATTTAAGCTTTTTTTAAGTGTTCTAGTAATAGAATTAATTCTTGCATAAGCATATTGTACATAGTAAACAGGATTATCTTTTGTCTTCTCTTTGACTTTATCAAAATCAAAATCTAACTCCACATCGTTACTTCTATTAAGCATCATAAACCTAATTGAATCTTTATTTACTTCATTCAATAAATCTTGAACTGTTATAAATTCTCCTGCTCTTTTGGACATTTTAAATGGTTTTCCTTTTTTATATAATTTAACTAATTGACAAACCTTACAGTTAAGCTTGACTTCATTATTCGATAAAGCTGAAACTGCGGCTGAAATTCTTTTAATGTAACCAGTATGGTCAGCTCCCAAAATATTTATAAGTTTATTGAATTTTCTGCCTATCTTATCAGAGTGATAAGCAACATCATTTGCAAAATATGTCCAAGAACCATCGTTTTTTTGTAAAGCTCTATCATTATCATCTCCAAATTTTGTAGATTTAAAAATAAGTCTTTTTATTTTTTTCCAATCTTTAGATGACTCTCCCTTGGGGGGGTCAAGAAATCCTTCTTCAACATAATTTCTATCTTGAAGCTTTTTTACTGTTTCGTTAACAAGATCTTTTTTTATTAATTGTGTTTCCGAGAAAAAATTATCGTGAATTATGCCTAGTTTTTTTAAATCATCTTTGATTAATTTCATTGACCCATCTAAAGAAAGTCTTTTTAATCTATCAAAACATTTTTCAAAATTGTCAAAATCTATTTCTTTATTATCTTTGATTATTTTTAATGCAATTTCTTTTACATATTCACCAGGATATAAATCTTCTTTATAAATAAATTTTTCTTTAAATTTTATTTCTCTAATTCTTAAAAAAACGGATTTAACAAAATTTTTAATTTGATTACCATAATCATTAATGTAGTACTCCTTGACTACTTTGTTCCCATTAAATAAAAGTAAATTTGATATTACATCACCAAAAACTGCCCCACGGCAATGACCAACATGCATTGGTCCTGTTGGGTTAGCAGATACAAATTCAACATTATAAATTTCATTAGATTTTTTTGATCCATAGCTTTCTTTGTTTTTAAGAATCTCATTGATATTTTTTGCCAGTCCCTCACCAGATAATTTTATATTTAAAAAACCAGGGCCTGCTACCTCTACTCTTTCAAAATGCTTTATATTTTTTAATAATAATGTCTTAATTTTATCAGCTAATTCATTTGGATTAATTTTATTTGCTTTAGATAAAATTAAACAAACGTTTGAGGATAAGTCAAAATTAATATGTTCAGGAGGCACTTCTAAATTGGTATCTTTTAAATCTTCTAAATACGTCAAGTTTAAATTTGAATTATTGTCTAAAATAGTTTTATTTATTTTAAGTAAATAGTATTCAAATATATTCATTTAATCTTATTATATAGATTTATTGCATATCTATCAGTCATGCCAGCTATAAAATCACAAATAGATCTAGCAATATTCGATTTATCGTACTTACTAACATTTATATATTTTGATGGATTTTTTTGCATAGCTGAAAATAATTTTTTTATAATTTTTTTACCTTGATTGGTATTTTTTTTAACTTTTTTGTTATAATACATTTTTTGTCTTAAAAAGTGTTTAATTTTTATATCAAATTTATTCATTTGTTTTGAAAAATTTACTATTGGATAATGAGTTCTGTAAACTTTATTTAAATTATCTAAATTATATTTTTTAATATTATAATTAGTTGTTTTTATAACATCTTTTACCATTTCATTTATTATCTCTCTAATAATCTGTCTAATAATCAAATCAATCGAATAATTATTTTTTCTTTTTGAATGCCTAAATATAATATTTTTTAAAATTGGTATCTTTTCTAAATCCTTAAGTTTAAATAAATTTGATTTTAATCCATCTTCCAAGTCGTGGCTATTATAAGCTATATCATCAGATATTGAGGCTATTTGTGCTTCTAGGGATGGATAGCTAGAAAAATTGATTTTGTTTTTAAAATAATTTTTACCTATAATGCTATTATACTTATTTAACTTTTTTATAGGCCCATTATGTTTTAACAAGCCATCAATGGTTTCTAAAGTTAAATTTAGACCTTTAAATTCATAATATCTATTTTCAAGAAATAAAGCTATTCTAATAGTCTGTATGTTGTGATCAAAACCTCCAAATTTTTTCATACATTCATTAAGAGCATCTTCACCAGCATGTCCAAATGGTGTGTGCCCCAGGTCATGTGCTAAACTTAATGTTTCACACAGATCCTCATTTAAATTAAAAAATTTGCATAAGGTTCTTGCTATTTGAGCAACTTCTAAAGAGTGAGTAATTCTTGTTCGGAAATGATCTCCTGTTGTATTAACAAAAACTTGAGTCTTATGTTTAAGCCTTCGAAAAGCAGTCGAATGAATTATTCTATCTCTATCCCTTTGAAAGTCTGATCTCAAACTAGTTTTTTTTTCTTTAAAAAACCTACCCTTAGACTTAGGAGGAACTGCTAATTTGGACAAAGTTCGGATTGAATTTTTTTGCATGCTTATTATATAGACTATATACTAAATAATTATGGAAAAAAAATTAGAATTTACAGATAGCGCAAATAACCAAATAGACAAAATCACCAAAAGAGATGGAAAAAAATATTTCAGAATTGCTGTTGAAGGTGGTGGATGCTCTGGTTTTAAATATATTTTTACTTTTGATGATAAAATAGAAAAAGATGATGTGCTATTTAATAAAGCTGTCATAGATAAACAATCCCTCGAAATAATTGCTGGTTCCACTGTAGATTTTAAAAAGGAGATGATTGGTGAGTCTTTTACTATAAATAACCCTAAAGCTTCGGCTTCATGTGGCTGCGGTCTATCTTTCTCAGTTTGATGAAAATAGTTTCATGGAATGTGAATTCAGTTAGAGCAAGAATTACTAATATTCTTGATTACATTAAACAATCAAATCCTGATATTTTATTACTACAAGAAATTAAGACTCAAGATATTAGTTTTCCTTATGAAGATTTTAAAAATATTGGATATAATTCTTACGTTTTTGGTCAAAAAAGTTACAATGGTGTAGCTATTATTTCTAAACAAGAGTTAGAGAAAATTAATAATAGCTTTATTAAAGATGATTTAAAACAATCTAGAATTATTACTGCTGAGTTAAAATTAAAAAAAAAAAGAATAGAGCTTATTAATATTTATGTTCCAAATGGAAATCCTGTAGATACAGAAAAATATAAATATAAAAAAGAGTGGTTAAAAAAATTTATATCAAATGTTAATAAAAAAATTCAGAAAAACTCAAATATTCTAATCGCTGGAGATTTTAACATTATTCCTGAAGAGATTGATGTTCATGATTTTAGAAGATATGAAAACGATGCCTTAGGTAGACTGGAAATAAGAAAAAAATACAGAGAATTAATTAATTTAGGTTTTAAAGATGTTTATAGATTTCTAAATAAAACAAAACAAGAGTATACGTTTTGGGACTACTTTGCAGGTTCCTGGCAAAAAAATTATGGTATGAGAATAGATCATTTTTTACTCTCAAACAGTTTAGTCGAAAATATCAAATCAATTAATATAAATAAAAAACCAAGATCAAAAGAAAAACCATCAGATCACACACCAATCGAACTTGAAATTATTTAACTCTACCATAAATATCTTGATATCTAACTATATCGGTCTCTTTTAAAATTGATCCTAATTGAGCTTCAATTATTTTTACCGGTTTTTTATATGGATTTTCTATTCTATGAATAGATTTAATTGGTATAAAAATTGTTTCATTAGTTTTTAAAAAAAATTTTTTTCTATTTAAAGTTATTTTTGGATTTCCCTGAGTTACTACCCAATGTTCAGAACGATAAAAGTGCTTTTGAAGACTTAAAACTCCTTTAGGTTTTACATAAAGTTCTTTAATTAAAAAATTTTTACCATTATACAAATTTGTATACCTGCCCCAAGGTCTGTAAAAAATATTTTTCTTTTTTTGATATTTAGCCTTTAATTTATCGTAGATTTTGCAGATTTCTTTCCAGCTACCTAGATCAGACCAAGGTATATTTAAGTTTATAGCATTTATATCTTTTGATTTTTCCAGTATTGCGTAATCAAAAGAAATTGTTTTACATTTTAAAAAGTCATTTTTATTTAGGTAATAAATATTATTTTTAAATTTTGATTTATTTACAGAATTCAAACAATAATTGAAGTTTTTGTTTTGATACTTCCTAAAGTTATTAATTATTGATTTTTTTGTAAGAAAAAACATTCCTGAATTCCAGTAAGCATTTTTTTTAATGATTTTTTTGGCTTTTTCTAAATTTGGTTTTTCGATAAATTTTGAAACCTTATATTTATTCTTAACTCGATTTGATAAAAAATAACCATAATCAGATGAGGGGTAAGACGGCTTAATGCCAAATATAAAGATATTTTTATCTGTCAGGTATTTTTTATATTTTTTAATTGATTTATTAAGCAAATTAGTTTTCTCAATTAAATGATCTGATGTTAAAAAAATTAAGGGTTGGTTCTCAGGTATTTCCTTTATTAATGCTGAACTGAGTATAGCAGGAGCAGTATTTCTTTTTGCTGGTTCAAGAATTATCTTATATTTTTTAAAACCTTTAAATCTTAAATGCTTCTTAATTTCTCTTATATATTTTTTATTAGTACTTATTATTGGATAATCAAAAATAGAATTTTTTATTCTCTCTAGAGTTTTTCCGAATAACGTCCAATTTCCAAAATCAATAAACTGCTTTGGTTGATGATGTTTTTTATCAGACCAGAGTCTTGTGCCAGAACCGCCACATAAAATTACTGGACGTATTTTCATTAAATTTTCGAATATTCTTTAACTTCTTTTTTCTTACCTGGATGTGTTGGAGCACCGAGATAAGCAGGTCCTACTGTTTGAGCATATTTCCAAATCGTTCCCGATCCAAAACTTGATTTTTTTTCTTTCCATTTTTTTCTTCTAGCTTTTAATTGTGCGCTAGTAAGCCTTACATTAATTGATCCTTTTTTTGCATCTATATCAATTACATCTCCATTTTTAAGAAGTGCAATAGGACCGCCCGTTGCGGCTTCTGGGCCAACGTGACCAACACAGAAACCTCTAGTAGCTCCTGAAAACCTACCATCTGTTATGAGTGCAACTTTTTCGCCTTTGCCTTGTCCATAAATAGCTCCAGTTGTTGAAAGCATTTCTCTCATTCCTGGTCCGCCTTTTGGACCCTCGTATCTGATTATTATTACATCACCGTCTTTATATTTTTTTGTCTGTACTGCCTTCATTGCATCTTCTTCATTATCAAAACATCTAGCTTTACCTGTAAATTGTAATTTTTTTAATCCTGCAATTTTTACGATTGCTCCATCTGGAGCTAAATTACCTTTTAATCCAACAACTCCCCCATCTGGAGAAAGTGGATTATTATATTCTCTTAAAACTTTTTGATTAGTATTAAACCTAATGTTAGCTAAATTTTCTTTAATAGTTTTACCTGTAACTGTCATACACTCACCATGAATATAACCTCCGTCAAATAAAGTTTTTAATAACATAGGAACACCGCCAGCTTCCCACATGTCTTTTGCAACGTATTTTCCTCCAGGTTTTAAATCAGCAAGATAAGGAGTTTTTTTAAATATTTTTGCAACGTCCATTAAATCAAAATTTACTCCTATCTCATTAGCTAGTGCAGGTAAATGAAGGGCTGCATTAGTGGAGCCTCCGGTTGCGGCTACAATCGTTGCTGCGTTTTCTAGAGATTTTTTAGTAACTATTTCTCTTGGTTTTATTTTTCTCTCTAATAAATTCATAACCGCTTGACCACTTTCGTAAGCATATTTATCTCTTTCCTCATATGGGGCTGGTGTCCCGGCTGAATAAGGTAAAGCTAATCCTATCGCCTCTGATACACATGCCATTGTGTTAGCTGTAAATTGACCTCCGCAAGCTCCGGCACTCGGACAAGCTACTAATTCTAATTCTCTTAATTCTTCAGAAGACATTTTGCCTGAGGAATGTTTGCCTACTGCTTCAAAAACATCTACAACTGTTACATCTTTACCTTTAAATTTTCCTGGCAAAATTGATCCACCGTAAATAAATACACTTGGTACATTTAATCTCAACATTGACATCATCAAGCCTGGTAGTGATTTATCACATCCAGCAATACCAACTAGAGCATCATAACAATGTCCTCTTACTGTCAGTTCTGCAGAGTCAGCTATGACCTCTCTGGAAATTAACGATGATTTCATTCCTTCATGACCCATGGCAATACCATCTGTTACAGTTATCGTACAAAATTCTCTTGGCGTTCCACCAGATTGTTTTACTCCTTTTTTAACTGACTGTGCCTGTCGCATTAAAGCTGTATTGCAAGGCGCAGCTTCGTTCCAAGTGGATACTACTCCTACAAATGGCTTCGCCACATCCTGTTCGGTTTCTCCCATTGCATAGTAAAAAGATCTATGTGGAGCTCTATCTGGGCCTAAAGATGTATGACGACTGGGTAGTTTTTTTTTATCAATTTTAGACATTTAATTAATACTAGATACAATACTTCTTAATTTTCCATCTTCAATAGTTAATTCTTTAACTAATTTTTTATCATTTTGTACTATTTCTTTAGGTGCATTTGTCACATAAGCCTTTTTTTTGAGCTTATTATTCAAATTAGTTATTTGTTTATTGATTGTCTCAATTTTTTGTAAAATTCTCTCTTTTTGAGATACTAAATTTATATCCTCATTAAAATTTAATGAAAGTTTTTCCTTTAAAACCAAGATGTCTATTGAATTTTTATCTCTAATCTTTTTTGTAAGGACACTTTTTACTCTACCAACCTGTTTTATCAAATTTATATTTTTATTTACTAATTTCTTTAATCTCCCTGATTTATCATCAAAAAATATGTCACAATATAATTTTGGTGTAATTTTTAACTCTGCTTTAGTAGATCTTATGTTAGAAATTAGTTCAATTAAATCATTTATGTTATTTTGATTTTTGCTAAATTTATTAATAGTCTTAAAATCTGGCCAACTGGAACAGATTAAAAAATTATTAAAAATCTTTTTATAAGCATTTAAAGACCACAAGTTCTCAGTGAAAAAAGGGATAAAGGGATGAAGAATTCTAAGAATATTTGCCATCATAAATGATGAGAAAGCCTTAGCTTCTTTAATTTCACTTTTATTTTTTGAATTAAAAATAGGTTTTAAGAACTCTAAATACCAATCACAATAAGAATGCCAAACAAATTGATATGCATACTTAGCAGCCTCATCGAACCTAAATATTTCAATATTTTTTGTAATTAAATCTTGTGTTTTTATAAATTCGTTGTAAATCCAATGGTTTATTGGAAGCTTAATTGAGGTTAAATTTATCTTTTTATCTAATTTACAATTATTAAGTTTTAAAAAATTATTCGCGCTCCAAATTTTTGTTATAAAATTTCTATTTCCAGTAACTCTGTCTTTTGATAATTTTACATCTCGCCCTGGAGAGGCCATCGAAATTAAAGTAAACCTTAAACTGTCTGCTCCATATTCATTTATTAAATCTAACGGATCAATTACATTACCTTTTGACTTTGACATTTTCTGTCCCTTTTCATCTCTTACTAAAGCATGAACATATACTTTATGAAAAGGTGTATTTTTTCTAAAATAATTTCCCATCATCAACATCCTTGCTACCCAGAAGAAAATTATATCAAAACCAGTAACAAGAACTGAAGTTGGATAAAATTTATTAAGTTCTTTAGTTTTGTTTGGCCATCCAAGAGTTGCAAAAGGCCATAGAGCTGACGAAAACCAGGTGTCTAAAACATCTGTTTCCTGTCTTAACTTAAATTGTTTATTTCTATTTTCTTTCTTTGCTAACTTTACTGCATCTTTTTCATTTTCAGCAACGAAAATATTTCCATTTTCATCATACCAAGCAGGTATTCTATGACCCCACCAGATCTGCCGAGATATACACCAAGGCTCAATATCATTCATCCATTGAAAAAATGTTTTTGACCAATTGCTTGGAAAAAAAGTAGTTTTGCCCTTTTTAACAATATTAATTGGTTTTTTGGATAATTTTTTCGCATCAACAAACCATTGCTCTGTTAAGAAAGGTTCAATTATAGTGTTTGATCTATCTCCATATGGGACTTTATTTTTAATATTTTCAATTTTTACAAGAGAACCTATCTCCTTTAATTTTTTAATTATAAGTTTTCTTGCTTCAAATCTGTCTAAACCATGAAACTCTTTAATCCCATTTTTGTTTATTTTCCCATTTTCTTCAAAAATATTTATTATTTCTAATTTATTTCTTTTACCTACCTCATAGTCATTGAAATCATGTGCTGGTGTAATTTTTACGGCTCCTGAACCTTGTTCCGGATCAGCATAATTGTCAGAAATAATTTTGACAGTCCTATTAACAATCGGAATAAGAACATTTTTTCCAACTAAATTTACATATCTTTTATCCTTTGGGTTTACAGCAACTGCGGTATCTCCCATCATTGTTTCTGGTCTGGTAGTGGCGATAGTGATTTTTTGATCTGAGTTCTCTATCATATAATCAATGTAATACAATTGAGATTGAACATCTTTTTGGTTTACTTCTAAGTCAGAAATAGCAGTTTGAAGCTTAGTATCCCAGTTAACTAATTTTTTATCCTTGTAAATTAGCTTGTTTTTATAAAGATCAACAAAAACTTTAATTACGGCTTTAGAAAGATCCTTGTCCATTGTGAATCTCGTTCTTGACCAATCACACGAACAACCTAATTTCTTAAGTTGATCTAAAATTATTCCACCAGACTCTTCTTTCCAATCCCATATTTTTTTAATAAATTTTTCTCTCCCTAAATCGTTTTTTTTAATTCCTTCTTTTAAAAGGTTATTCTCAACAATTGCTTGTGTTGCAATACCAGCATGATCTGTTCCTGGCTGCCACAGAGTTTCGAGGCCTTTCATTCTATTAAATCTAACTAAAACATCTTGGAGACTATTGTTGAGAGCATGTCCCATATGTAATCTACCAGTTACATTAGGTGGAGGAATTACTATAGAAAATTTTTTATTTGATTTACTTTTTTTTGGTTTGAATAAGCCTTTTTTGATCCAAAAATCTGAGATTTTTTTTTCTTCTTTGCTATGATTATATTTCTTAAATTCCATTATTTTGATATTTAGAGATATATATCAGATTTTAATAACTATTAAGTTTAAAATCTAGGTATAAGGCAGCAGTCCAAGAAAAATTTTTAGCACCCATTCCTAAACCTGACTTACAACTGTAATATTCTCACACAAATAATACAGAAATAAGAATAAAAAGTTCTAAAAATATAAAAGATAAGAATATTACAATTTACTTACCAAAAAATAAGTTATATTTATTCGATAATTATAAAAATAGATTAAAAACGTGATAAGTATCACGATTTTATCAAAATGAACGGCCACGTGGCGGAATGGTTACGCAGAGGATTGCAAATCCTTTTATCCCAGTTCGATTCTGGGCGTGGCCTCCAAGAAAATAAGTTATTAAAATTATCTATGTAGATTGAGAGACTTATCTAATATTTTTATGACAAATATTATAGATAAAAGCTTAATTATAAAATTTTATAAATAAACGTTTAACTATTAAATACAAAATTGTAAGAATTATAAAAAAAATAGATAAAAACAATAAACAATATCTAACTTTATTGTTAAACTCAATAATAGCAGAGCCATCATAACTTAGAAGCATCAATCTCTCGTCTAAATTTTGAATTGATCCATTAGAAGATTTCCATATTTTGTCGTGTAAAAAACTTGTAACTAAAATATAGTTTTTTTTAATATTACCATTATACATAAATTTTTTATTATTAATTTTAGTTATAGAGATTTTATCAGTAAAATAAAAACGCTCTTTATATTTTTGAATACAATCGATTAAATCTTTATCGCCACAGTCGATATCTTCATATTTATTTTTTGGAATTATTACGAGACTTTTATAGTTAAGTCTTTTTAGGAAAAAAATATTTTTATCTTTAATTCTTTTTTTAAATATAACTTTAAAATTTTCTTTATTTTTTAGTTCCAAAAGATCAATTTCTGAGAGTAGTAAATATTTTATTCTAAATGTTGATAAGAATATCTCATTATTTATTTCAGTATATTTTGGTTTTAACAATCCACGCATTTTGTATTGAGATTTTTGAATTTGATCTAAAGAAATATTTTTAAAGTCAGATTGAAATGGACTTAAATTTAATTTCGTAAAATCGGTAGTATTAAAAATACCAACATTTCTGAAAGATTTTTTTATATCTATTTCATTTATTATATCAGGCCCAAAATATATTTTATTTTCAAACATTTCACTATTACTTGCATCATTAAAATTTTCTTTAAAGTTTTTTGATATGTTATTATTAATTAATATATTTTTATCATTAATATTATAGGGAATAAATTTGTAAAAACACGCTAAGTAAAAAACTAAAATGATTAAAATATTTGTAAATATAATTAAATTTTTAATATTATCTCTTTTAATTTCCTGTAAATAAATAAAGAAAAGTATAAAACTTGTTATATTAACTATGTCTCTAGCCTGCCATATACCAGAAACTATCGGAATAAATTTCACATACTCAGTTAAAGACCAGATTGTAAAAAAAATAAAAATATAATTTATAAAATAAAACTTTTTCGATGTCTTATTTCTAATCATTTTATACGATGAAATTAGTGCAATAATAAAGAATAACCCTACGAATGGGTACCTGGTGATTGACCACCAACTGAAATTAAGGGGTAACCCTAATGATGCAAAATAATATTTTAAAGAATAATTTTGTTGAACTGCCCTAGGTATACCATCAAACTTAATTGCTTCCGATAAGAGATAATATAGATTATGAGAGCTAATTAATAACAATAAAATAATCGATAAATAAAAATACTTATTTTGAAAAATCTTTTTAAAGCTGTTTAAAGTTATAAAAATTAAAGCAAATAGAACAATATTATAGAATACACCTGGGTGTGAATTGATAAAGGAAAAACTGCTTACAAAACTAAATTTAATAAAATTATCAAATGAAGTTTTTCTTGATAGTTTTAAAAGATAATAAAAGATTGGAAAATAAAATGTATAAGTATAGAAAACACTAATCCAATCGTCACTCCAAAAATTATTAAAATTAGCGATAGAAAATAGAATTAAAAAAGAAAAAAAACTTTCTTTTTTTTTAATTTCAAAGTAATTCAAAATTTTATTAAAATAAAAAATCTGTATAAATAAATTAAAAATTCCTGAAAATAAAAAAAAATATCTTAAATTTGAACCAAAAATAATTGAGATGGGGTGGTAGTAAGGATAATTACCTATTGGAAAATTTATACCTGGCCCTAAAAGGTCAACAAAGAAAATAAAGGGATTATAGAAATTTTGGTTTATGATTTGATTGCTAAAAGTTCCTGCTTGATAAACTTCATTATCTTTTATGCCATATATAAAAACAGGTAATGTTAAAAATGATATCGATAAAATAATAGCTATGTAAGTAAATATTTTTTGATTTATTTTAGTCAAATCAATTATTCAATTTTTTTTTACAACTGTTTTTTAATGTTTTTAAGTTAAGTATAAAATTGTAGCAAACTATAATATTTATTAGTTTTTTCATAAAACAGATGTGTTATAAATTTATTGTATTTAACAATAAAAAAAAGTATGTTCCACTTAATTCCTCGGTAGCTCAGTTGGTAGAGCAGTTGACTGTTAATCAATTGGTCGCAGGTTCGAGTCCTGCCCGAGGAGCCAATTATCCAACCTTTTCAAATTTTGAAGCATTACTTAAAATCTGCAAGATTTTATCTTTTTGTGTTCTCGACAGCGATGAAAAAGTTCGACTTAAAAATGAATAGTTTAAATCCTCATTAGTATTTTCACCGAGATTAACATCTTTGAATTCTTTAAAATCCTCAAAAAAATAAATAATTGGAACTTTTAAAAATTGAGATAATTGCATTAGTCTATTAGAACTTACGCCATTAGTGCCTTTTTCATATTTTTGGATTTGTTGAAATGTTACGTTAATTGCTTGTGCAACTTTTGTTTGAGTTAAACCTAAAGATAATCTTCTCATTCTAAGCTTTTTTCCTAAGTGGATATTGAAATTTTCTTCCATAGAACTCCCTAAATTTTAGTTTATAAAACCTCAAAATGAACTTTTTGGCAATACTAATAATTATTTTTTTTAGGGGGTCGGAAACGCTTAAAAATCTTATTTTATGTATTGACTAAAGCGAAAAAATAAAGTGTTAAAATATAATTATTTTACTTTTTTAAGCCTATATTCCCAATAACCAGTTTTATCAAATGCTGCTTTAACCCATAGAAATGTATCTTCCTCGTACCAAATATCTGTATTTAGTTTTTTATCTTTTGATAAACTAGGATCAGAAGAACTAAAATTAAATCGTAAAGTTTTATAAACTTTATCCCCTATTTTTACTTCTTCTTTTCCTTTAAATTCAACTTTCTGTTCAATAATCCTACCAGATACTGCACTAATTTGCGCTTTCTTTTGAACTATTTCGTGATTCCACCAGGTTCCAATTATCGTATCTTTATCTACTTTTCCTTTAAAAGATGAACCATCAATAATTAAATTTTTATCAATTGGATCAACTTCGATATTAACATATTTTTCTTTTTTATTTTGCTTTGTTTCGGAGTTGAAGCTCGAAAAGACTCCATTTTTATAACTCTCAATACCTCTTGCATAATATTTATAGAGATCTACCCCTAGCTTTGTAATTTTAAAACTAACCTCATTGTCTATGACCAAACTGCCGTTATTTCTTGTAAATTTATAAATATGGTAACCTATTAATTTATTATTTCTAAATAATTCGTACTCTAAATAATTATATTTTTGATAATGATCAACATGTGCATGGATTTCTTTAATTATTAAAAATATTAAAGTAATTGAAAATAAAAATTTTTTCATATATTTAATGATATGGAAAGTAATTCTAATATATCTAAAATCGGAAATACACCATTAGTGAGACTAAAACAAGCATCAGAATTGACTGGTTGTAATATTTACGGAAAAGCCGAATATTTTAATCCAGGAGAGTCGGTAAAAGATAGAGCTGCTCTATTCATTGTTGAAGATGCTATTAAAAGAGGTCTTATAAATAAAGGTGGCACAATCGTTGAGGGTACAGCCGGAAATACTGGTATAGGTCTAGCGGTTGTATGCAAAGAATATGATCTTAATTTAAAAATAGTGATACCAAATACACAATCAATCGAGAAAAAAGAAACTCTTAGAAAACTTGGAGCAGAATTAATAGAGGTTGACGCTGTTCCATATTCCAATCCAAAAAATTATATAAAACAATCAAAAAAAATAGCAGATGATTTAAATAAAAAGAGTAAAAAAGGAGTTTATTGGGCTAATCAGTTTGATAACACTATCAATACAGAGGCCCATATCAAAACCACTGCTGAAGAGATATGGAACCAAACAGCTGGAACTATTGATGGTTTTACTTGTGCAGCAGGTACTGGAGGTACAATAGCTGGTGTATCTATTGGGCTTAAGAACAAAAATAAAAATATTAAAATTGCTCTATCAGATCCATTAGGTTCATCTCTCTATTCATACATAAAAAGTGATAAACTTGAAAGCACTGGCAACTCAATAACGGAAGGTATTGGAACAGCAAGAATTACTAAAAATTTTGATAAAGCATTAATAGATGAAGCTTTCCAAACAAATGATACTGAGGCTTTAAAAATAGTATATGAATTGATAGAAAATCAAAAAATTATTTTAGGAGGTTCATCAGGTATAAATATAGCTGGAGCTATTAAACTAGCAAAAAAAATGGGGCCTGGAAAAACTATCGTAACGATACTTTGCGATAATGGGAAAAGATATGCTAGTAAAATTTTTAATAAAGAATTTTTAAAGAGTAAAAATTTACCAATACCAAAATGGTTATAGTATCTGACTTAAAAAAAGCTTTGTTCTTTCAGATTTAGGATTTTCAAAAAATTCTTTTGTTTTAGCTTTTTCAACTATCTTCCCTTCGTCCATGAAAATCATGCAATCTGCAACTTCTTTTGCAAAACCCATTTCGTGTGTAACAACTATCATTGTCATTCCGCCTTTTGCTAGATCGACCATCACATCTAAAACCTCTTTAATCATTTCAGGATCAAGTGCTGAGGTTGGTTCATCAAACAACATTATTTTTGGTTCCATACATAAAGCTCTTGCTATAGCTGCACGTTGCTGTTGACCGCCTGAAAGTTGTCCTGGAAATTTTAAAGCTTGATCATCAATTTGAACCCTTTTTAAATTATTCATTGCAATTTCTTCAGCTTGTTTTTTTGGAAGTTTTTTTACCCAGATAGGTGCTAATGAACAATTGTCTAGTATAGATAAGTGAGGGAATAAGTTAAACTGCTGAAATACCATTCCAACTTCGGCTCTTATTTTTTCAATATTTTTTGTATTTTCAGCAAGTTCTGTACCGTCAACAATAATATTTCCTTCTTGATGTTCTTCTAATCTATTTATGCATCTAATTAACGTTGACTTTCCTGATCCAGACGGTCCACATATTACAATTTTTTCTTGTGGAGCTACTTCAAGATCAATATCTTTTAGAACTTGAAACTTATCAAACCATTTATTTACATTTTTAAGTTCAATTATTTTCGTCATTATTATCTTTCTGTACTTAACTTTTTCTCTAAATTTTGACTGTATCTACTCATTGCATAACATATTATCCAAAAAACTAAACCTGCAAAAACATAGCCCTCCATTGCCATTCCAAGCCATTTAGGATTAGTTTTTGCTAAACCTATCATACCTGCTAATTCCATCAACCCTACAACGAAAATTAATGGAGTATCTTTTACAAGTGCCAAAAGAGTGTTTGCTATTCCAGGTATCACTAATTTAAGCGCTTGAGGCAATATAATAAGAGCGTTCATTCTCCAATATCCCATTCCTAGTGACTTAGCAGCTTCATATTGACCTTTAGGTAATGCTTGAAGCCCTCCTCTAACAACTTCAGCCATATAAGCAGCTTCAAACAATGTAATCGCTATTAAAACTCTAATTAATTTATCAATGAAAGTTCCATCTGGCAGAAACATTGGAAACATTACGGCTGACATAAATAAAACTGTGATAAGGGGGACTCCTCTCCATAGTTCTATAAAACCAATAGAAATGTATTTAATTGCTGGCAAAGAAGATCTTCTGCCTAAAGCTAAAATTACTCCAATCGGAAAACAGAAAAGTATTGCAAAAGCAGAAATAATGAAAGTTAATGAAAGACCTCCCCAAGCTGCACTTTCAACGTACTCAAGTCCAAAACTTCCACCTGAAATAAGTTTAATTCCTAAGAATGGAAAAACAAAAACTAAGAATAAAATAAAGTATTTTTTAAGTTTTTCGGATACGAAAAATGAAACTCCTACAACAGCAAATAAGATTAAAAAAGCTGTATTTATTCTCCATTGTTCTGCGTCAGGATAAAGACCATACATAAACCTATTGAACCAAACTTTTATGAAAACCCAACAAGCCCCATCACCTGTACAATCATCTTTTGAATTACCTACAAAATTAGCCTCTAAAATAAACCAATCCAGCATTGGAGGAATTGATTTTATAATAATAAATATTGTGAAAAGTGTTAATAAAGCATTAAAATTATTTGAATTTATGTTTTTATTTAAAATATCCAAGGAACGAACACCGCTAAATTCAATTCTGATAAGGTAAAATCCAATATAACCTAATATCAATGGTAAAAAATAGCTTAATTGAGAAGGTAAAAAGCCCATTAGATTAAAGTTAAAAAAGGCATTAACAAAAACATCTAAAAAACTTAAAGAAACAAGAAGTAAACCTATAGGAACATAAGTTTTAATATTATCTTTTGAAGGTTTTGCAATTAAATTCATTATTTTTCCTTTATTGCCATTTTTTTATTATACCAATTCATGAATATTGAAATTGAAATACTTAAAGTTAAATAAGTAAGCATAGTTATTGAAATTATTTCAATAGCCCTACCCGTTTGCATTAAAGCAGTTCCCGCAAAAACTAATACAATATCTGGATAAGCAATAGCGGCCGCCAATGATGAATTTTTTGTTAGATTTAAATACTGATTTGTAGTTGGTGGAATAATTATTCTCAATGCTTGAGGCATCACTACAAGTTTTAAAATTTGATTTTTATTTAATCCTATACTTGCTGCAGCTTCTTTTTGACCTTTACCAACGCCCAAGATTCCAGCTCTTACATTTTCTGCAATGAATGTTGCCGTGTACATTGATAAAGCTAAAGCTAATGCTATTAGCTCTGGTATAATGCTTACACCGCCTGCATAAGTAAAGACTGTTGGGGAAAGTTGTTTTAAAACGGGGTATTCAAATGAAAGCGATACTCCAAGAAAAAGAAATGTGATTAATGGTATTAATATTAATGTTGCCAAAGAAATAATAGTCGTCGGTATTTGTTTTCCAAATTGTTCTCTTTGTTTTGTTGCATAAGAATTAATAAAATAAATTGCTATAAACGCTGCTATTACGGATAAAAGGAAAATATTAAAATTTGTCCATATAAATTTTGGAACATACCAACCTTTAATTGTTAAAAATGAAATATCATAGAAACTTATACCATTTTCAGGTAAAGGTAATGCTCTTAAAGCTGCAAAATACCAGAAAAATATTTGCAAGATTAAAGGAATGTTTCTAAAGATTTCTACATACCATTCTGCTACTTTAGCAATTAAGTAATTATCTGATAATCTGGATATACCTACTACCACTCCCATAATTGTTGCAAAAAATATTCCAATTGCTGAGACTAAAATTGTATTTAGTAAACCTACTAAAAATGCTCTCCCGTAAGAGTGTGAACCATCGTATTCAATCATTGAAAATGTAATATCAAATGATGCTTCTTGATTTAAAAAACCAAATCCAAAAGATATTCCTCTATTGCCCATGTTAATTTGAGCATTAGTAGCAAAATAAATAATTACTGAGAGTAAAGCTAAAATAGTTATAGCTTGAGGAATTAAATCTCTCGCTTTTTTGTTTTCAATGTTGAATTTTTTAAAAATCATTATTTTGAGAGTAAAAAAAAGGGCCAGATAAATCCAGCCCTTTTTAATTTTATCAGCAATTATCTTGCTGGTGGTACGTAAAGAATTCCACCTTTAGTCCATAATTGATTTGGACCTCTATTAGGTAAAATTCCAGTATCAGCTATGTGTTTTTTATAGCTTTCACCGTAGTTACCAACTTGCTCGATAATTCTTAAGCTCCAGTCATTATCTAAACCGAAAGCTGCACCTAATTCACCTTCAGAACCTACTAATCTCTTAATAGCTGGGTTCTCAGAGTCTTTTAGGCTAGAAGCGTTTGATGAATTAACACCATACTCTTCTGCTTCGATCATAGTATTTAGAGACCATCTTACGATATCTTCCCATACTGCATCCCCTTGTCTTACAACAGGACCTAATGGTTCTTTTGAGATCGTTTCAGGTAATACTTTGTGCTCATCTGGGTTTGACATTTTAGTTCTTTGTGCTGCTAAACCAGATTTATCTGTTGTATAAGTATCACATCTTCCAGCATCATAAGCTTGAACAACTTCGTCTGCTTTTTCAAACGCAATTGGTTCGTAACTTATGTTTTTAGAATTAAAGAAGTCTCTCATGTTAAGCTCTGTAGTTGTACCTGTGTTTGTACAAGCAGAAATACCGTTTTTGAAATCATTCACAGAATTAATTCCAGAATTTTTTCTTACCATGAAACCTTGACCATCATAAAAGTTCACACCAACAAAAGTTAAACCAATGTCAGCATCTCTTGATAATGTCCAAGTAGTGTTACGTGCAAGTACATCGATTTCACCTGATGTTAATGCCGTAAATCTTTCTTTAGCACTTAACGGAGTGTATTTAACTTTATCTGCATCACCTAATACAGCTGCAGCAACAGCTCTACATACATCTACGTCAATACCAGACCAGTTTCCTGATGCATCAGCATTAGAGAAACCAGGTAGACCTTGTGAAACACCACATTTCACAAAACCAGCTTTCTTGGTATTTTCTAAAGTTTTAGATTTTTTTGAACCAGCTCCTCCTCCGCCTTGGCCGCAAGCGACTAAAAGCAAAGACGCAAATCCAACTAAAATCCAAGTTTTGATTGATTTGATCATATTATTATAATCCTCTTTAGTTTTTTTATTGTTAACAATATTTTTGAATTATGAATTCAAAACACAATCACTATGATTTATTTTGTTTTTAATTTCAATTTAATGTGGCTCAATATGTAGATTATCTAATTCGAAAAGTACTAAATATGATCATTTACAACCGAATTTCAATAATTTTTTACTTTCGTCATTTCATGAAGTCTACTTATTGTTCTTTTGAAAAAATCAAAATGTCTTTTAGATGAACTTAAATTTTCAAGTCTAGTTTCTAAAGATAAAGTTAATTTAATCTTTCTATCATAGAGCACATCTATTAAATTTATAAATCTTAGTTGTTGATTAGAATTGAGTTCTGTGAACGATGGAACATTGTAGATAAAAATATGATGGCAAATATTTGCTAGATTAAAGTAATCTTCTGAACCTAAATTTTTATCACATAGATCTTCAAACGTAAATTTAGATATACCTTTATAAAAGTTATGAATATAAAACTTTCTACCTTTGGTGATAAAAGTTTTCTCAGACTTATCCATATCTCTAGTTAATCTCCTAAACAATTGGTTAATACTAAATAGGGTTTTTTCGTTTAATGGATAAAAAATTCTTTGTTTTTTTGTATCAACGTTTTTTCTGTAATCATTATTTAATTTTAATTCCTTTTGTATTGATTCTTTTTCTATCAACTTAATAAAAGGTAGAAATTGATCTCTTTGAAGACCGTCTTTGTAAAGTTCATTTGGTTTAGTATTTGAGGATAGTATAACTTTTATATTTTCATCAAAGATTTCCTCGAATAACTTGCTCAGTATCATAGCATCTACTATGTTAGTTACTTGAAATTCATCTAAATAAAGGAGTTTATATTTCTTTTTAAAATCTTTGACAAAAGCTGTAATTGGATTAATACCTTTTTTTTTATGCCTAAAATTATGAAATTCAATCATAAATTTATTAAAATGAGATCTTTTTTTTTTAAGATCTAATTCTTGAAAAACATGGTCCAATATAAGAGTTTTTCCTACTCCTACTTTACCGTATAAATAATAACACGATTTAGAACTTTTCTTAGAAAATATGTTAATTAATTTCTTTTTTTGGAAGAAAAATTTTTGTAGAGATTTTAATATTTCGAACTGTTTTTTGTTAATTTCAAATTTTTTTTTTTTACAAAATTTTTCAAACGACTCCTCAAAATCTCTTACAGGCATTTAATTTTTTTTATTTTCCCAATTAATACAGCTTTTTACTATTATATCTAAATTATTAAATTTTGGTTTCCATTTAATAAATCTTTTCAACTTTGATGTATCTGAGATTATTTTTGCCATATCACCTTTTCTTTTTTTAATTGTTTTAACCTTAATTTTTTTTTTTGTATTTTTTTTGAAACTTTCTATTACCTCATTAACAGAAACTCCTTTTGAATATCCACAATTTAAAATTATAGATTTATTATTACAAATTTTTTTCAAAACTTTTAAATGTATATTGGCTATATCAACGACATGAATATAATCTCTAATACAAGTGCCATCCTTGGTATCATAATCGCCACCATAAATTTTAAAAATTGGTTTTTTTTTCTGTAATTCTACAGATAAGTTCTTAAATAATTGATCTCCTTTATTTACTTGACCAATCTTTCCTGATTGACTAGCGCCAGCAACATTGAAATATCTTAGTATCCCATAATTAATCTTATTTTTTTTACAAAAATTTTTTATAATTTTTTCACCCTTTAGTTTTGTTTTCCCATAAACGCTACTTGGTTTTAGTTTTGATCTTTCTGATACTTTACTCAAGCCGTCTTGGTATACTGCGCAGGTAGATGAAAAAACAAAGTTTCTAACTTTAGATGTTTTTATAGCTTCTAAAATTTTTTTTGTACCTTCAACGTTAATACTTTCGTATTTTTTTGGTTTTTTTTGACTTTCTCCTACTGATAGAGCTGCTGCTAAATGAATAATGCTGTCAATTTTATATTTTTTTACAATTTCTCTTGTTTTGTTAATTTTTCTAATGTCAGAGAGAAAAAATTTTGTTTTATGGTTTATAAGCTTCTTATGTCCAGTAGATAAATTGTCTAATAAAAATACTTTTTTTTTATCTTTTATTAAAATTTCTGCGATATGAGATCCTATGTAACCTGCTCCTCCAGTTATAAGAATATTTTTAAACATATTTTAAAATAGATTGGCGCGCCCTGAAGGATTCGAACCTACGACCCTCGGTTTAGAAAACCGATGCTCTATCCAGCTGAGCTAAGGGCGCCAAATATTATTATATTTACTTAAAAACATACTAAATGGTCAATATAAATCGGAGATTTTACTCCGAATTGTTCAGATTTTTCGTGTTGGTGAATATGATGAGAGTGAACAAATACAGGTAGATGCTCCCCTTTTTTTGTTTTTAGAGTGTATATAAAATTAGTTCCTCTAAACTTTCTGTCTACCACCTCTAATCTTAATTTACTTTGGTCATCATGGATTAAATCTTCGGGTTGTAAAAGAAGTTTGACTTTAGAGCCAGATGGAAAATTATTTGATAATTTGCCTCTTATTTCACCCAACTCTTCGTGTTCTAATCTGTGAACGGCGCATTCACTATCTACTACCTTAACATCTATAAATATTCCCTTGTTTAAAAAATTCGCTACGTTAATAGAATTTGGTTCATGGTGTACATTATAAGGGATATCAAATTGTTTTAATTCTTGATCTAAAATAATTCCACATTTGTCAGCCATTGAAAAGGCTTCATAAGAGTCATGAGTTACAATTATTGTTGTTAACTTAATTCTTTTCAAAAGTTTTTTTACTGACACTTGTATTTCTTCTTTTAAACTTTGATCTATATTTGAAAAAGGTTCGTCTAAAAGTAATAAGTCTGGTTTTGACATTAATGATCTTGCTAAAGAAACTCTTTGTGCTTCTCCAGCGCTAATTTGATGTGGATATTTTTCTAATATTGGTTCAATATGCAATATACCAATAATTTCTTTTGCATCTACGGGTGAGCTGTTGCCATTAACTCTTTTTTTTCCAAAATTTATATTCTCAATAACAGTGTAATTAGGAAACAGAGAGTTATCTTGAAAGGATAGAGCTATATTTCTTTTTTCAGGTTCGATATGTACATCTTTTGAAGAAATTAACTTACCTTTCAAAAAAATCTTGCCTGAATTTAATTTTTGAAGACCAGCCAATGTTCTTAGGATTGTTGTCTTTCCTATTCCAGAGGGACCAAGTAAAGAAATTATCTCACCCTGACTTTCAATTTTAAGATTAAAATTATTTACTTTATTTTTCTCGCTGGCAACAAAGTTACCTTTTTGTATTTCTAGGAAATAATTTGACATTTATTAATTATATTAGTTTTTTTTAGAAAGTATATATTTTGATGAAAAAATTATAAAAACTGTTGACCAGAATATTAATAATAGCGAAGGATATGCTGCTGCCTCTAATAAATCTTGAGATGCATAAACATAAGCTTGAGTTGCAAATGTTTCAAAATTAAAAGGCCTTAAGATCATTGTTATAGGCAATTCTTTAATTATCTCTAATGAAATTAAAACTATAATCAAAATAATATTTGTTTTTAAATGAGGAATATGAATTGTAGAGAAAGTTTTAAATTTTGAGTAACCTAATAAATAAGCGCTTTCATCAATAGAATTGTTAATTTTTTCATAATTTGATTTTATTCCATTAAATGATAAAGAAAAAAATCTAATAAAGTAAGCAAGAATTAATCCAAAAATTGAACCAATAAAAAGATGTTTGGAACTAGCTACTTCAAAAGTATTTGATACAAAATCACTTAAATTTGAGAAAAGAGTGATAAATGCTACTGCCAAAATAATCCCAGGTATTGCGTAACCTGATATAGAAAAACTTGTAATGAAGTTTAAAATTTTGCTTCTTGCAATTCGGCTGCCATAGTTAATGTATAGAGAGATAGAAACTAATATAATGCTAGCTAAGCCAACTAATAAAAGAGTATTTAGGTTAAGTTTTAATAAATCTAAATCTTGAATATACTTAGGAAATTTAATAGTCCAGTATATCATTTGAGATACTGGAAATATAAAACTTATAAACAATACTAAAGAGCAAAAAGAGAGTGCTACAAAAGATTTTTTTCCAGATAATTTGATCTTATTTATAGGTTTGAAACCTCTTCCTGGTTGATGATATTTAGCTTCTTTTCTAGAATAAATTTCAATTGAGAATAATACTAAAATAAAAATTAATAAAATAAAAGAAATTTGATTAGCTGTGTTTAAATCATCGAATGATAACCAAGAATTATAAATACCTGTAGTTAAAGTTGAAACGCTAAAAAAAGAAACCGTTCCAAAGTCTGATAAACATTCCATAGCTACCAATGATAAACCTGCAATTATTGCTGGTCTAGCAGATGGTAAAATTATTTGTAAAAATGTTTCTGTTTCGGTGAGGCCTAAATTTTTTCCAACCTCAATATAATTACTTGATTGGTAAAAAAATGAAGATCTTGCCAATACGTATACGTATGGAAATAGTGAAAAGGAAATAGCTAGTATTGAACCAATCATTCCATCTATTTTAGGAATCAAATTGTTGTATTCACCATCACCAAATAAATATGTAAATATTGAAAATGCTGTTCCATAGTTTTCAAAGAAAGCTATGATGGAAAAAGCATAAATATAACCTGGAACTGCAAAAGCGAGGATCAATGCCCAGCTAAAAAAATTTGAAAGAGGAAAATCATAAAAGGATACAAAATATGCGCTTGTTACACCTAAAAATAATGTAATCAAAAGAACAAAAACTAATATTATCAAAGAATTAAAAATATAATCAAAAAGAAAAGTATTTTTCAAAATTGAAAAATAATTACTTGTTTCTTGAAAAAAACTAAAAAAAACAGTTAATATAGGAAGAGATACTATAATAGCTATAATCAATGAGCTAAAAAACCACAAATTATACTTTGTCATACTTATAGATCTCTCCTATAAAATTACTACTTCCAGCCTGCAGCTGTCATAACTTCTAGTGCATCAGCTTGTCTTTTTCCGTAATTAACAACTTTTGTTTTTAAATCTTGTTTAAAATCTAACCCCATATTTACAACAAGTGGATGTGGAGATACACCTTTTATCATTGGATACTCAAAAGTATTATTTACAATATGATTTTGAGCTTCCTTACTTAATAAGAACTCAACTAACTTTATTGCATTAGCTTTATTTGGCGCACCTTTTACGAGCCCTGCACCACTTATGTTCATATGAGTTCCTCTTCCATCTTGATTTGGAAAGAAAGGTTTTACTTTTTTAGCAGCCGCTTGCTGTTCTGGTCCTTTTTTTCCAGAAAGCATGAGTGCCAAGTAGTAAGTGTTAGCTACGGCTATATCAGCTTCTCCTGCTGCAACAGCAAGTATTTGGGCTCTATCATTTCCCTTGGGTGATCTAGCCATATTTGAAACCATACCTTTTGACCAATCAGCTATTTTACCTTTTCCATTATTTTTAATTAATGAAGCTACAAGTGATTGATTGTAAATATTGTTTGAGGCTCTAATTACTAGTCTGCCTTTCCATTTTGGATCAGCTAAACTTTCATAAGTTAAACCAGATAACTCAGCACCGCTTACTCTTTCTGGTGCAAAATATACAATTCTGGCTCTCTTCGCTATACCAGTCCATTTTGATGTTCTAAAATTACTAGGAACAGCAGATTTAATTGCTGCACTAGTAAGACCTCCTTGAAGGTTAGCTTCAAAAGCACCTAGTCTTCCAGCGTCAGCTGTAATGTATAGATCTACTTGACTATCAGCACCCTCTTCAATTATCCTTTTTTCTAAAGCACCTGACTTTCCTGATACAACGTTTACTTTTATTCCTGTTTTAGCAGTAAACTTTTCATAAAGTTGTACATCAGAGTCATAATGCCTTGTGCTAAATATATTTACTTCGTTTGCAAGTAGACTTCCTGCAAAAGCAACTAAAAATAGATAGCTTATTATAAGTGTTTTTTTCATTTATTTTCCTGACTATTGATAATGATTATCATTTACAATATATTGAGAATGATTATCATTTGCATAATTGACGCACTCTTAGATGGTATAATCTGTTGATAACTTTAGTAAAATAGAGTTAATAGAAGTATGTTGCAAATCAATCCAAAAAAATTCAAGAATATTGAAAACAAATCAATTCCATCGCCATTAAGACCTAAGTTCAGAAATAAAGCTGAAACAAATATTTATTTTCTCTCTAAAAGAAAGTTTCGAAGCGAGAAAAAAGAATCATTTCTAAAGAATATTAAATTTATCTCAGGGATTGTTATTTTGATAGTTGGTGGCTATTTATTGTCTAATTAATTTTAGTTTTTACAGATCCTAATTTTTCAATTTTTCCTTTGTAGATACCTTTACTTAGAATTGGAACAACTCCTACTGATGAGCCAGTAAAAACGTAAAAATCTTTACCATGTTTTACTTTATCTTTTTGAAGTTTTTTTAAAACAAACAATAAAGAATTCATTGGATTTATATAAACTGTATTAGTGTTCCCATTTACGGATTGTTTTATCTTTGAATTAGAAATATTAGTTTTTAAGTTTCTGACATTATTATTTTTAAATTTCTTTTTTGGACCTATGATAAATTTTATATTTGCACCAAAATCAGAACATAGATCTCCAAAACTCTTTATACCTTTTTTCTTTTGTCTGTAACCAACCACTTCAATACAAGGTGCAATATAAGTTATAAATCTTTTCATATTGTTGATTGATATTTTTTTTTTAAAATTAAAAAAACTTTTTTTAAGCAGATAACAAACTTCAAGTTCGATACCTAAAGTATATTTATTTGTTTTTACAGATTTATTATTTTTTAGTACGTTATGCTTATATACCGATGCATAAAAAGGTTCTTTTTCTTTAAGTTTTTTTATAACAGGTATACCCGTCCCCCCTGCTTTAAATCCTATGATGGGTTTTTTTATTTTACTTTCACATAATTTTCTAAATTTTTGAGCATTCGAAAGTTTTTTTGTGTATTTAATTGGAATAGGATTTATAATTTTGTTTTTTAGAAAAGCTTTTACAAGTCTATTAGCAACTAAATTTAATTTTTTATCTTTCATTAAACATTGTCTCCTAAATAAATTCCTAGTGATAAGGCTGTTTCTACTAAAGAGTCTTTTCTTTCAACATTTTTATATGTTTTGATACCTTCATCAATAGGTACATCAACCACTTTCCTGTCTCTCCATGCAACCATTCGATCAAATTTTTTTTGGTTTAATAAATCTACAGCATAAACTCCAAAAGCACTAGCTAATATCCTGTCACTAGCTGTTGGGGGTGCTCCTCTTTGAACGTGACCAAGTGATGTTACTCTACATTCAACATCTGTTTTCTTCATTAACTCCTGAGCTATGTAATCTCCAATACCGCCAAGTCTTTGTTCACCGTCCATATATTTGTGAACCACTCTCGAACCATCCTCTTTTTTAACTGCCTCAGCGACTACAATTAATGAATGTTGAATATCATTTTTTTTCATTGAATTAAGTTTATTAATAATTCCATTTATTGAATAGTTTATTTCAGGAATTAAAATAATATCTGCACCTCCTGCTATACCCGCATTGAGTGCGATGTGTCCTGCATCACGGCCCATAACCTCAAGTATCATAGATCTTCTATGGCTAGCTGCTGTGGATTGCAAATTATCCAATGCTTGAGTTGCAACATCCACAGCGGTATGAAAGCCTATCGAGCTTTCTGTTGCCCCTACATCGTTATCTATTGTCTTTGGAATGGCAACTATTTTCATATCACCATCTTTGGCTAATTTTTTTAAAATTTGCATACTACCATCTCCACCGATAATTATTAAACCATCAAGTTTCATTGAGTGGTATCCCTCTATAATTTCTTTTGATTTATCGACGTGTTTGCCATTATTTGTAGGAATTTTAAAAGGATTGCCTTTATTAGTAGATCCTAAAAAAGTTCCACCTTGTCTTAATAAGTATCCTCCAAAAGTTTTATGAGTTAGTTGCATAACATCAACTGGACGTTTGATTAGGCCTGCAGTACCATCTCTTATTCCATATACATCCATTTTGTATTTATTTTTTGCTCTATAAAAAATTGATCTAATCGCAGCATTAAGGCCTCCGCAATCCCCTCCACTAGTTAAAATTCCTATTTTTTTATTACTCATTAAAATTAATCTTCTTTGATATTCTTTTTTAAGAAAAGTGGTGTTATAACATAAAAATCTCTTAATGGAAAAAAAAGCAAAAATTATAGCTACTTTGGGTCCTGCAATTTACAGTGAAAATAAGTTAAAAAAGCTTGTAGATCTTGGTGTCGATGCCTTTAGAATCAATTTTAGCCATAACACTAAAGGTATTAATAAAATTATTTCAAAAATTAGAAAAGTAGAGAAAAAAAATCGGAAGAAATTGTCTCTGATAGCTGATCTTCAAGGTGTAAAACTTAGAATAGGTGAAGTTCAAAATGAAAGTCAAAAGATTAAGTACAACCAAAAATTTATATTTGATGGTAAAAAAATACCTGGTAACTCTCAAAGAGTTAATTTTCCTTATCCTAAAATTTTAAAGAAGTTAAAAAAAGGTAATAAAATTTTAATTGATGATGGTAAGTTTTTATTTTCTGTTATTAGTAAAAAAGGCAACTCGGTAATTACCAAATGCCGTAGTCAAAATTGTGAACTTAAGAGCAATAAGAGCTTCCATGTTCCTAATTTGGATATAACTTTTAATAGACTTACTGAAAAAGATAAAAAAGATATTAAAACTGCTGTTAAACTCGGTTGCAACTGGATTGCTTTATCATATTTGCAAAATGAAAAATTAATTTTAGAAACCAGGAAATTAATTAGAAAAGACATTGGTATCATTTCTAAAATTGAAAACAAACATGCTCTAAAAAATATAAAAAGAATTATTCAAGCTACAGATTCGATAATGATTGCCAGAGGGGATTTGGCTATTGATATTGGCCATAGTGAAGTGCCAAAAGTACAACTAAGTCTAATTAAAAAATGTTCTCAATTTTCCAAATCTGTAATAGTTGCTACTCAGATGTTAGAAAGCATGATTGAAAATAATACCGCTACTCGAGCTGAAATAAATGATATTGCAACAGCAATCTTTCAAGGTGCTGATACTGTAATGTTGTCTGCTGAAGCAGCAATTGGAAAATTTCCCGCTCAAGCTGTTTCTACAATGACCCAAACTATTTTATCAACTGAAAAATACAAAAGAGAACATATAGAAGATTTTAAAAATTCGGTTGTTGCAAATAAAGATCCAGTCAAATCTATATTGCTCTCTGTTAAAGATATGGCTTACAACCCAAACGTAAAAGCTATAATAGTTTTTTCTAATTCTGGTAGATCTGCAAAACTAGTTTCGGCTATGCGTCCAGCAGCAAAAATAGTAACGATCTCACCTAACATAAATGTAAGTAGACAAGTGTCTTTACTTTGGGGTGTTCATTCTATAAATAGCAGAGACGCAAACGGATGGAGAGACATGATGTCTATTTCAAAAGAGATTATAAAGAAACTTAAATTTATCAAAAAGAATGATTTTGTTGTTATAACGGCTGGTTTACCTTTTGGTAAGGCTGGTATGACTAATATGGTTAGATTATACAAAGTTGGTTCATGAACGAAACTAGTTATTCAATTGACGAAATTCTAAATGCTATAAATGAAATCAATAATCCCAATAAAAAGAAAATTTTAAAAGTTAAAAAAAAGGATATGAGCTCCAAAAATTTAGAAATACCAAAAAGTACTTTAAAAATAATTGAGGAAGCTGAAAAAAGCAAAAATTAGTAGAGTTTACAAATTCCCTTAGAAATTAATTTACTCGCAAAATCGTGACCAGTTTCATTCCAATGGCCTGTTCCTAATTTAGTATTATAAAAACCATGAAAAAATATTTTTTTTTCTAGGGCTTCTTTCCTCATTATTTGAGAGATTGATAAAACTTTAATTTTATTTTTTTTCGAAAACTTAGCTAATCTATTTTCAGGGTAAAATATATTATCTATATTATTTTTTTTTTTATAATCTTTTAAATAAGTTATTGAGGGATAAACTTGAATAGGATTTGAAAGAGATACAAGAATAAAATCTTTATTTTTTTCTCTTACATCTTTATCAATTAATTTTATAATTTTCTCAGTAACTATCCAAGCTTTTGCCCAAGGCTCATCATTTGGATTATAAAGATTTGCCTCTGACTTATTAGCTTTCTTGTTTAAATTTAAGTTGGATTTTCTTTTACTTGCAAAATACATTTGAACATAGGATTCCCTAAATAATTGAGCTATTCTTGAATATTGGCTCAATTTTATGAATAATTGACCGTAATATGAACTTAAAATTTCATAGGGTTTTGATTTTAAATAGTCTTTATCAATGCTTTTTATTTTATCACCCTCAAATTCGAAGTAAGGCCTATATTTTTTTGTAGATAAAATTTTTAAATTATCAGAAATGTCGTTGCCACTATAGAAAGCTAGAAGTATGATATCTGGATTATACTTCCATACATGATTTTTTAGTGTCAAGTATTGCTGAGTGGTTCCATATTCAGAAACACCAAAATTAATTACTTCAATTTTTTTTCCTTTATGAAAAGATTTGCAATTTTTTAGATTCTTGCCAAGCTTAAACCAAAAAGTTTCTTCAAGATTTACCGATCTAGCCTCTGCATAGGAATCTCCTAGAATTGCGATTCTAAGTATATCTGAAGGTTTATCGATTGTATGTTCATAATCTCTTAATCCCATCGAGTTAATTTTCACCTCACCTCTTCCCTCTCTTGTCCAAATCCCCTTACTGTTTGGTAATAAAGAAAATCCTCTAATTGGATCATGCTTTTGAAATATAGGGTATTCAATACTGATTAGTCTTAGAAAAATTTCAATAATTATTATTATCAAAAAGAAAAATATAAAAAAAAAAGAAATTTTTTTTTTTATAGAGATTTTTTTCATTTAAGTTTTTTTGATACTTTTCTTAAAAGGGTAAAAAAGAATGAAACTAGTTTTAAATTAAAAATTAGATTAAAATTAACTTTTAAGCCCATAGAGTTTAAGCTACCTATAGCAAAAGATCTTGTAGATTTTATAAATCCTTTTTTAGGAGCAATGAAACATCCGTTAACAGTTAAAGTGTCATAACCAAAATCATTTTTAAAAATAAAAAAAAGAGACTCACTGTGCATAGATATATCGTAATTGTTATTTTTTGTTTCTTTAAAACCTTTAAATAGTGAAAACTCATAATTTTTTTTATGATCTAATAAAAAAATATTAATTGGCTGAAAGAAATTTAAAAATTTGATTTTAGATGCTAGATAAATCATTAATTTTGAATTTATATCTAGTATTTTTTGCTTATATTTAGAATATTCAGCTAATAACTCTTGAAAATTTACAGATTTATCGAAGTTATCCATTGGCAAAGATTCGATTTTAGCATACTGATCTTTCCAAAAATTCAATGAACTATCTTTTTGTTTTAATTGTTTTATATCTTGTATCTCACCAGGTTTAAGAATTATTGAGTCGATTTTTGACATTAATTGATTTTGAAAAATATGGGGCTGATTTATTTGATCATTCATGAATTTATTTAATTTATTAGAAAAATAAATAAAGCTAGCAAATGGAATTATTTTTTTGCATTCTAGTATATTATATTGATTAATCATGGTTTCTATTTTTTCAGAAGCTGCTTTTTTCCTATATTCTATATTATCTTCATTGCCCTTCCAAGCTGCATAGCTAAATTGGGTTAAGAGTAAATCAAATTTACCATGATCTTTTCTAAATCTTTTTATTTCATTAATATCATTTAGTGGACAATCATTAAGATTTAAAATTTTATCAGTTGAACCTTCAATAATTAATGCTGAATCGATATATCCAAATTTTATAATCTTTACTTTGACACCGTTTTCTAAAGTTACATATTCATTATTTGGCACTTCAATTACCCTATATCCTCTTTTCTCCAAGAATTTAAGAACTCGCTTATCTTTAGTTTTTTGAAAAAGAATTTTGGTATTATTGCGATTTAGTATCTCTTTGTATTCATTATTTAAAAAAAAGCTTGGACTAAAATGATCTGGATGTTCGTGTGAAATATAAATGTAGTTTGTATTCTCAAGATATTTTTTAGTTTCTTCAATTGGCAATTCATGAATTAGTTTCCAACCCTTATGAAACACAGAGCCTTCATACCAAGGATCGGATACAATAGAGATGTTATCTAAACTAATTTTTGCTGAAGCATGATTGATTAATCTGACAGACGAATTCATAATTACATATTAATTTAATTTAAATTAAATAAAAGTTGCAATTTGGATTGCAGTGTCACACATCCTGTTAGAAAAACCCCATTCATTATCGTACCAAGACAATACTCTGCTAAATTTTCCCTTAATTACCTGCGTTTGAGTAATATCAAAAATCGAACTATTAGGATTATGATTGAAATCTTTTGATACTAAAGGTTTACTATTAATATCAAGAATACCTTTTAACTCCTTGTTTGCAGCTGACTCCATAGCTTGATTAATCGTATCAGGAGTTGTCTCTTTTTCGGTTACAAGAGTAAAATCGATTAAAGATACATTTGGAGTCGGTACTCTTATTGCGGTTCCATCTAATTTCCCTTTTAAGCTAGGTAAAACTAAACTCATAGCTTTAGCTGCTCCTGTAGATGTGGGTATCATCGATCCCTCAGTAGATCGAGCTCTTCTTAAATCTTTATGTAATGTATCTAATAATTTTTGATCTCCGGTATAACTATGAATTGTTGTCATGTAACCATACTTTATCCCAAAATTATTTTCTAAAACCATTGCAACTGGAGCTAGGCAATTAGTTGTGCAAGATCCATTAGAAATAATATTATGTTCTTTTTTTAACTCCTTATTGTTAACTCCTTGGACCACTGTAAAATCTACTTCTTTAGCTGGTGCAGATATAATAACTTTTTTAGCTCCAGCAGATATATGTTTAGCAGCAGATGGTTTGTCGAGGAAAAAACCAGTGCATTCTAGAATTATGTCAGCACCAATTTTACCCCATGGTAATTTAGAAGGATCTTTTTCCGAAAAAACTTTAATATTTTGATCTCCTATTTGAAATCCATCATCACTAGTGTTCACATCAAAATTTAAAGTTCCATGAGTGCTATCAAATTTAATTAAATGAGCATTTGCTTCGATTGATCCTAGATCGTTTATTCCTACCACTTTGATTTTTCCTTGGTAATTTTCAAGAAGTGCTCTTAAGATTAATCTGCCAATTCGTCCAAAACCATTTATACCAATATTTACCATTTAAAATACCTAATAGTCTATTTTTACAAGATTAGCAAATATAATTATTTAATTTTTTTTCTTGTAATGTCATGGACCAGATCTTGAATGATGGGTCCAGGTAAATATTTTTTTAAAACTCCACTGCAGAAAACATCAATATTTTTTGATTTGTTATATAAAAATTTTCTTAAAGGAACATTATTAATTTTTAAATTAACAACATGATTTGACAAAAAAAATCTTAATTTAAACTTGTCAACATTTAATAAATCTTTACATAAAAAATTATAATTATTAACTTTTTTAGAAAATTTTTGAAGTACAAAACTCGAGGACAAAAGTTTGTATTTTTTCGATTTTTTAAAAAGAACTTTTTCAATAATTTTACTAATAGGCATAGGAATATAATAGTTCTTTTTAAAGTTAATGAAAAAATTTAAAACATAACTACATCCACCGTCATCAAATGATATTACATCCCTAGATTTTATAAAGTGTGAGTTATATAAAAGTTTAATTAGATTAAGATTTCCCACACACAAAGTTAATTTTTGAGTAAATATTGATTTTTTTTTTGTTTTAAGTTCAACAAATTTTTTTTTAATTATAAATCTTTCAACTTTTTCATTTAAAATACTATTATTAAAATGATCTTGTTTAACTCTAAAAATTTGATCGTTTTCGTCCACAAGTGAATAAGTGTTTGAAAACAAAGATTTATCATTAAAAATTTTTTTAGTTTTAAATAATTTTTTATTAAAAATTTTTTTGTATTCTTTAACGTTTAAAAATTTTTTATGTCTTTTAAAATTAATATAACCACCCCAAATATTACTATTTCCACCAATCATATCATTTTCATAAAAATTTTTACTTTTGAAAATTTTTCTTTTATTTGAAGAAATAACTTTTAATTTTTTCTTTGAGTTCATATAGAAAACCAATGAGCTCATTCCAGATCCAATTAAAATATTTTGAAAATAAGTCATTTAGATAATAAATTCCTTTTTAAAATAAAGAATATTTCTTATCTTATAAAACTTTTTGAAGTTATTTCTAGAATAAAATTTTTTGGCTTTTTTGTTTTTATTGTCAAAGCACAAGAATAAAGTTTTTGATTTGTGTTCTTTTAAAATTTTTTTAAAAAATTTGTCAAAAATTATGTCCTTTTTTTTTAATGTAATTTTCCTAAAATCTTGATTGAAAATTACCAAATGCAATAAATGTAAATAACTGTTATTTATCCCTAGATTAGAACCTTTTTTCGAAGCTTTAAGCAATTTAAAAAAGCTAAATAAGATTTTTATTGGATTAAAAATTAAATATTTTACTATTATTTTATTAATAGATTTGTAATTTCTATAATTGATGACAGTTAATATCGCCGAAATTTTTTCTTTATCTTTAATACAATAAATATGAATAATTTTGTTCAAAACCAGATTTTTAAAAAAATCTAAACCAAGATATATAAATATACTATCAGTTATATTTTTACATACTATATCGTATATGTTTTTCAGATTATTATTAGTTTTAACTAATTTGTAAGTCATGTGTTAAATGAAAGTATTTATTATAGCTGAAATTTTTTTTATGTCTTCACTGCTAATATTTTTATGAACTGGTAAACAAAAAATATATTCTTCAATAAAATATGTGTCTTTAAAGTTTGTTGGATCTAAATTATTTTTTTCTTTCGTGTTGTTAATATACCAAGTATGCCTTATATCATAACCTCTCTCCATCAACTTTGAATGAGCAATTTTATTACTCACATTTTTTAAAATAATTGTATACTCTAAAAGTGCATTTTCATTTTTGAAGCATTCCATTTTAAATGCAACTCTATCATCTATCAAATCATTATATATTTTTGCTTTTTCCAATCTTTCTCTGTAATTAATTTCTATTTGTTTTAAATTATAAATTCCCACATCATTCATCAGCCAGTTAAAATCATATTGATAGATAACAGGTAAATTTTTTTCATAAGTGTGGTAGAGAATCGGATAAATTTTCTTTAAAATATAATCAATTCTTTTCTCGTAAATAATTTTTAAAATAAAATGAAAAAATTGATAAGAAAAATTATTAAACATTATTTTTAAAATTAAAACTGTAATTAAAAGGTTAAAAGTTATTTTAATTGGAAATTTTTTTATCTTTCTTTCTAATTTATATTTATTATAAGTTTCATTATTTTTAATATAAATTGCTCCCCCATTTAGAGTATTTAAATTCTTAACAATATTAAAACTAAAAAATCCGTAATCCGCTAATGTACCTAAATATTTATCATTAATCTTTGAGCCAAAATTAATTGCTGCGTCTTCGATAATATTTATCTTATTTTGAAATCTCGTTATAAACTTTTTAATATCTTCTGAGTTAGAATATAAATGGGTAATTATTACACCGGCAGAATTATCATCTATTTCGCTTTCCAATTTATCTTCGTCAATCAAACCAGTTTCTTTATTTATATCAATAAATTTAATTTCTCCTCCAGCATATTTAACGGCATGTATTACAGCTGGAATCGTGTAAGGTGCAATAAAAAACTTTTTTTTATTTTTATCTTTAATTATAAGCTTAATAATATCATATAAAGCTGTTCTTCCTAAAGAAGTAAGTTTTAAATTTTTAACTTTTAGGTAATTTTGAATTTGTGACTCAAAATTTTTTTTTTTGAAAAAAAAAGATTTAAGAATTTGAAAAAGATTAATGATATTAAAACTTGTGTATAAACGTGTTCTTTTAGAAAACATACAAACTATTTTGCATCTTTTAATTCATTACTAATTTTTTCCAAAAAATTATTTATAAGAATGGAGTCATCTTTTGATAAAATTCGATCTTGATTTAAACCATCTTTCAATTCAGATCTTAATTTATGTTTTATATAATTTATCTTGTCTTTAGAAAAGTAATTATATATTTTTATTTCATAACTTCTTACAGTATAACCAACGGTTAAATGGAAAAGTATAAAGACTAAAAAACATGCTAATAAAGATTTGTAGATAAAAAGTTTCATCTTATATTTTTTTGTATATTGAATATATTCTTGTACCATCAATCACGAGTGTTTTATATAAAGAAAAATTTTCAGGAATTTCATATTTTTTATTATAATTAATATTAACTTCATAATAAAAATTAGAATAGATAAAATCAGCCTTATCATATTCTGTTCCAACAAAAATCAGTCTATCCCATTCACTAATTGGTATAAGTGATCTGGCATTTTCTAAAGGAGTCCAGGATGCGGTCGCTATATTAAGTTTACCGTCTTCTTTAAGTATTTCTTTTATAGCATGAACTCTTGACAAAGATTGAGTATCAATTTCAAAACTTTTTTTATATTTTTTTGTAATCAAATTATTAAAATATACACTTTGAAATGGATGATATTTATAATTTTCATAAGTTGTAAATAGACTAAGAGGGACAAGAATTGAAAGAATTAATTTTTTTTTTGAACTAAAAAGAATAATATAAAGAAAATAACAACAATAATAGATCATAAAAAAATTAAGATAATAAAAATGCCTCCAGCCACTTAGAAGTGCAGGATTAATTGAGATATATAATAATACTACTAATAAAAAATTTATTAATAAAAATAAATCAAATTTTTCATTACTTGATCTCCAAATGTCATGCTGATTTATCAAATTTTCCCTAATATTTAAAAATCTAGTAAAGACTCTTTTTGTATGTTTGTAAAAACCAAAAATAAAAAATAACAAAATATAAATTGGTGTTGTAATAATAATCCAAATGGGAATATAAGAATATGGTAAATACTTAGATTGATAAAATTCTCCGTTAAAAAAAACCCAAGGATTCATGGCATAAAAAAAAGGTTGAAAAAAATTTAACATTTGATTCCAATTCAATGTCCATAAATAAGGCCAATGAATTATTAGAACTATAAAAAAAGTTATAAAAAAAATTAAAAATCTAAAAAACTGAATTTTGATATTTTTTGAGTTTGCAATTTCAATGACTAATATAATTAAAAATGCTATTGGAATTAATAAGGCAATAATCCTTGAAGAAGTTGACAAAGCACATAAACAAGAAAAAAAAATTAGATTAAGATAATTTTTCTTTTTAAGATATTTTAAAAAAAAGAAAACATTTATAGTAAATATTGATAGGAAAAAAATATCTTTATTATCGAAAAAAATATTTCCGTATATACGTGGTGAAAATACGTAAAAAATAAAGCCTATTAAAGCTAGGTTAATATTTTTAAATCTAGATACTATAATTTTATAAAAACAAAAACCACTAAGTAAAAAAATAAAAAAAATTAATATATGTCTAAAGTAAAAATAATCATTTGGATTTTGTATGTTAAAAAAGGTTTCAATAAACGCTGTAGGAACGTCAAATAATACTCCATAAAATCCTAATTGCTCAATTGGATACAATCTGGGAGAAAATAATTTAATTTCTTCTAATTTTATGAAGGCTGTATGTTTTAAAGTTTCAAAATCTGTGTAACTCAATAAAAAATTTAACCAATAAAAACCTGATTTTCTTTGAAAATGCTCTTCAATACCTACGCCGTAATCTTGATAAGTATAAACGCCAATTATTGAAATAAAAAATAGTAATATATAGATGTAATTATTTTTCGACTTTAGTTTCTTCATTAAAATATATGATATAATATAAATAATTATTACTTAATACAAATTAAATGAATTTTTCAATAATAATTCCGATTTATAAAGAAAAAAAAAACTTAATAAAGTTATTATCATCATTAACTAAAGTTCTCAATAATCAAATTAATAAGTATGAGATTATTTTTGTAGATGATGACTCTAGAGATGGATCAATTGAAGTTTTTAAGAAGCTAAAAAATAAAAAAATTAAATTTTTGATAAGAAAAGAAAAACCTAGAGACTTATCAAAATCTGTTGTCTATGGTTTTTCAAAATCTAAATATGAAAATTTAATTGTAATGGACGGTGATTTACAACACCATCCTTCAGACCTAAAAAAAATGATGTATGCCTTTCAAAAAAATAATTGCGATATACTTGTGGGGTCAAGAAATATGATTAACAATGAAAGGGTAAATCTTGGAGTCTTAAGATTTTACGTTTCAAAATCTTTAAATTCAATTACTAATTTCTTATTTAGTTTGAATTTAAAAGATCCCATGTCTGGTTTTTTTATTATCAAAAAAATAATATTTAAAAAAAGTAAGAAAAAACTTTTTTTATTAGGATATAAAATTTTACTTGATATTATTTTAAGTACTTCTAACAAAATTATAATTAAAGAGATGTTTATTAATTTTAAAAATCGTGACAAAGGATTTAGTAAAATGAGACTTAAAATAATTGCACAATTAGTTTATTTTCTTTTATATAAATTTTTTTTTAGGTAATTCTCACTCTTTTCTTAAAACACCTATTTCTGCATTCTCCTCCAAAGCTAGTATTATGCTATTATTTTCTTTTGAAAACTTCATATCTCTAATCCTATTATTAAGAAAAACTTTTTCTAATGTAATAACTTTGCTTTTATCTTCACTGAGTCTTATGAAATAGATGCTTCCACTATTTAATGAAGATAAAACATAATGATCTTGATAAAATATTGAGAATGAATTAGGTAGTTTTATAATTTCAGATATCCCTATACTTGGAATGAAGCTGAAAATTGGCTCTTCAAAATTGTTATCTTTATGGTCTTTTTTGTACTTTAAATTTTCATTTTTATAATCAAAATCATACCTCTCACCAAGAGAGGCAATAGGCCAGCCATAATTTTTATTAGGTAAAATTTTATTGATTTCATCACCACCGCGTGGACCATGTTCTGTAGAAATAATAATACCATTATCAACCGATAGTCCTTGTATAACTCTATGTCCCATAGAATAAATTTCAATATTGTTAGGTTCATCTATCGGAATGAATAAAATTTTACCGAATAATGACTCTTTCTTCTGGGTAGTTAAACCTGGTTTATCTCGTCTGCCTTCAGAAGTGCTTACTAATAGACCTTTAATTCCCTGTTTTTCAAAAATTTGAATTCTTCCAGGAGATCCTGTCTTATTACAATGATTTGAGCTAAAAAAATTTTCAAAAATTAATTTCTCAAGATTAATTTTTGCATAACTAATATTAATTTCGTTACATTCTTCTTTCTGAGATGTAAATGAAACAAAAATCTTATCGTTGTAGATAAACGAGTCAAAAACTCTAGTTACATTTAAATTTCCTTTAATGTTTTTTGCTTTTAAATTTTTTGTTGAAGAAAACAATTCTTTTTTTTTTATATAATAAGTATTTCCAATATGATCAGTTAAAAATAAATCATCTTTATAAAAATCAATATAAAAAGAATTATATCTTTTATAGGCTATTGATGTATCTAAATTTTTTTTTTTAGAGATAAGATCATTTTCAAATATAATTTTTTTTTTTACAAAATTTACTTTTTCAAACTGTGTGTAAGGTAAAAATTTTATATTATAATCGTTTTCAAAATGCTCTATTTCAGAGTTTTTTTTAAAAATTATTTTTCTTAATTCAAAATTAGGAAACGTTTCATACAATTTTTTTTTTGAATTTAAAATATTCAAGTCAATTGCAAGAAAAACAATAAGAGCACTTAAAAGAGTGATTAATGAAGCAAGAGATAAATAACTAACTATTTTTTTATACATTTAAATTATTAGAAATTTTAAACATATCTAAATACAATAATAGCATAGAAAATACATAAAATTGTCGCTAGCCACAAAATACTGCCGACTAGAGCCAGCCAAAATAAATGTATAAAAGCACTTCCTAACAATGATATAAATAATCTGTCTCCTCTAGTAGTATCTAAACCTAAAATACCTTTTCTTGGGCTACCTCCGGGTGATTTTTTTTCCCAAATAACCATTGCTGTTAGACACAAAACTATAAAGATAAAGAAAGCTGCGGTTTGCCAAGTCCAAGCCATCCAAGTGATAAATTCAAAATCAAAGAACCCTTTTTCTTTATTCTTAGCCATGTCTCCCCAGGTTGCGGCATGTAAAATATTTATCATCATCATACTCTTCCTAGTGCAAACCCCTTGGCTATATAGTTTCTTACAAAGTAAATCACAATTGCCCCAGGTACAATTGTCAAACTACCTGCTGCTGCTAATAAACCTAATTCGTAACCAGAGGTACTGGCTGTTCGGGTCATCGTTGCAGCTATTGGTTTCGCTGCCACAGCAGTAAGTGTTTTAGCTAATAATAATTCTACCCAAGAAAACATAAAACAGAAAAACATAGTAATACCTATACCCGCGGTAATTGTTGGAATAAATATCTTGAAGAAAAATCTCCAAAATGAATAACCATCTACATAAGCTGTTTCATCTAATTCTTTTGGCACAGAAGACATAAACCCTTCTAGAATCCACACTGCTAAAGGAATATTAAACAAACAATGTGATAAAGCTACAGCCACATGCGTATCAAACAAATTTACTGATGAATAAAATTGAAAAAATGGCAATGCAAATACTGCAGGTGGAGCCATTCTGTTAGTCAATAGCCAAAAGAATAAATGTTTATCCCCTAAAAATTTATATCTAGAAAAAGCATAAGCTGCAGGCAGTGCGGCTGCCACGGAAATCACAGTGTTCATCACTACATAATAAATAGAATTAAGATACCCAGTATACCAAGTACTGTCGGTAAAAATTTTCTTATAATTATCTAGTGTAAATTCTTGAGGCCATAATGTATAAGTGTTTATAATCTCGGTAGTCGTTTTGAATGACATGTTAAGTAACCAATAAATTGGAAGCATCAAGAAAATAATATAAATTGTAGGAACCACCCACTTAGCTTTCCTCATGATTTTTCCTCATTTCTCATCATTAATGTGTAGAATACCCAACAAACCAAAAGTACAATAAAAAAATATATCAACGACATTGCTGCAGCTGGTCCTAAGTCAAACTGTCCTAATGCCATTTTAACTAAGTCTATAGATAAAAATGCAGTAGCATTACCTGGGCCGCCTCCAGTTAAAACAAATGGCTCTGTATAAATCATGAAACTGTCCATAAATCTTAAAAGTATTGCGATCGTTAATACTTTTTTCATTTTAGGTAATTCAATTTTTGTAAAAACTGCCCAACGACTAGCCCCATCAATTTCTGCTGCTTGATAGTAGGCAGGTTGAATAGATCTTAATCCTGCATAAGATAATAAAACTACTAACGACGTCCAATGCCATACATCCATTAGTATAGTTGTGAACCAAGCATCACCAATTTGTTGAGTAAAGTTATAATCAAATCCTAAAGCATTAAGTGAATGACCTAAGAAACCAATATCCGGTAATGCAAAAATATTCCACATAGCTCCTACAACGTTCCATGGTATTAAAAGTGGCATGGACATTAAAACTAAACAAACAGGTACACCTATTCCCTCTTTAGGCATAGTAAGTGCTATCGCTATTCCTAATGGAATTTGAATAAATAAAATTATAAAAGTAAATAAGAATTGTCTGCCAAGTGATGCATGAAATCTTTCAGACAACATGATTTGTTTAAACCATCTTGTACCCTCCCACATAAAAACATTATTCCCAAAAGTTTCTTGGAAAGCATAGTTTACTACAGTCATTAATGGAATAATGGCATTGAAAGCTACCAGCACAAATACTGGTATTACAAAGAACCATGCTTTTTGATTTACTGTTTTATTCATTCAATTATCCAATTGTCTCCATATGTAAAAGTATATTCTTTTTTGAATTTTAAAAATGCAGATCCTGACGGAATATCTTCATTAGATTTTGCAATCATTTTAATTTTTCCAGTTTCACTTTCAGTGTCTACAATTTTATGCCTTCCTGTATTACTTACTGATAAAACTTTAACAGGAATTCCTTCGTTACTAAAAGATATGAATTCAGGTCTCACACCAACTTCTGTCTTGCTAAAATTATTTTTTTTTATTTGTTGGTGAGTTTCTATTTTTTTTCCATTAACGAAGACATCATTTCCTTTAATTTGACAAGGTAAAACATTCATACCTGGTGAGCCAATAAAATATCCAACAAATGTATGCTTTGGTTTTTCAAACAAATCTACTGGTGTTCCTGTTTGAACAATTTGACCTTCATGCATTACAACTACTTGATCAGCAAAAGTTAAAGCCTCTGTTTGATCGTGTGTTACATAAATCATTGTTCTATTAATCTTTTGATGAAGTTCTTTAAGTTTAGATCTTAGAATCCATTTTAAATGAGGGTCGATTACTGTTAATGGTTCATCAAACATAATGGCATTTACATCTGATCTTACCAATCCGCGTCCTAGTGATATTTTTTGTTTTCCATCTGCAGTTAAACCAGAAGCTCTATTGTTTAATGTTGAAGATAACTCCAACATTTCAGCTATCTCATGAACTTTTGCTTTAATTTCTTCCTCTGGAATTTTTCTATTTCTTAAAGGAAACGCTAAATTATCATATACTGTCATCGTGTCATAAATAACCGGGAATTGAAAAATCTGTGCGATATTTCTCTCTACAGGATTCAAGCCTGAAACAACTTTGTCATCAAATAGTATATCGCCTTTAGTTGGGGTAATTAATCCAGAAATAATATTCAACAATGTTGTCTTTCCACAACCTGACGGGCCTAATAAAGCATAAGCACCCCCATCATTCCAATCAATATCTACTCCTCTGATTGCCCAATCAGCATCTGAAGATTGAGTTTTTAAATAACTATGGCTTAAACCTTTTAATGTAACTTTAGCCATTGGATACCAACCTCTCATTTTGATCAAAATAAACAAACTCATCTGTATTCATGTATAAATTCATCTCATCGCCTACGTTTTTTTGAAAAACTCCGTTAGATAAAGAGACCCAGTTCAAATTTCCGTTTGTAAAGTGGATTAAGCTCTCAGAACCACTGATTTCAGAGATTAAAACTTTACCTTTTATCTCAAGTGTGTTGTTGCCCTCTTTATATGTTGTAATATTATGGGGTCTAATCCCTACTTTATATTCACCGTCTTTGATGTTTATTTTAGTCTTCCATTGAATGTTATTTTGTAAAAATGAACACTGATCTCCTGATTTTTTTATTTTAGCTATATTCATTGGTGGATCGCTAAATACCTGGGCTGAAACTAAAGAGTTAGGTTTATTATAAGTATCTAAAGTTTTTCCATATTGAATGATCTTACCTTCCTGTAAAGTTGCAGTATTACCACCTAAGAGTAAAGCTTCTGAAGGTTCTGTGGTTGCGTAAACTACTATACAGTCTCTATTCTCAAATAATTTCGGTAATTCCTCTCTTAATTCTTCTCTTAATTTAAAATCTAAGTTAGCAAGTGGTTCATCTAAAAGTATTAAATCTGAGTCTTTTACAAGAGCTCTTGCTAAAGCTGTTCTTTGTTGCTGTCCTCCGGAAAGTTCATTTGGTTTTTTGTTCAACATTCCAGAGAGTTTTAGTAATTCTGCAACTTTTCCAACTCTCTGTTTTGTCTCGTCTGAACTTACTCCGGTAATCTTTAATGGAGATGCAATATTGTCATAAACTGTGAAGTTGGGGTAATTAATAAATTGCTGGTAAACCATTGAGACATTTCTTTTTTGAACTTTCATACCTGTTACATTCTCATTGTTAAACCAAATCTCGCCTGATGTTGGTTTATCTAAGCCAGCCATAATCTGCATTAATGTAGTCTTTCCAGCTAAAGTAGAACCTAAAAGAATGTTAATCGTATTTTTTTGTAATTTTAAATTTGTTCGGTAAATATGAGTGTCTAATCCTACTTTTTTTTCAACGTTTTTTAATTCTAAGCTCATAATTTTTGAATTTCGTTTTAAAAAAAGGGGGCTGTTAAGCCCCCTTTAAATTTAGATTTAACCTAAATTAATTCCAAGCTTTAGAGAATGGAACTGTTTTACCTTTAGGTTTTTCGTTACGTTTTGCTTTTGGTGATCCTGGTTGTTTCAACCAATAATCAGCGCCTTTCGGCTTAGCTAATCTTGGACCACATCCACCGTATGTATTGTTTGCTTTATCAGCAGCTTCCATACGAGACATAACTAAATTCATCTCTTCTGCAAGACGATCCATAGCTTGTTGTGGAGTAAACGCACCTGAGTTTACATCTCCAATTTGTTGCCACCAGATTTGTGCAAGTTTCGGATAGTCCGGAACATTGATACCTGTTGGTGACCACAATACTCTGTTTTTAGATCTGTAGAATTCTACAAGTCCGCCAAGTTTTGGAGCTCTCTTAGTAAAGTGTTTGTGATTAATTGTACTATCTCTAATGATAGTTAAACCAACATCACTTTTCTTAAGATCTACAGTTTTTGATACTACAAACTGAGCGTATAACCATGCAGCTTTTCTTCTGTCAACTGGAGTAGACTTAAATAAAGTCCATGATCCAGCATCTTGATAACCAAGCTTCATACCTTCATCCCAGTAAGGACCTTTTGGTGATGGTCCCATTCTCCATAAAGGATTACCATTATCGTCAACTGTTTTGTTTCCAGAACTCTTTGGAGCAACCATTGATGCCGTAAACGCTGTATACCAGAAAATTTGCTGAGCAACATTTCCTGATGATAAAGCTGGCAGAGACTGATAGAAGTCCATCGCTGCAGCACCTGGAGGTGCATAAGCTCTTAACCACTCGTCCCATTTTCTGATTGCATATACGGCAGCAGGACCATTTGCAGCCCCACCTCTCGCTACGTCAGCACCAACTGGGTTACAAGAACCTTTTTCCATTCTTATTCCCCACTCATCTACTGGCACACCATTAGGCTTTCCAACTGAACCTGCACCAGCCATTGATAACCACGCGTCAGTCATTCTCCATCCTAAGTCTGGAGCTCTCTTACCGTAGTCCATGTGACCGTATACTCTAACACCGTCTATATTCTTCACATCTTTAGTAAAGTATTCAGCGATGTCTTCATAAGCAGACCAGTTAACTGGCACACCTAAATCGTATCCGTATTTAGCTTTGAAACCTTTTTTGATTTCGGGTCTATCAAACCAATCTTTTCTAAACCAGTAAAGGTTAGCAAATTGTTGATCAGGTAATTGATATAAATCACCATCTGGACCTGTAGTAAATGATTTACCAATGAAATCATCGATATCTAATGTTGGTAAAGTAACGTCTTTACCTTCACCTTTCATCCACTTAGTTAAGTTTACTGCTAACTGAAGTCTTGAATGTGTACCAATCAAATCTGAGTCATTGATATAGGCATCATACAAATTTCTTCCAGTTTGCATTTGAGTTTGAACAGCTTGTACTACTTCTCCTTCTCCAAGTAACTGGTGATTAACTTTAATTCCAGTTATCTCTCCAAAAGCTTTTGTTAAAACTTTTGACTCATATTCGTGAGTTGGAATAGTTTCTGACAATACATTTATTTCCATTCCTTTGAATGGCTTTGCAGCATTGTGGAACCAATTAAGTTCTTTCTCTCTTTCTTTTGCAGAAATTGTTGAAAGACTAAACTCACCATTTGACCATTTCTTAATTGCTGCTCCGTGTCCGTCGGCTACAACATTTGAAATAGTTAATAGAGAAATTGAAACAGCAACAGCTAAAATATTCTTTAATGTTTTAAACATAGATTATTTCCCTCATTGTTGTTGTTTTAAGTTATTATATTGAACCAAAATAAGACTAAAAAGTACAGCTTAGAAAAAATTTAAATTACAACTCTTAGGTGTGAATTAATTTATTAATGCGCGCTTGACAGCTTTTTCCCATCCTTTGATAAGAATTGACCTTGAAACGTTTCTCATTTTTGGAGAAAATCTTTTGTCTAAATTCCATTTTTTTGAAATATCTTTTAAAGATTTATAAATACCAATTTGAAGTCCTGCCATAAAAGCTGCACCTAAGGCAGTAGTTTCGTGAACCTTAGGTCTTAATACTTTTACATTCACTATGTCAGATAAAAATTGTGAAAACCAATTATTCATTACCATCCCGCCATCAACTTTTACAATTTTAGGTCTCAAACCATCATGTTTCATAGCTTCAAAAAGATCGTGAGTTTGATAAGCTACTGCCTCGATAGTAGCTCTGACTATTTCTTTAGGACTTGTATCTCTAGAAATGCCGCTTAAAACTCCTCTGGCATTGGCGTCCCAATACGGTGCTCCTAATCCAGTGAATGCTGGAACTAAATAAATATCATTGTTGTTTTGAAGTGATTTGACTATTTTTTCTGTTTCAGATGCTTTCTTAAAAAATTTCATTCTATCCCTTAACCATTGCACACCAGCACCAGCTATAAAGATAGACCCCTCCATTGCATATGTTGTCTTTCCATTAATTCTGTAAGCAATTGTTGTTAATAGTCTATTTTTTGAGTAAATTTTTTTAGAACCGGTATTTAATAATACAAAAGCTCCAGTTCCGTAAGTACTTTTTAAAGAGCCAGGTTCAAAACAACATTGGCCAATTGTTGCTGATTGTTGATCACCTACTACTCCATTAATCGGAATTGGTTTACCAGTTACAGAGGGATGGGTTTGACCATAATCATCTGCACAATCTTTCACTTCTGGTAGAATATGTTTTTTAATTTTGAGAAGACTCAATATTGCATCATCCCATTTATTTGAGGAAATATTATATATCATTGTTCTACTTGCGTTTGTTGCATCTGTTGCATGAACTTTTCCCTTTGTAAGTCTCCAAATTAAAAAGCTGTCAATTGTTCCAAATAACAATTGTTTCTTATTCATTAACTGCCGTGCTTCAGGGACATTGTCTAAAATCCACTTAATTTTTGTTCCAGAAAAATAAGAGTCTATCAAAAGGCCAGTTTTATTAAAAATCATCGTATCTTTATTTTGTTTTCTTAGTTTTTTGCAAAATTCTTCAGTCCTTCTGTCTTGCCAAACAATAGCTTTATAAACAGGTTTTCCAGTTTTTTTATCCCATAGAACAGTGGTCTCTCTTTGGTTTGTGATACCAATGCTTAAAATTTTACCTTTTAAGCTTCTAGCTTTTTGTATTACGTCTTTTAAAGTTTTAGTTGTTGTTTTCCAAATTTCATCCGGATTATGCTCAACCCATCCACTTTTTGGAAAGTACTGTGTAAATTCTTTTTGTGAAGAAAAAATTGGCTTACCTTTCAAATCAAATAAAATTGATCTATTAGATGTTGTTCCTGCATCAACAGAAATTATAAACTTTTTCATCTAAATGCTTCCCAATTTAATTCAAGTTTTTTATCTTCAACAATAGCATTAATCATACCTAGCATTAAAGGTAATTTTTTTTCATCAAAATCCTCATTAACTTTTTTTGCGATCTCTTTCGCTAAATCGGCGCCTTCAACAGTAACTTTTTCCATTTTTGTTTTTTTTGCTTCTGTAAATGTTAACCCCTCTCCAATATAAGCTCCCATTTTTGCATTTCTTCCTCCACCTGAACTTACATAAAGATCTCCCAAACCAGCTAGTCCTTTTACAGTTTCTTTTTTTCCTTTGAGATGTTCTACAAAGATTTCCATTTCAAAAATTGATTGTTTTATTAGTGCAGAGGCTGTATTTAAATAGTTTTTTTCTCTAACTTCATCAGAAATATTTTTACTACACAAGCCTTTAGCTGCACCTACCGCCATAGAAAAAATATTTTTAATCGCGGCTGATACTTCGACACCATTTAAATCATCAGAGAAAGATGTATGGTAATAACTAGTATTTAACATATCAGCTATTTTTTTTGCTATACTTAAATTTTTATTTGCTATAACTACACTGCTATGAACTCTATTAGCTAACCCAGCAGCTAAACAAGGTCCTCCTACGGCTGAAATATTGACGTTTGAAATTCCCTTATCAAAAAGCAACCTCTCCAATTTATCAACTAATAATTCATAATTGTTTTTGTAAACGCTAAGACCTTTAGTTAGCATTAGTAAATTTGGCAGATTTTTCCCCGTGTAGAGTCTGCTTAGTTGATCTGCAACCCATTCTATTCCTTTTGAACTTATTCCTAATACTACTAAATCTACTTTAGAACTTAAGATTTCATCAATTTTTTCAAATTTAAAGATCTTTATTTGCTCCGGAATTTGAGTATTTAAACCTGGGTGTAAATTTTTGTTTTTTTTAATTTTATCAATAAAATCATTTTCGAGGTGAGTTCCAACAATATTGATATCATGATTATTATCTAGGCAAGGTAAAGAGAAAGCTGTACCCATCGCCCCAGCGCCAATAATTACAATTTTTGACATTTAATCCTTAAAAAATATTCTTTTGATAATTAAAAAAATTGATATTAACTCAATTTTACCAATTATCATAAAAGTAATTAAGACTAATTTAGAGGATGTTAGTAATTTTGAAAAAGAGAAATTCTGTAAATTGAACATTTCTGAATTTACAGTATTTGTTAATGTAAGTATAGAGAGTTTAAATGATCTTTCAAAACCGATATCATCAATTACTAGAAGACTTGATAAAATAAACAAGCTTAAAAAAAAGGAAATAAAAATTAGAAATGAAATTTTTATATTGTCATCATTAATCTTACTGTCAGAATTAAATATTGTTCGATTAATAATACTGTTAGGGCTTACCAACTTAATTATTTCAGATGAAGCTATTTTTAACAAAATGTAAAGCCTTGCGAGTTTAATACCAGAGGAATTAGATACTAAAGACCCTCCCACAATTGTAATAAAAAGAAAGTATAAACCTAAATTATTATCTGATGTTATTAGTGTTAATCCGGAATTAGCCAAGGCGCTTAAAATGGATATTATCAGATTTAATATATCCAAGTCATTAAAAAGAATTAAAAGAGTTAAAATCATAATTAATGCAAATAAATACATATCTTCTTTGTGACTCTTTAATAAAACTCTTCTATTAAAAAAATTAAAAATTAAATAAAAATTTGTAATTGACAAAAAAAACATCAATATAAGAACAGTTTTTTGTGAATTTGTTGAAATTATATTACTTAAATTATCAGTCGGGAGAAAACCACCTCCTGAAATTAAAGTCATGCCCAAATTTACAGAATTAAAAAGCCTAACATCAGCAATACTCAATAAAAGTAAAAATATGAAACTTAAAGATGTATAAAATATGAATAATTTTAATAAATGATTTTTAATATTTTCGCTAGAGTTGAAATTACTATCACCTGGAAAAGTTAAATTTGTCATCTTAAAATTAAAAGTTTTATTAGAAAATAGTAAAGTTAAGAAAATCAAAAAGTATAAACCACCGATCCATTGGGATGAGGATCTCCATAAAATTAATGTTGGATCAAGATATTTAATGTTTTCAAATATTGTAAATCCTGTTGCTGTCAAACCTGATATTGACTCAAAAAAAGCATTAACGAAACTTATTTGGAAATTATTAAAATAATACGGAATCGAAATTAAAAACCCTGCAAAAAAATAAACTAAAATTATCAGTATTAGTTGTTCAATAAAATCTATCTTTTTTATTGCTTTTCTTCCATAAAAGTAAAGACCTATAGCAGATATTAAAGAAATACTTAAAGTTATCAAATAAGCTTCTATGCTTAAAAAATAATCGAAATATGAAGCGTATAATATATTAATGAAAGATAAAAATACGATAGGAAATAAAAATAATCCCAGGTAAAAACATATTCCTCTTAAATTCATTTGATATTAAATTGAACCGACACTAAAAATATTTTCTACGGCTTTTAATTGTTCTCTTTTAGCAAGAAATACTACTAGATCATCTTTCTCAAATATGAAATTAGATCTTGGAATTATAACTTTACCCTTTCTAACTATTGCTCCTATTCTAATATCTTCTGGTAAATTAGAGTCTCTTATTTTTTTATTTAGTAACTCAGATTTTTCTAAAATTTTAGCTTCAATAAACTCGTATTCACCATCAAGTAAAGAGTAAACGGTTCCTATGGTCCCTTTATGGACATGCTCCATTATTCTAGAGACAGTTGTCATTCTGGGGTCAACTAAATCATCAATATTTAAAGAGTCTTGTAACAAATTATAATTAGATTTATTTACTATAGCTATTGTTCTTTTTTTTTGTCCTGATTTCTCCGCTAATACACAAGCCATCATATTATTTTCATCATCATTGGTAAGCGCTAAAACGGTCTCTGTACCCTCAAGATTTGCTTCTTTTAAAATTTCTTCGTCAAGACCATCCCCATTAATTACGATTGATGATGATAATTCATTTGCTAACTCTTCAGCTCTTGTTTTGTCTTTTTCTATAATCTTAATTCTTAAATCTTCAAAGTTTTTTTCTAGCATTTTAGCTAAATTTAAACCAATGTTTCCACCTCCAATTATTAAAACATTTTTTGAAACTTTCTCTTCATGTCCAAAAGCTTTAAGAATAGGATTTAGTTGATCACTACTCACAACAAGATACACATTATCATTTTCCAACATCTGATCATTTTTTTTTAAGTATATAAATTTTTCATTTCTCAAAGCACCAACAATATTTGCTTTAAAATCTGGAAATTTTTCAGTTAATTTTTTTAATGGGATATTTTTTATCGGACAATTTTTTTCTATAGAGATTTCAAGCATTTTTACTTTATCATTTCCAAAAGGCACATTATCAAGTGCACCTGGGGCTTCTAGTCTCCTATATAGAGATCTAGCTACCTCTATTTCAGGTGATATAATTACGTCTATAGGAATATTTGATTTATTAAAAAGTTTTCCCCATTTCCCCTCTAAAAACTCTTGAGTTCTAATACGAGCTATCTTCTTAGAAACATTGAATAAGGAACTGGCTAGCTGGCAAACTATCATATTTGTTTCGTCATTTCTTGTAACAGCAATAATCATATCTGTATTTTCTGCACCTGCGTTCTCTAAAACGTTTGGCAGAGTTGCCCTTCCTACTATACCTTTAACGTCTTGGGTATCGTTTATTTTTTTAATATCTTCAGAAGATTGATCAATTACTGTAACAGAGTGACCTTGAGCAGATAGTTGCTTGCTGATTGAAAAGCCAACTTTGCCGGCTCCACATATTAAGATGTTCATTTTAATTTATACCCTTAATTCCTAATGACTTGAGTTTTCTATGAAGGGCAGATCTTTCCATGCCTATAAAGTCAGCAGTTTTAGATATGTTCCCATGATGTTTTTTTAGTTGTTTTGAAAGATATTCTTTTTCAAAATTTTCTCTAGCCTCTTTTAAAGGAGCTTCAAAAGACTTTTCAAAAATATCTTTATCGTTACTAATTTTTGATGATGAGTTTAAAATATCATTAACTAATTTATTTATATTTTCTTTACTCTCATTTGATGACAATATTGTTATTCTTTCAACTAAATTTCTCAATTCTCTTACATTACCAGGCCAATTATAAGTATAAAGATTGTCATTTTTAATATCTATTTTTGGTACATGGACTCCATTTATTTCAGAAAGTTTATTTTTGAAATAATCTATTAGTAAAGGTATATCCTCGGTTCTTGAGCTTAAAGAGCTGAGCTCGATGGGCATTACGTTTAATCTATGAAAAAGATCCTCTCTAAATTTGTTTATCGCAACTAACTCGCCTAAATTTTTTGAAGTTGAAGAAATAAGTCTAATATTAACATTTATATCTTTTGAGCCATTTACTCTTTTAAATTTTTGATCAATTAAAACTCTAAGAACATTAGCCTGGGTTTCATATGGAATCTCTGATACTTCATCAATGAGTAAAGTTCCATTATTAGCTCTTTCTAAAGCTCCATATGAGATGTTTCCATCCTCTAATTCTTCTCCGAACAACTCTTTTTCATAAGTCTTCTCTTTAAGTAAAGCTGCATTGATAATTATAAAAGGCTCTTTTGACCTGCTTGAATTTTTATGTATTTTTCTTGCTACTAATTCTTTACCACTTCCAGTAGGGCCTGAGATTAAAACTCTACTATCTGATGATGATAGTTTTTCGATAGTCTTTTTAACTTTTATCATTAAAGGACTCTTTCCAACTAACTCGAAAGAATGAAATAGTTTATTTTCAATAATATTTTTTTCTACTTTTAAATTAAAGGACTCTAGCGCTCTACTAACATAATTCAAAATCTTCTCTTTTGAAAATGGTTTTTCGATAAATTCATAAGCGCCTAATCTAATTGATTCTACTGCTATTTGAACCGTAGCATGACCAGAGATCATTATTACAGGAATTAATTTATTTTTCTTATTAACTAATTTTAACAGATCAATTCCGTCTTTATCACCTTTATCTAATTTAATATCTATAATTGCAAGATCAGGTAGTTTTTTACTTATTTCAAACACAGCTTGATCGTAGTTTGCAGCTGTTCTGATTTCAAAATTTTGTTCTTTAAGAATATTGCTAACTAGCGAGCGAATATCTGGATTATCATCTATTACTAATATTTCTTTAAGCATTAAATTTAGGTAGTGTAATATCTATTAGAATACCTTTTGAATTATTCTTATTTTTAATTGAGATCTTGCCAGAGTGTTCTTTAATTATTTTAGAAACTATCGGCAAACCTAATCCTGTTCCTGCTTTTTTTGTAGTAAAGTAAGGTGTCATTGCTTTTTTAGCGTCTGTAATACCTGGTCCATTATCTGTCAACCTACAAACTATATAGTCATTATTATTGTGAATTTCTATGTCAATATTACCTTTGAAATTAGGGTCTTTTTTTGACAATTCACTGCAAGCTTCCTCGGAGTTCTTTATCAAATTGATAAACACTCTATTTAGTTGATCTTCATCACCATTAATAAATATTTCATCATCTTTAAACTTTAGATTTATTATATTGTGTGATCCTAGTTTTATGAATTCTGTAGTTTTTTTTATCAAATTAATCAAATTAATTTTTTTTAATATTGGAAGAGGCATTCTTGCAAAATTAGAAAACTCGTTAACTAATTTTTCAATATCTTTAATTTGTCTGTTTATTGTTTGTAGATAATTTTCAAACTCCTGACTTTTTGCACTTAATTGATTTTTGTATTTTTCTCTAAGACTATCAATTGAAAGTTGAATGGGAGTTAAGGGGTTCTTTATTTCATGAGCTAATTTACGTGCTACAGTTTCCCAAGCCTCATATCTTTCATTAATTAATAATCTATCTTGTTGTTCCTTTAATCTCTCAATCATTGAATTAAAATTTTTAGTTAATTGTCTTAATTCTTCATCTGTTTCTAGATCAGGAACTTTTACATCTAGTGTGCCTTTACTTATTGAGTCAGAAGCGCCAATTAAATTTACTATCGGTTTAGTTAAGCGTGAAGCGAAAGTTATAGCTATCGAGGTTGATAAAAATAATAATAGTGTTACTACAATAATGTAAATAATTGCAAAAGTGACTTTTATTCCTGTCTGACTATTTTCTACTGAGTAATAAAAACTCACAGCTTCCTCTGTTTCATTTAAATATCGTAAAATTTCTGGATCAATATTTCTAGATATATATAAGTAAGTATCTACAAGAGATGTTAGTTTAGTCATCACAGTAGTTTTGTTTGATAAGTTATTCGAAACAAAAACTGCTTTACCCTCTAAAGCTTCATCGTAATTCTCGTCAGATGGAATGACAAAGTCTTCTGTCATATCTAATACATCGGAAATAAGTATATTTCCCAGACTATCTATTAAATACACATCATCAATTCTTCTAAGTATTTTTTCTGATCTAATGATGTTTTCAAAGTTATTCGGATTTGAATAATATAGATTTGATGCTCGATTAAGACCGACACTCATCAAAATCACGTCTGATAAAACATTTTCTTTGCTTTCTTCTAAATAATTTTTAGCCACATCAAATGAATTATTAACTGCCCTAGTAATTTGTTTATCAAAATAATTTTGAATTCCAAAATTAAAGATAAATAGAGAAAATATTGCAACTAGTAGAGACGGTATAACTGTAAATAATGAAAAGACTGAGATGTATTTTAAATTGGTTTGTGATCCTTTTTTATTCTTTTTTCCTGTATAATAAAATCTGTAGAAATTTTTAAATATTAATGAAAAAAAAATTAGAAGTAGGAAAATATCAATTATCAGTAAAGTTTGAAGATTTTTATCTGTTAATTTTATAAAGCCTTCATTAATAAAGGTTAAAAATGTTACTATCCCCATAAAAATACATAAAAATGAGGATAAAATAATCCAATTGAAATTTTTAATAATTTTAAACATTTATAATAAGCATTAAATATTTATATAAATATAATATAAGTTTATATCATGAGTTTTTGTTTAATAATTCTTGCAGGTGGTAATAGCCATAGATTTCGGTCTAAAGTTGGCAAACCATATCAAAAAATTGCTGGCAAATCATTAATTGAAATTATCCACTTTAAAGCACAAAAATTTAAACAAATTAAAAAAATTGTTGTCGTTTATAACAAAAAAGACTTAAAACGTGTCAAATTCCTTAAACTTAAAAATGTCAAATTAATTGTCGGTGGAAGATGTAGACAACAGTCTACATTAAATGCCCTAAAGTATTTAAATAGTAAAAAAGGTATATCTAAAGTTTTGATACATGATGCAGCAAGACCCAATTTTTCAACAAAACTTTTAAGGTCAATATTAAAATCTATGAAACATGTTAAAGCAGTAATTCCTAAAATAAAAATTGAAGATGCAATAAAACAAATAATAGATACAAGTAAAGAAGAATACATAGTAGGGAAAAAAAGAGATAATTTATTTTTAACTCAAACACCTCAAGCTTTCAATTTAAGAGAAATTTATCATTTACATAGAACTAAATCGGACAAATATAAAGACGACGATATCTCTTTATACATGGATCTAAATAAAGTTAAATTTATTGAGGGTGAGAAGAGTAACTTTAAAATAACGGATCAATCAGATTTTAAAAATTTAAAAGATATTTATAAATCTAAACAAAGTGTTGGTATAGGATTTGATGTTCATAGACTCGTTCCTAATAGAAAGCTTTTTTTAGCTGGTTTAAAGATTAAATCTAAATTAGGAACACTAGGTCATTCTGATGGTGATCCAGTTCTGCACTCTATTACAGATGCAATTTTAGGAGCTTGTAAAATGGGTGATATTGGGCAGATGTTCCCAGATAAAAGTATAAAATTTAAGAATATAAGATCAACTATTTTACTTAAAAAAGTAATAGATCAGATTAAGTTGAAAGGATATTTTTTAAATAATATTGATATAAATATTATTACTCAGACACCAAAAATTAATAATTTAAAAAAGAAAATGATTAATAATATTTCAAAGCTCTGCGAAATTTCTAAAAATAAAATTAATATAAAAGGAAAAACAACTGAAAAATTAGGAATTATTGGAAAAGAGAGAGCCATAGCATGTGAAGTTATATGTTCGGTAATAAAATATGATTAAAAATATAAATTATCTATTTGTTACATTTTTTGGCATTGGATCTTTTAGGTTTGCTCCAGGCACAATAACTTCTCTAATTACAACTATTTTCTTATATAGCTTATTTCATATAGTCAATCTATCTAGCATTATTATATTACTAATTTTATTTTTAGTGTTTATATATTCATTTTATGCAGTATCTGAATATATAAGATATAATGAAAACAAGGATCCAAAAGAAATTGTTATAGATGAGTTTATTGGCCAATCTATTCCAATTTATCTTTACGAGATAGCACACGGAACTACGAAGGGCCCGCAAGAGTCAATTTTATTTTATTTATATATTTTTATTTTATTTAGGTATTTTGATATCAAAAAACCTTTTCCAGTGAGTTTTTTTGATAAAAAATTTAAAAATAGTTTTGGGGTAATAATGGACGATGTTGTTGCGGGTCTATATGTTGTCCTTACATTAATAATCTTTATGGTAATCAAATCAAAATTTTTCTAATGAGTTTAAATAAAAAGATTATTACATTAATTAAAAGAAAAAGGATGAAACTTGCAGTTGCGGAGTCTTGCACAGGAGGAATGCTGTCTAGCGCTATTACCTCTGTAAGCGGATCATCAAAAGTATTTACTATGGGATTAGTCACTTACTCTAATCAAGCTAAAACAAGTATATTAAAAGTACCTCAAAAAATAATAAAAAAATATGGTGCTGTAAGTGTTCAATGTTGTTTGGCCATGGTCAATAATTTAAGTGAAATTAGTAAATCAAAAGTTTGTGTTTCGATAACAGGTATTGCTGGTCCTAAAGGTGGGTCTAAACAAAAGCCAGTAGGTTTGGTTTATATTGGTATAAGGTTAGGAAAAAAAGTTGTTGTTAATAAATGTAATTTTAAAAATAATGGAAGAATTTTTATTCAAAAACAAACTGTAAAAAAAACTTTAAATCTACTAGTACAATTGATTAAACAGGATAGCTAAACTCTGGGTTTACAATTACATCTAAAACATGAGCAGTAAAACTGTTAAGCAACAAAAAGATCCCAAAAGCAGTTAAATAAAGAATAAAAACTAAAAAGTTTCTAGCTCGTTTTCTTTGTAATAGCTGTTTATCTTCAGGTATCCATTCTTTAGTTTTAGACTTAAAATCGTAAGAAAACATCCAATAAGTTAGATTAGTTTCATTAGGATCACCTGTTCTAATTGTTTTGATATACGAAGATAAGAATTTAAAAGTTAAAATAAATAAAATTAATAAAGATGATATTGTAAACATTATTTATATAATTTAACCGCTCTTTCTTCAAAAGCTTTAGCAATTTTATTTAAACCAAGCTCAAATGATTTTTTCATTATCCCATTCAAAAATGGATTTTTCAATTCAAAATCAATAAAAAACTCCAACTGTGTCGAATTGTTTACTTCCTTAAATTTCCACTCATTTTTCAGATGTTTTAGTGGTCCATCAAGATTAGTTACTATAATTGTATCTTTTTCTTTGTAATAAGACACGTGACTTGAGAAAGTCTCATTTAAGATACTCTTCCCTACTTTTAAATCTCCATTAAAGGTAATTAAATCTTCACTTTCATTTCTATCAAAAACTTTACCTTCAATGCACCAAGGTACAAATTCTGGATATTTTTCAATATCAAGAACCATTTCTACTAATTGTTCTTTTTTACAGGGAATAATCTTTTTTATTGATGCAGAAGACATTCAAGCTGTTTGTTTCTTGCGTCTTGTAATTTTCTAAAATCTTCATCTGCGTGATAAGAAGATCTTGTAAGAGGTGATGAAGAAACAAGTAAAAATCCTTTTGTTTTTGCAATTTGCTCGAATTCTTTAAATTCATCGGGATGGTAGTAACGGTGCAGTGGATGATGTTTAGGAGAAGGTTGTAAGTATTGGCCTATAGTAATAAAATCAACCTCGGCAGATCTTAGGTCATCCATAACTTGAATTACTTCATCTTTATTTTCACCTAGACCAACCATTATTCCAGATTTTGTAAAAACTTTTTTATTAGATTTTTTTGCATTCTTTAAAAGCTCTAATGAAGCAAAATATCGTGCCCCTGGTCTAACTGTAGTGTAAAGTCTAGGAACTGTTTCTATATTGTGATTAAAAACGTCAAGATCAGCTTCTAAAACTTTTTTATAAGCATCACCTTTCCTCAAAAAATCCGGTGTTAAGACTTCGATTGATGTTTTGGGATTTTTTTCTCTTGTTGCTTTTACAACTTTGTAGAAGTGTTCCGATCCACCATCGACTAGATCATCTCTATCTACTGATGTAATAACCACATGTTTTAAATCTAAATTTTTAACAGCTTTAGCAATTTTAGTTGGTTCGAAAATATCTAGCTCTGTAGGTTTTCCAGTTTTGACATCGCAAAATGCACATGCTCTTGTGCATGTATCTCCCATTATCATAAATGTGGCATGTTTTTTACTCCAGCATTCAGTTATATTTGGACAATTCGCTTCCTGACAAACTGTAACTAAATTATTTTGATTAACAACTTGTTTAGTTTGAAAAAAAATTTGTGAATCTACTATCTTTGATCTAATCCACTCTGGTTTTTTTTTGATTGGATTAAAAGGTTTATTAACTTTTTCTGGATGTCTTGGTTTTTGGCTCATTTTAATTTAATTATAATTTCGTCTTTTGCTCCGTATCTAAATTTTTCTCTATAAAGCATATCTATATAATCTAAATCGTTATTTTTAACTAATGATATTTTGTGCTCTAAATCTTCTATTTTGTTTGTTAATATTTTTTCACTGTTAACTAATTGCTCATAAACTCTTTTTTTATCAAAATAAGATAATAATCCTCTTTCTCCACCAATCAAATTAATTCCAATATAAAGTGTGAAGAAAATATTAAATAATATAAATTTTCTTTTCTTTAAATTCTCAATAAGTCGCATTAATTAGATTTTAGCCATTTTAGCCTGATTTCCAAGTTCTTCTTCTATACGTAATAACCTGTTGTATTTGGCTACTCTTTCTGACCTTGCCAGGGATCCTGTTTTTATTTGAGAGGACATTGTCGCCGAGGCCAAATCAGCAATAAATGTATCTTCGGTATCTCCTGATCTATGAGAAATAATAGTATTAAAATTAGCAGCTTTTGCCATTGAGATAACTTGTAATGTCTCGGTCAAAGTACCTATTTGGTTAGGTTTAACTAAAATGCAATTTGCTGACTTTTCTTCAATGCCTTTACTTAATCTTTTAGCATTAGTTACAAATAGATCGTCTCCTACAATTTGTACTTTATTGCCAATTTCATTTGTTATTTTTTTCCAAGATTCCCAGTCTTCTTCTGCAAAAGGATCCTCGATAGATTTTATTGGGTAACTAGAAATTAATTTTTTGTAGTATTTTATATTGTCTTCGACTGATGTATAATTTTCAGATTGAATTGAATATTCACCTTTATCATTAATCAATTCGTTAGCTGCTACATCTAAGCAAATAACTAAATCTTTACCTGGTTTTAAATTAGATTTTTCGATTGCATCGACGATTAAATCTAAAGCTTGTTCATTGGTATTTATAGATGGGGCAAATCCACCTTCATCTCCTACATTAGTTAGCATCTTATTAGACTTTAATAATTTCTTTAAATTTTGAATAACTAAATAACATTTTTCAATAGCATCCATAAAATTTTTAGATGAGTCAGGTCTAATCATAAATTCTTGAATATTTAAGTCATTATCACCATGAGCTCCTCCATTTATTATATTCATTAGCGGGATAGGTAAAGAGAAACTATTTCCTAAATTTTTAAATAAAGATTTTTTATTTGATAAAGCTGCACATTTTGAATTAGCTAATGAAACTGCAAGTGTAGCATTAGCACCTAGATTTGTTTTATTTTCACTACCATCTAAATCTAATAATACCTCATCTATTTTTTTTTGATCGTTAGAATTTAATCCTATCAATTTTGAAGAAATTTTATTATTTATATTTTTGATTGCTAAATTAACACTCTTACCTAAAAATTTATTTTTGTCTTTATCTCTTAATTCATGTGCTTCGAAAGAGCCCGTGGATGCTCCTGAGGGAGAAATTGCAGAAGCAGATACACCATTATCTAAAAAAACTTCAGCTTCAACTGTAGGATTTCCCCTGCTATCAAAGACCTGTCTGCCTTTTACGTTTTTAATTTTCACTTTACTAATTTATCAATATCTGACAATTTTTTTAATAAACTTTTTAGCTCTTTTAATGGCACCATGTTAGGACCATCGGAAGGAGCATTATCTGGATCCTCATGTGTTTCGATAAAGATAGCACCAATGCCTACCGCAATTGCTGCACGAGCAAGATAAGGAACAAATTCTCTTTGACCGCCACTTTTCTCACCCATCCCACCCGGTTGTTGTACAGAGTGTGTTGCATCAAATACGATTGGGAAGCCAAATTTTGACATTATGGGTAAAGCTCTCATGTCAGATACAAGTGTATTATAACCAAAACTTGCTCCTCTCTCGGTGACTAAAATATTTTTATTTCCTGAACTTTCAATTTTTTTGATTACGTTAGCTATATCCCATGGAGCTAAAAATTGACCTTTCTTAACATTAATTATTTTCCCTGTTTTAGCAGCAGCTATTAAAAGATCTGTCTGCCTACATAAGAAAGCTGGAATTTGTATTACATCAACATGATTAGAAACTATACTACATTGCTCTGCTGTATGCACGTCTGTTAATACTGGAACACCAATCTCTTTTCTAATTTTGTCGAAGATTGGAAGAGATTTGTCTAATCCTAAACCTCTTTTGCCTTTTAAGCTAGTTCTATTAGCTTTATCAAATGATGTTTTGTAAATAAGATTAATACTTAATTCACTTGTAATTTTTTTCAATTCTGTTGAAATCTTTAAAGCGTGTTCCTCATTTTCGACCTGGCACGGTCCTGCAATTAAAGTAAATGGCTTATTATTTGCTATTTCAAAATTTGAGCATTTGACTTTATGATTAATCATTTTTTTGAATTATTTTTTGCAGCTTTAATAAATGATGAGAATAAAGGATGCGGTGCTAAAGGTCTAGATTTAAATTCAGGGTGAAACTGTACTCCAATAAACCATGGGTGATCATTTAACTCTATAATCTCAGGTAATTTATTGTCTGGTGACAATCCTGAAAAAATCATTCCTCTCTTTTCGAATTTCTCTTTAAAGTTAATGTTAACTTCATATCTATGACGGTGCCTCTCTTGTATTTTCAATGAGTTATAAATCTTACTTATTTTTGTGTCTTTTTTAAGTCTTGCTTCATAAATGCCTAATCGCATTGTTCCACCTAAGTCTTTATCAGTTCCCTTCATCAATTTGCCATCTTTTGTCCACTCACTCATCAACCCGACAACTGAGGCTTTTGATGGTCCAAATTCACTAGATGTTGCTTTTTTTATATTTAAACTATTTCTTGCAAATTCTATAACTGCCATTTGCATACCAAAACAAATGCCTAAAAATGGAATTTTATTTTTTCTTGCAAAGTTAATAGCTGCTATTTTTCCCTCAGTTCCTCTTTTGCCAAATCCACCTGGAATTAAAATTCCTGAAACATCTTTTAATCTTTTGTTTATTTCTTTTGGTTTTAAAAAATCAGATTCAATTCTAATTAAATTAACTTTTAAATTATTAGCTATCCCACCATGAGTTAAAGCCTCGTCTAGTGATTTATATGCATCCTTTAGTTCAACATACTTACCAATAATAGCAATATTTACTTTATTTTTTGTTTCTAAAACTAATCGAGTAATTTTTTTCCATGGAGTAAGGTTTACTTTTTTTTGAGACTTTATTTTAAAGTATTTTAATACTCTTTCATCTAATTTCTCCTTATTAAAACTGATTGGCGCCTCATAAATTGTTTTAACATCAACGGTTTCAATAACATCCTCTATAGACACATTACAAAACAAAGATATTTTCTTTCTTTGATCTATTGGAATACTCCTTTCCGATCTACAAATAATTATGTCTGGTTGAATTCCTATACTCCTAAGCTCTTTTACAGAATGTTGAGTTGGTTTAGTTTTAATTTCATCAGAAGCTTTCATATATGGAACCAAAGTGAGATGTATAAACAAAGTATTTTTTCTTCCTGTCTCGTTAGAAAATTGTCTTATAGCCTCCAAAAATGGAAGACTCTCTATATCTCCTACCGTGCCTCCAATTTCACAAATTACAAAATCCTCTTTTACTACGTCATTTTTTATAAATTCCTTTATCCTATTAGTTATATGTGGAATTACTTGAACAGTTTTTCCTAAATATTTGCCTTGTCTCTCTCTCTTTAAAACATCGCTATAAATTTTTCCTGTTGTAATATTGTCTGATTTTTTTGCAGAAATACCTGAGAACCGTTCATAGTGTCCTAAATCTAAATCAGTTTCAGCGCCATCATCAGTTACAAAAACCTCGCCGTGTTGAAATGGACTCATAGTGCCTGGATCAACATTCAAATATGGATCAAGTTTTCTAATTCTAACTTTGTAACCTCTTGATTGTAACAAGTATGCTAAAGAAGCTGAAGATAATCCTTTGCCTAAAGATGAAACCACGCCGCCAGTGACAAAAATATATCGCGCCATGGAAGTATGTTATAATCCATTAATTGATAATTACAAAGTCTTTATTACTTAGATTGAGGAATTTGTGGAAGGTTCGAATTTTCTTCTTCCTCTTTTTCTAAAACCGATTGTGTTTCACGAAATTCATCTCTTGAAATTGCTACTATTGCAATACTACAAATTATAAATAAAGCGGCGATTATAGAGGTGAATTTGGTTAAGAATGTCCCTACTGTTCTAGCTGAAGTAAAATTATCTTGTGAAACACCTAAGCCTAGTGCCCCGCCCTCTGACCTTTGTAAAAGCACGACAATAATCAGTATTATAGCTAAGATAATATTGATTAATATTAATAGATCTTCCATAATGCTTATCTATAGTAATTTTTTATTATATCAATAAATTTTTTAGAGGATTTTGATGCTCCGCCAATTAAAAAACCATCAATATCTCTAATTTCTTTAAACATTTCAACATTGCTTCCATCTACCGAACCGCCATAAAGAACAGCAGGACTTTTAGTCTTGAATAAATGTTTTAAAACTTTTTTAATATGCATTGTTGTTTTTTCTAACTCCTTTTTGGTAGGTATTTTTCCAGTTCCAATAGACCATACAGGTTCGTATGCAACAATTATATTATTTCTATTAAATTTTTTTTCCAAAACTTTTGTAATTTGATTTTTTAAAACACTAAATGTTCTATTATTTTTTTTATCTTTTTTATTTTCTCCTATACAAAAAACTACTTTCAAATTATTCTTTAAAGCAAATTTAACTTTATCTTTTAGCATATCGTTTGTATCACCTTCGCTACGGTTATCGGAATGACCTATTAATGTATATTTAGCCCCAACGGCTCTTATCATAAAGGGGCTGACTGCAGCTGTGTTAGAGGAATATAGATCTTTTTGGTAGCAATTTTGAGACCCAATAGAAATCCTTTTGTTCCTAAAATATTTGGCATAAGTCTCTAATAAGGTGTATGGGGGAGTAAAAATTACTCTATATTTTCGACGATTTTTATCTTTTGAATGAAAAGAATTAATTTTATTAAGTATATTTATAGACTTTGGAACACCAAACATTTTCCAATTTCCGATAAAATATCTCATTATTTGCCTTAATATAAAATTTAATTTATAGGTGTATAATTTTAAAAACTTAATAGATTATAATAATGATAACTTCAATAGGAAAATTTTCTAAGTCGTTTTTTGTAAAACTCTTGGTTGGGATAATAATTCTTCCATTTGTGTTTTGGGGGATGGGTGACGTATTTAGAGGAGGAAATCAAAATGTAATAGCATCAATAGACTCTAAAAAAGTTAGCACCCAAGAATTTGTTGATTACCTCCAAAGATTAAATCTCACTGAGAAACAAATTAAAAATTTACCCAAAACAGATCTAATTGAAAAAATATTATCTGAATATATTGGAAAAAAAATTATGGATTTAGAAATTGAAAAGCTAAAGATAATTGTAAATGATAACTCTTTAAGAAAGATTATTAAAAATGATGAACTGTTTATCAAAGATGATAAATTTTCAAGAACTGAGTATGAGAAATTTTTAATAACAAGTGGTATAACAGCTCCAACCTTTGAAACAAATATCGCTAAACAAGAAAAAAAAAGGCAATTCTTGAGCTCTTTATCTGGTGGAATAGTTGTTCCAGAAATCTTAGTTAATAAAGAATACAGAAAAGAAAATCAGTCAAAAACGATTAGATATATCGATTTAGAAAAATTTCATTCTAAATATAAACCTACTGATGAAGATAAAAAAGAACTTTTTGAAAAAAATAAAGACTTTTTTTTCACAGAGTATAAAAGCGTTCGTTATGCAGAAATTTCACCTGAAAAAATTAGCGGTGATAAGGAATATAACGAAGCTTTTTTTAAACAATTAGATACTATTGAAAATAATATATTAGATGGACAATCTTTTAATAACGCAGCTGAAAATGCCAATTTATCAATTATATCAATAAAAAAAATTAATGCTAAAAAGGAAGATGAAAGTAAAAATAAGATCAAAAATCTATCTGATAATTTGTTTAAAAAAATTTACAATTTAAAATCGATTAATTCACCTGAAGTTATAAATTTAGATAATAAATATTACATAGCTGAAATATTTGATGTTGATAAAAAGAATAGAACAATTAATGACCCTGAAGTTCAGGAAGCTTTAAACGCTCAATTAAGTTTTAAGACCAAAATAGAAAATAACACATCAATTATAAAAGATATTAGTATGGGTGCTTTAGATAAAGAAAAATTCAAGAAATTTGCATTGGATAATAAATTAGAAATTAAAGATTATAAAATTGATAGTTTGAAACAAAATGAAATCTTTTCCGAAGGCATTATAAAAAGAATTTTTTTAACAGATGATGGTAAAATAGATCTAATAACCAATAATACTCTTACTAAAAACTTTCTTGTGTTAGGTGTTTCAACTAATTTTAAAGATCTTAAAAAAGGAAGTAATAAATATGAGCAATATGAAGCAAAAGCTCGGTTAAATTTAATCAATAAAATTTTTCAATCTCATGATAATAAACTCAACCAAAAATATAATGTTGAACTAAATAAAAAGACAATAGAGCGAGTCAAGAATTCATTTTAATGAGAATAAATAAAAGTTTAAAAGATTTTAGGAAACATCACTCTAGAAAAAAAAATCAACTTCTGTTTAGCTCCTCTAGTTGTAAAAACTACTATAAGGTTGAAAATCTTTATAAATTTCTTCTTGCTGAAAAAAATAGTTTTATTTTCGAGTCTGTTGAAAAAGGTATTATTAGAGGGCGATATACAATAATAGGTCTCAATCCTGATAAAATTTGGGATATTCGCTCAAATGAGATTATTTTAAACAACAATGGAAAAAAAACTAAAATTAAATCTAACCCTTTGAAATATATAAACAAATTAGTTAGAGAATTTAAAATTGATATACCAAAAGAATTGCCCTCTATGGCATCGATGTTGGTTGGTTACTTCTCTTACGACATAATAAGATATATTGAAAAAATTCCAAATAAATGTAAGGACGATTTAAAGATTCCTGACGTAAGACTTTCTCGACCAAAAAATTTAGTTATTTACGATAATTTAAAGAAAAAAATATACTACATTGAAAATATTTATTCTGACACCAAGATTAAAGATTATAGTGAAACATATATTTCGATACTTAAAAAATTTGAACTATATGATAATTTTTGTAACATAAAACTTCCTGATCAATTTACATTTAAAGTAAACAAAAGTGTTATCAAATCTAATACTTCAAAAAATAAATTTAAATCGCTTGTTAAAAAAGCAAAATCTTACATAAAAAAAGGTGATATTTTTCAAGTAGTTTTAAGTCAAAGATTTGAGAGAAAAATAAATAAAAGTCCAATTGAAATTTATAATCATCTAAGAAAGTTAAACCCTTCGCCTTTTATGTTTTACTTTAATTATGAAGATTTTAATATACTGGGAAGTAGTCCAGAAATTCTGGTAAGGCTTAGAAATAATGAAATTACCATAAGACCAATTGCTGGGACTAGACCAAGAGGAAGGTCAAAAAGTCAGGACAAAAAATACGTGGCTGACTTACTTAAAGATAAAAAAGAATTAGCTGAACACCTTATGTTGTTAGATCTCGGAAGAAATGATGTTGGAAAAGTTTGTAAAATTAATTCTGTTAAAGTAACTGAAAGATTTAAGGTAGAAAAATATTCTCATGTAATGCACATTGTCTCGAATGTTACTGGAAAATTTAATAATCAAACATCAATTTTTGAAGCTCTTTTATCAGGTTTTCCAGCGGGAACAGTGAGTGGTGCACCAAAAATAAGAGCAATGGAAATAATTGACGAACTTGAAAAAAATAAAAGAAAATTGTACGCGGGGGGTATAGGCTATTTTACTCCTAACAATGAATTTGACACTTGTATTGCTTTGAGAACAGCGCTTATAAAAGATGATAAATTTTATGTTCAAGCAGGAGCTGGAGTCGTAGCAGACAGTAAGCCTGAAAAAGAATACGCAGAAACGGTTAATAAAGCTAAAGCTTTAATGAGGGCAGTAGATTAAATGAAAATTTTATTAATAGATAATTACGACAGCTTCACTTATAATTTATTTCATTATATTTCAAAAATTAAAAAAAATGTTGAAGTTATAAGAAATGATAAAATAGACGGTAAAACGATTTTAAGAAAAAAATATGATAAAATTGTTATTTCGCCAGGTCCTGGAAATCCTAATCAAGCCGGTAATTGTCTTAAAATAGTAAAAGAAGTTTATAAAAAAATTCCAATACTTGGAGTTTGTTTAGGTCATCAGATAATTGGTCAGGTTTTCGGCGGTAAAATTATTAATGCAAAAAATTTAATGCATGGAAAAACCAGCAAAATTAGGCATAATAAAAAAGGATTATTTAGGAATATACAAAATAACTTTGAAGCTACCAGGTATCATAGTTTAGTCGTTGATCGTAAAAAATTTCCAAATAATCTCATTATCACGGCTGAAACTAAAAATAGAACAATTATGGGGTTAATGCATAAAAAATATAATATTCATGGATTTCAGTTTCATCCTGAAAGTATAAGTACAAAAGTAGGTATTAAATTAATAAAAAACTTTATAACCAATTAAATGTCTAAATTTATAGAAAGTTTAAAAAAAGGTAAGAATCTTTCCTTTGATGAAAGTAAAATTCTATTTAATGAGCTTATGGAAGGTAAATATGATGAAAACTCTATTATTGAAATTTTAGACTCACTTTCAAAAAAAGGTGAAACAAAAGATGAGTTAGCTGGTGGAATTTTCGTCCTGAGAAAAAAGGCATTAAAAGTTGAAGCTGACAAAAATACTATAGATACATGTGGTACTGGAGGAGATGGACAGAACTCTTTAAATATCTCTACTGCAGCTGCAATAGTTTTAGCAAGTATGGGTGTGAAAGTTGCTAAGCATGGCAATAAAGCTGTTTCTTCAAACTGCGGGTCTGCAGATGTATTAGAAGCTTTAAAAATAAATATTAATTTAAAACCTAATGAAGCAGAAGAAAGTATAAAAAAATTTAATTTTGCTTTTATGTTTGCACCTAATTATCATTCGGCAATGAGGCATGTGGGACCTGCTAGAAAAAAAATGGGAAAGAAAACTATCTTTAACTTAATTGGACCTTTAAGTAGCCCAGCACAAGTAAAAAGACAAGTAATAGGAGTATTTGATAAAAAATGGATGATTCCTTTTGCCGAGGCACTTAAAGAAAACGGAGTTGTCCATGCATTTATTGTTCACAGCGA